>JAZKYQ010000017.1:0-11992 GCA_045612205.1 Acutalibacteraceae bacterium | reverse complement strand
GGGCAACGGAAATTACACCCGGGAGTGAAAACAGTACAGGCTGTTTTGCCGGGATAGTCAAGTAAGGTGAGCTTCTGAAGTCCTGCTATGAGCATAATTTTTCTCCTTGTGAAATCAGCATTGTTTTTAAAATGATAACACTCACAGTAAAATAATGCAATCTTTTTGAACAAAAAAATAAAAGAAAGTAAAACATCTTGCGCAGTATGAAAAAAGATGTTATTATTGTATATGTATAATTATGTTCCCGGATATAAGGAGGAATTGCTAATGAAAAATTTGAAACGTTCAACAAGGGCTTTAACTTTCATTATGTGTTTTGTTATGGCCTTTATGTTCTCCGTTACGGCTTTTGCCCAGGACACAGCTGATGTTAAGCTCGGAGAGGTTGAATCACTTACTCAGGGCGTAATGCTTGAAAATGAGGTTTTTACAAACAAGGATAAGCTTGTTCTCGATTACGCTTCAGCTGCTGATGTCAATGACAGCTTCGGCGGTGCTGCATGGAGAGTTATTTTAAAGCTCAGTGTGGCTGAAAATGTTACAGACGGAGAGCTTGCTCAGGCAAAATACTACCGTGACAATGACGGAGAATGGACTGAAATCGGTCTTGTTTCTGAAAGTGAGTTTTATAACGCTGAGGACAAGAGCATTGTTATGGCTCTTGTTGTGACAGCTGAGGATCTTGAAAGGGTTGCTCTTTCAGCCTCCTATGCTTTTGACTGGGATAACAACGGCACCGAAGAAACAATCCAGAGAGTTGACATAAGCCTTGATATGAGCAAGGTTGAGCTTGTTCACAGCGCAGGCTGTACCGAATACATCGATCAGCTGCAGATTGATCCTGACTGTACACAGCCGGGCTATACAAAGGTTTCACATTGCTCAGTCTGCGGACTTGATGTTCAGACCAAAGAGGAGATACCTGCTCTCGGTCATGACTTCAGCGAAAAAATTATCACAGACAAGCATCATAAGGAAAAAAATGATGACGGTACAAGCACTTACTACTATAACTGTGCGCGTGAAGGCTGTAATGAAATAAGCGCTGATGAAACCTACCTTGTATCTGAAAGCGATTATAATCCTCCTGTTGCAGAGGTTTCTGCTTTTACAAACGGACTTACAGTCACAGGTGATTCTTCTGTCACCGTTTCAAATAATGAAACAGTTACTCTTGACTTTGCTCCTGCTGATTTCAGCATCGGCAGACCCGTTGACGGCTGGTGGGCAGGAATTAAAATCACTGCTGACGAAAGCCTTTCTCCTGAAGAGCTTATGGATGTAAAATACAGACGATTTTCAAAGGGAGCCTGGACTGAAGCTGAATTCTTCTGGGATAATAAGGAATCCTCAGATGATGCTTCAGAGCATTACATGACAGTATGGGTGCTTATAACTCCTGAGATTATGAAAAATGATGCTGACGGAATTTTATCATACACCTTTGATTTTGACTGGGATAACAACGGCTTCGGCATTTCCACTCAGCTTGTTACTATTAAAATTGATGTAAATAAGGTTGAGCTTATCCATTCAGCAGGTCACAAAGAGGTTATTGACAGTCAAGCAGTTGAGCCTGACTGCTATAACGGTGGCTACACCAAGCAGTCACACTGCTCGGAATGCGGACTTGTTTTAAGTGAAAGAAAGTCCGTTGAAGCTCTCGGCCACGGCTTTACAAAGAAAAACATCTCTCAGGAATATATGGCGCAGGAGGCAACCTGTACTCATTATGACCTTTATTATTACAGCTGTGTGCGTTGCGGTATGATAGGCAATGAAACCTTCGAGGATACTCAGGGCAGTGAAATCCTTCCTCATGATGAGGTAAGAAAGCCCGATAAGCTTCATCTTGCAAGTGCTGCTGACTGTCTCAATCCTGCAGTGTATTATATGGGCTGTAAAAACTGTGACACTCTTCTTGATGAAAAGTTCACCGACGGCACACCTCTTTATCACTCTTGGAGAGACGAAAGAGTTACAAAGAAGGCAGGAATACAGACAGACGGTACAATCAATTTCTTCTGTGTTGACTGCTCAGAAAAGGATCGCACACCTATTCCTATTCCTGCAATTACCTACATCAAGCTCAGTGCAACAAAGTACAATTACACAGGAAAGAAGATAACTCCCGCTGTTACTGTCAAGGACAGAGCCGGTAAAGTTCTTATAAACGGTAAGGATTATAATGTTACTTATATAGGCGCAGATCTTCCCGGTACTGCTACTGCAGTAATCACCTTTACAGGTAAGTACGAAGGCACTTACAATGCAAAATATACCATTCAGATTCCTGCCACCTCAAAGATTACCTGTACTCCGACAACGAATTCAATCAAGCTCTCCTGGGAAAAGGTAACAGGTGCAGCTGGATATAATGTTTATTACAAAACTGCATCAGGCTGGAAGAGCCTCGGAAAAACAACAGCAACAACCTATACTTATAAAAATCTTACCTCAGGTACAAAGTACTCCTTTGCAGTAAAAACAATTATTTCCAAAAACGGTACTCTTTATCCTTCAACAATCTACAGAACAGTTGATTCATCAACAATGAGTGCCGCTACATCAAAAATCGTTGCTGCACAGAGCACCTCTGCAATCAAGCTTACATGGACTGCAGTAAAGAATGCAGAGGGTTATGCAGTTTATTATGCAACAAGTAGCGGCTGGAAGCTTTTCAAGCTTACAACTGCAACAACAATGACCATCAGCAACCTTAAGGCCGGTACAAATTACACCTTTGCAGTACGTAGTATTGACCTTACAGCTTCAAATGCCAAGGTGGCAGGCAGCTTCAGACAGATTGCTACAGCTACAAAGCCTGTAAAGCCCACCATTTCCGTTACAACCGATGACGGTGATGCAACAATCCGTTGGACAGGCGTAAAGGGTGCAACCGGCTATGAGCTTTATTATAAGTCACAGAGTTCAGGCAGCTATGTGCTTCTTGATACTGTTGATGCCGGCACATCCTCCTATGCTGATACAGGTTACACAAGCGGAGCAAAGTACACCTTTGCAGTAAGAGCTGTAAAGACAGTTCAGAACGTGAAAATCTATAGTGCATTGAGTACGGTAACCGTAACAATGAATTAAAAAATCGGAGGAGAAATTATGCAACACAAGATTATTGCTTTTTACAAAAAAGTTCTTGCAACAGTAATGGCATTTATCCTTTCACTCGGAATC
Source organism: Acutalibacteraceae bacterium (assembly GCA_045612205.1). GTDB lineage: Bacteria > Bacillota > Clostridia > Oscillospirales > Acutalibacteraceae > UBA6857. Next base: position 8,797 of record JAZKYQ010000017.1, on the reverse strand, counting down.
TCCTGTGGCGGAAAAGAGCCTGATAAGGATATTGTCCGCGGTGAAATCAATAAGGCAATTGCTTATGATAAAGAAAATGCAGACTATGCTTTGAGCATTGATGCTGCAGATGAGGTTCACGACATCAGTGAGCTTCTTTACGGCATCTTCTTTGAGGACATCAACTTTGCTGCTGACGGCGGTATTTACGCTGAAAAGATCGTGAACCGTTCCTTTGAGTACGGTGAGCTTGCCGCTGATGATGAGCTTCACGGCTGGAGCAAGGTCGGTTCATCAGAGCTTGAGGTAATCAAGGCTGACAAAGAAGGCGGACTTAATGTAAACAACACTAACTATCTTGTAATCACAAATAATTCTTATGAAAAAGCAGGCGTTCAGAACAAGGGCTTTCTTGAGGGTATGAACAGCGTTGAGGGAGAAAAGTATGACTTCTCCTTCTATGCAAAGGCTCTTGACGGCTATAACGGTAAAATCACGGTAAGACTTATTGCTGACGGTAAAATCGCAGGTGAGGCTGAAATCGCAGGCGTTACTGCTGCTTGGGCAAAGTATGAAGGCTCATTTGTTTCAGAAATCACTGCAAATGCAAACGTATTCTTCCAGGTGCTCACCGAAGGCGGTAAGGTTGCATTTGATATGATTTCACTCTTCCCTCAGACCTATAAGAATCACGGCATGAGAATTGACCTTGCAGAAAAGCTTGCAGAGCTTGAGCCTACCTTCCTTCGTTTTCCCGGCGGATGCGTAATCGAAGGCTGGGACAAAGAAACTGCTTATAACTGGAAGGACAGCATCGGTGTTGACGAAAACGGTGAACCTCTTGAATTCGGTGGTAAGTACGGTGATGTTGCCGCACGTACCTACGGTACAAATCTCTGGACAAATATTGCAATAACAGACGACCCTCTTCCCTGCTATATGAGCTACGGTCTCGGCTTCTTTGAATACTTCCAGCTTGCAGAGGATATCGGTGCAATCGGTGTTCCCGTTATCAGCTGCGGACTTTACTGTCAGATGAGAGGCAGAGGTCCTGTTGAAATGAACACTCCCGAATTTGAGCAGTATCTTCAGGATATGGTTGACCTTGTTGAATTCTGCCGTGGAGATGTAACATCGAAGTGGGGTAAGGTAAGAGCTTCTCTCGGACATCCCGAGCCCTTCGAGCTTAAGTATATCGGTATCGGTAACGAAAATGAGGGCGAGGTTTACTTCGAACGCTATGAAGCCTTCCTTGAGCGCTTCAACGAAGAAAAAGCAAAGAACCCCGGGCTTTACGAGGGCCTTGAGCTTATTTACTCTTCAGGTGCAGACGATGCAACAAGCGGTGAAAATTACATGAAGAGCTACGAAGCGGCTTATGAATATATCAATGAAAAGGGCATCACAATTGACGAATATGCAGGCGTGACTGATCAGCATTACTACAACGAGCCCTCCTGGTTCCTTGAAAACGCTGATTACTATGACGAGAAGAACTACAAGAGAAATGCTGACGAAATGCTTGACACAGGCTACGGCGGAGCAATCAATGTTTTCCTTGGTGAATATGCCGCACGCTCAAACAGACTTGAAGCAGCTCTTGCAGAAGCAGCATATATGACAGGTCTTGAAAGAAACGGTGATATCGTTAAGATGGCAGCTTACGCTCCTCTTTTCGGTAACCTCACTGCAACTCATTGGTCACCTAATATGATCTGGTTCAACAACCACCTTTCAACAGGCTCTATCAGCTACTATATGCAGAAGCTTTTCTCAACAAATGCAGGTACAACTCTTCTCGGCACAGAATTTGACGGTGCACAGCTTGAACGCACTGCTTCAAAGGGCAGAGTAGGTGTTGGTACATGGTACACAAGTGCAGAGTTTGACAACGTAAAGATTGTTGACAACGAATCAGGTAAGGTTCTCGGTAAGGACAGCTTCCTTCCCACATCATACTGGTGGGGCTGGACAGACACCACAAGCGGTGACTGGGGTGTTGACGGCGGTAAGCTTGTTCAGAAGGATACCTGGATGGCTGACAATCACAGAGGTGCAGTTACATATTTCGGTGACGTTGACTGGTCAAATTACACATTTACCGTTGAAGCAACAAAGCTCGACGGTGCAGAAGGCTTCATTATTCCCTTTGCCGCTCAGGATAAGGATAACTACTGGTTCTGGAATATCGGTGGCTGGGGTAACACAGTTTCCTGCCTTCAGGAGATTGAAAACGGTATCAAGACAGGCAGAGTTCCCGGTACAGTTAAGGACTTCACCGTTGAAACAGGCAAAACCTATGAAATCAAGGTTGTTGTTGACGGTTACCACGCAAAGGGTTACATTGACGGCGAGCTTATGTTTGACAAGGAGCTTGAATCAGGCACAAGATCAGAATGCTATCAGGTTGTTTCCACAGATGCAAGCGGTGACATCATTGTTAAGCTTGTAAACGTTACAGACAGCGAAAGAACAGTTGCAATTGACATCAAGAACGCAACAGCAGGCTCAACCGCAACCGTTTATCAGGTTGCAGGTGATGATCTCGGCAACGACAATATCCTCGGTGCTGAAGAAGACTGCAAGATGGTTGAATTCACTGTTGACGGAATCGACGAGCAGTTCAATTACACTGTGCCGATGTACAGTGCAACGGTAATCAGAATAAGCAGATAATCAATAAAAAAAGAGAGTCTTTTTCGTAAGGCTCTCTTTTTATAAGTAAAATAAGGGGCTGTTACACATTTTGCAACAGCCTCCTGTTTTTTTTATACTGTCTCTTTTTCGAGCAGCTCTGCGATGTCACCCACAGTTTTTATGCGATGCAGCGCACTGTTGGGTAATGAAAGGTGGAATCTTTGCTCAATTTCAACGGCAATGTTCATCAGATCAAAGGATGTTGCACCGATATCATAACGCAGTGATGATTCAGCAGTAATGCTGTCTTCATCAGTTTCAACAAACTCGCAGATAATTTCTTTTACTGTTTCAAGCATTTTAAATTTCCTCCATTATTTCACCAATAGTTTTTTCGGGATTAGTTACCCCTGCAAGAATTGTGCGTACAACACCGTCATGGAAGCGGTAAATATCCTCGTCTGTTGTAAGTGAAAGACGGTGAATATAAGAAAAAGAATATCTTTTTGTTACTGCATCCTGCATTGTAAGGGCATAAACAGGCATTACGTAATGACCGAAGTTGTAAGCTGAAAATTCATAGTCTCTGTCACCGAAGGCCTTTTCGGTTGAGGGGAGATATGAAAACATCATATTGTTTGCCGATTGGACGAGAGAATAGTTGAAAAGATCCATTTCCATCTGTCGAACCGAGGTGAAGGGCACATCGGAATTTCTGAAAAGGAAGGCCTGTGTTTCTCCGAGCTGCTTCACGGTTTCGGCAAAGCTGTTGTTATCGTCAAGAATTTCTCTCCAGGGAAGGGGAGAAGCAAGCGTGCCTCCGCAACGCTTCTCTTTTACGGTTTTTCTTCTCGGGCAAAGTACCCAGAAGAGAGAGTCATTTGTGTGATTATTGATTTTTGAAAGATAAATTCTGAATCCGAGCTGAATAACCCATTCGGCGCTGAGATTGTTTTCTTTTATGTAGTCGGAAATAATCTTACTGTCCTCGTCATTCAGTCGGCATTTTACAAGATGAGTAGCGTCCCTGACAGGAATATAAACATAGGGAGTGTCAAGCTTTTTTTTGTGCAGAAGTCTGCGCTGCTTTTCAAGCTCTGTCGGACCGTTGATTCCGTTGTATGCAGGACGACGCTCGGGAATCATCCTTTCCTTGAGAAGCTCATACTGGTCTGAAATACGTTTTTCAAGGTCAGGGTTGTCCTGCTCCTTTGCAATAATATCTTCATATTTTGCAAGAGTCTTAGGCATGGGTGTGCCGTTTTTAAGGCTGTCGTAAACGGCAATCAGATCCTTGAAAAACAGAAAGGTTGCCACAAAGTCCATTATCATATGAGATACAAGAATATAAACACCGCATTTTTTGCTGGTGCGGAAAAAGACGATGCGGAAGGTTTCACCATTGAATACATCAAGCTTTTTTTCGGCGTCCCTATCGAAGAACTCTGTCTGCTCTTCTTTTGAGCAGAAATCCTTTATGAGTATTTTATCAAGCCGGTACTCTTTAAGGAAAAACTGTCTGATCTGAAGCTTATCACGGAACAATCTCAGTCTCATACAGTCATTGCGCATGATTTCAATGTTTACGGCACGGGCAAGAATGCTGAAGTCCATATCTTCATCAAATGAGATTGAAAAAGGAATTTGTGTAGATTGCCTGTGGATAGCGTACTTCCACATAAACTGCACCATTTCCTGTGAATGAATCAATTTATAAACCTGTTCATTGTGCTGTGGCTTCATCAATTCTCACCTCTGGCGCTTGTAACGCGCTTGATTTTACCTGTGGAGGTTTTTTCAAGGGGAGTGTCACGGACTATGAGCTTTGCTACGGTGTGAGAGGGGAGTGCGGTCTCATTAAGTGAGTTAGTGAGCTCTTCAAGAGCAGCGTTGATATCAGTTATACCTGCCTGCTCGGCATAGTCCTTGTTGGGGTAAACCTCTGCAACAATGAGATCCTTGTCAGCATAAACGAGCACCTCACTGACGATTTTGTTTTCTCTGTAACGGTTTTCGATGCCCTCGGGAGAAACATTTTCTCCGTTTGAGAGAATGATGAGATTCTTGACTCTGCCGGTGATAAAGAGCTGTCTGTTTTCATCAACATATCCCATATCGCCTGTCTTGAGCCAGCCGTCTTCGGTAAATGCGGCGGCAGATTCTTCGGGACGCTTGTAATAACCGATCATACGGCAGGGAGTGTCAAGCTGTACCTCGTTATCAACAACTCGTGCGTCGATAAAGTGCATGAGTCTGCCCACGCAAGCAATATCACTTTCAAGGTCAGGAACAGTAACCTTACCTGCAGCTTCGCTCATTCCGTAGCCCTGACGAAGGTAGATACCCATTTCATCAAAGGCACGGCTGAGTGACGGATCAAGATAAGCACCACCTGAAAGCATTACCTCAAGATTTCCGCCTGTAACCTGAGCGGCAGCTTCCTTGGGAGTAAGTGAGGGATTTTTTGCCTGAATTGCACGGATTCTGCCGAGTATAGCCTGTGCAATCATAGGAACGACTCGCATCTGATTGGGCTTGAAGATAAGGAAATTTTTGAAAAGGTCGCGCATATTACCGTTAAGGCAAAGCACATTACCGTTCTGAAGGGGTGACAGATAGTCGCTTACAAAGCAGAATATATGATAAAGCGGCAATACTGAAAAGAGTGACTCGGCACGCACCACCATATCACTGTAAGGCTTATACATAATATTGCTGACAAGGGCATAGCTTGAAAGCATTACGCCCTTTCTGTCGCCCGTTGTACCGGATGTGTAAATAATAAGTGCGCAGGCATCGGGATCCATTTTGATATCGGAAAGGTGAGCAAATTCTGAAGTGTCAGAGTAATCGTGATAGATTTTTTCGAATTCTTCAGCGCTGCCCAATTCAAGCTCAAAGCGAAGTCCGGGACAAAGAGCTCTTACCTTTTCAATTTTTTCAGAGAAAGCACTTTCATACAAAACACCTGTTACGTCTGCATCGTTGAGTATAGCAGCGACATCTTCTGCTGTTGAGTCGGGCGCAACGGGAATTGCAACATTTCCGCTGACAAGAATACCTGTCATGCTGACAATATATTCATAACAGCTCTGGCTGATAATGGCAATGTGATTTTTACCGGGCATGGTGTGGCGGAGCTTTCGGCAGAAAGCAAGGCTGTCGCTTCGTACCTGTCCGTAGGATTTTTCAATTACTTCATCGTTTCTGATGTACTTGATAAAGGTTTTATTGTTGTGTTTTATCGGTGCATTGTCAAGTAATTCTCTTATGGTTGGCACATTTTCAAGTTTCATTTTTTCACCTTCATTTAATATGTTTTCGTTTTAGAGTTTTAAAAAACTAAAAAAGCTCATTAATTGTAATTCTTTGTAAAAGCAATTGCAATTGATGAAACAGATGTTTTACTAAAACTTATAACAAGGTAAACATCATAGAAACATTTGAAACACAATTGGCTTTTTAGTTGTTTTTTATCTTCATTTTTTTCTTTACTTTTCGGAAAGTTGTGTGGTATAATTAGGAAAATATAATCTAAAGGAGAAAACCAATGAGTCAGTTAATGTCAATTATCATCACAATCATAATGATGTTTGAAGCGACACCTCTCGTGTGGGTGCCTTCACTGAACATCGATGCAGCAAAACAGCTTGATCCCGTTTCAACAAAGGCGACAGGCTTTCTTTACGGCCTTTCCGAAGAGGGTGTGCCCTCTGAAGCTATGACGGACAGCCTTGATATTGCTTCAGTTTCCCAGAAGGTGCCTCAGGGCCTTCAGCATCCCACAGGTGACATCAGTCATGTTGCCCCTCAGCTTGAGGAGTGCGATTACACCGTTGTTTACCTTCAGGATGCCTACAGCACCTGGTATTATTGCCACGATGAGATTTACGAAATGCGCAAAAACGGTACATACGACTGGAAAACCTTCATCACCGAAAGCTATTTCCCTTTAATCAAGGAAAAGATAGAGCTTCTTAAGGATGAGCCTTATAAAGATAAGCTTGTTTACTGTATCTATAACGAATGTGACAACGGCGTATGGTTCGGTAATTACGTTGACGGTGTTGCTCATTACGATGACATCGGCAGACAGAACTTCTACGAAGGATGGAAAATGACCTATGATTACGTCAAGTCACTTGATCCTGATGCTGTGATAGGCGGTCCCGGCTTCTGCGATTACGAAACCGTAAAAATGGACGGATTTATGACCTATTGTGCTGAGAATGATTGCGTGCCTGAAATTATGATTTACCATGAGCTTGCATGGTGGTCAATTCCCGACTGGCATATGCATGTTGAGGATTACAGACGCATTGAGGATAAGCTTGGTGTAGAAGATCTTCCTATCATCGTAACAGAGTACGGCACAATGGAGGATTGCGGTAATCCCGCAACCATGCTTCATTATGTTATCGCTATGGAAAACAGCGGTGTTTACGGTAATATGGCTTACTGGCGCCTTGCAAATAATCTTAACGACACTGCCGCAGATGACAACTCTCCTAACTCAAACTGGTGGCTTTACAGAAAGTATGCCGAAATGGACGGAAACCTTCTTGAAGTGACAAGCAAAAGTCAGGATAAGTATAACTACCGTGAAAGACATGACGGTATAGCCACGCTCTCAGATGACAAAAAAGAAATCAATGCGATAGTTTCCGGAAGCGACAGCAAGCGTGCCGTCAGAATCAGAAATCTTGATGAAACTGAGCTTGGCTGTGAGGTTAATGTAAAGATTGAGTGTGTGTATTATCAGGGACTCACAGGTATCGTTTCCTCTCCGATTGTTTTAAGACAGTATAATACTAACACAACCTTCGGCTCACTTAATATAAACATTCCCGGTACAGATGCCGATGCAGTTTACTTCATCACCGTTACACCGAAAAAAGAAGGAGCCTTTGCCGTTAAAAATGATAATATCCCCGTAAGATACGAGTTCGAGGACGGTAAGCTTCTCGGTAACGCATATACCTATGACAGTGCCTATGCAACAACAGGTAATACGGAAGGCATGTGCGGCGGCTTTGAAAATGAGGGAGACGGAGTTAAAATCAAGATTAACGCAAAAACCTCAGGAACCTATGACTTCAGAGTTGTTTTCGGTAATTCCAACGACGGAAGCACAAGAGATGACAGAGATTTTACCGCTGTTAAATTCAGCCTTGACGGCAAAGAAGAGACTATTTATTTCCCGAACACAATAAAGAGTGAATATACTGACTGCTACGAAATGACCCTTGAGCTTTCAAAGGGCAAGCACGAAATCGTCTTCAGCCACGGTGAGGGTACCTTTGTTCTTGACAGTGCAATTCTCAGCCTTCACGAAGAGCAAAATGAAATCAGCCTTCTCAGGGATTCTTCCGACGGTACAGCTTATCTTGCCGTTGCTCCCTGTGACGGATATTACAAGGCTGTAGTGTCCGAAAGCACCGAAGGCACAGTTGACGGCATACCCTGCGAATTTGAAAGCGGTAAGCTTGTTTACCTGAGAAGAGGACTTAATGAAATTGAGCTTGATAAGAAGACTGCAATTGCAATCTGTGTTTCCGAAGAAAGCAGCTTCAGCAAGAAAATAACTGCTGAGGAAATGAGTCTTTCAGGTAAGGCGGAGCTTTGCGAGGATAAATACGGCAACGAATATATCGACGGAATTTCAAGTGAAGGCGGCAAGGCAAGCTTTACTGTAAACGCTCCGGAAAGCGGAAGCTACCGTGTTACCCTCAATTATGCAAACAACCTTGAGGGCGGATATCACGCTTACAATGTTGATCTTATTGAAGCAATGCTTACTGTTGAAGCAGGCGGTGTAAGTCAGGATATCTTCTGCAGAAACACCTATAGTCTTTATACCTACAAGACCCTTACCTTCAATGTTGAGCTCAATGAAGGCGAAAATGAAATCACACTTTCAAACAGCGGAAATACACTCTTTGCAGGTAATGAGAGCTTTGCTCCGAGAATAGAATCACTTACAGTTAATGCTGTTAACTGATTATAAAATAATAAAAAATCCACCGAGAAATTCGGTGGATTCAGACTGTCGAAAAAGTCCAGCTTTTGCTGGGCTTTTTGTCATATATGTGGTATAATGTATATGGTGATGAAAATGTTAGAAGAAAAGCGAACAGGACAAAACAGAAACGATGGCGAGATAGTAAGTTTAGATTCACTT
>JAZKYQ010000016.1:0-59521 GCA_045612205.1 Acutalibacteraceae bacterium | reverse complement strand
CCAGAAAGAAAAGTCGCGTTAGCGGCTTTTTTTGTATTATTCATTATTCACTATTCACTATTCATTATTCATTCGGAATAAGCGGATTTTGAATGAATAATTAAGGAGGCTTTTCTTCCCACGGCAGAAAGGCGTTTTATTATACATCAGAGCAGGGGAAAAATCAAGAGATTTATGATCCTTTTCTGAAAGTATTTCAAAGAAAAACCACCGCTTTTGCGATGGTCTTTTAACTGGAGCGGATGACGAGGCTCGAACTCGCTACCTCCACCTTGGCAAGGTGGCGCTCTACCAGATGAGCTACATCCGCATTTGTGGTGCCTCCGGTCGGAATCGAACCAACGACACGTGGATTTTCAGTCCACTGCTCTACCAACTGAGCTACAGAGGCGTGTTGAGGATTTTCATCCTCGTACATGGCGACCCGGAACGGGCTCGAACCGTCGACCTCTAGCGTGACAGGCTAGCGTTCTAACCAACTGAACTACCGGGCCATGTGGTGGGAACAACAGGGCTCGTACCTGTGACCCTCTGCTTGTAAGGCAGATGCTCTCCCAGCTGAGCTATGCTCCCACATCTTGCCGTCACTATCGCGACGACTTGTATACTATCCAACAAAAAGGTTTTTTTGTCAATACTTTTTTTGAAAAAAATTGATTTTTTTTTGAAACTTTTTTTCACAGCCTTTTCTTAGCTGAAAAGACACCTTTGTGCAGGGTTGCTCAAAGGTGTCTTTATCTTAAAGTACTTTTGATAAGAAATCAATTGCTCGGGGACTCTTCGGATTTGCGAAGAATTCTTCGGGAGTGTTTTCTTCAACAAAAACACCACCGTCCATAAACACGATTCTTGTGCCTACTTCCTTGGCAAAGCCCATTTCGTGGGTAACAACAACCATTGTCATACCCTCAGCGGCAAGCTGCTTCATAACGTCGAGAACCTCGCCGACCATTTCCGGGTCAAGGGCGCTTGTGGGCTCGTCGAAGAGCATTACCTCAGGCTCCATACAAAGAGCACGTACAATTGCAACTCTCTGCTTCTGTCCGCCTGAAAGCTGACCGGGATAAGCGTCTGCTCTGTCACCGAGCCCGACTCTTTCAAGAAGCTCACGAGCCTTCTTTTCAGCTTCCTCCTTTGATTTGCCGAGGAGCTTGATGGGAGCAATTGTGAGATTGCCGAGAATTGTCATATGGGGGAAGAGGTTGAAATGCTGGAAAACCATACCCATCTTCATACGGTGCTTGTTGATGTTTGCCTTGGGAGAGGTGATGTTTTCACCGTCAAAGACAATTATACCGTCGGTGGGAATTTCAAGAAGGTTGAGTGAACGAAGGAAGGTTGATTTACCGCTGCCTGAAGGGCCGATAACAACAACTACCTCGCCTTTTCTGATTTCGCAGTCAATTCCGTCAAGAGCCTTGACTGTTGACTTTGCGTAGTGCTTTTTAAGGCCTGTAACCTTGATAAGAACATTATTATCGCTCATTCTTACGCAACCTCCTTTCAAGCTTACCTACAAGAGATGTAAGAATCATAACCATTACAAGATAAATAATTGCAACGGCAATAAGGGGCATATAGTAGGAGAAGGTACGTCCTGCAATAACATTACCTGCCTTTGTAAGGTCAATAACACCTACATAACCAGCAACAGATGTCTCCTTGAGAAGAGCGATGAACTCGTTGCAGAGAGTGGGAAGCACCGCCTTGAACATCTGGGGGATAATGATGTGGCGCATTGTCTGAAGATAGTTGAAGCCGAGACTTCTGCCAGCCTCAAACTGACCTGCATCAATGGACATAATACCGCCGCGGAAAATTTCTGCAACGTAAGCACCGGAGTTGATACCGAAGGCAAAAATTGCAACGGGTACACCGTCCTTTGCGTTTGCAAAAACGATGAAGTAGCAGATAAGAAGCTGAACAACAACGGGGGTTCCTCTGAAAATTGTGAGGTAAACCTTGCAAAGTGCATTGATAACGGTGAAAGCGTAGTAGCTCAGACCCTTATGCATTGCCATAGCTTCCTTGTTCTTGTCGTAGGATGAACGGATTGCCGCAACAACAATACCGATGAGAATACCGATAAGAAGTGAGCCTGCGGTAATCTTAAGTGTGTTACCGAAGCCGTTTAAGATGTGCTGATAACGGTTGTCATCGATGAAAACAAAGGTGAACTCATTTACAAATTCAGCCCACATTGCCGCAAACCAGCCGATAATCTGTTTGATCATAGTCTTCGCCCCTTTCGAGTCTTATTAGTAAGAAAAAGGGCGCTCATAACGGCGCCCTGTGCTTTCGGGATTTCTGAATTATTCAGCAGGAATATACTTTTCGATGATTGCCTTAACTGAACCGTCAGCGATGAGCTCTTCAAGAGCTGCGTTAACCTTTTCCTGAAGGTCTGTGTTTTCCTTTGCAAAGCAGATTGCGTAATCTTCTACTGCATAGGAAGTGTCAAGGATTGAAAGGCCTTCGTTAGCTGCAACATAGCTCTTAGCGGGCTCGTTGTCGATGATAACGCAATCAACCTTACCTGCGATGAGAGCCTGAACAGCTGCTGCACCGTTGTCGTATCTGATGATTGATTCTTCGCCGTAGTCGCCTGTAGCGTAGATGTCACCTGTTGTTGAAGTCTGAACACCGATCTTCTTGCCTGCGATGTCGTCAAGAGAAGCAACGCTGCCGCCGTCCTTAACGATAACTGACTGAACGCCTGTTGCATATGAGCTTGAGAAGTTTACCTTTTCAAGTCTGTCTGCGTTAACAGTAAGACCTGCCATACCCATATCGAACTTGCCTGACTGAACGCCGGGGATGATTGAGTCGAATGCGATGTCAACGATTTCGAGCTCCATGCCGAGCTTTTCAGCGATGAGGCCTGCGATTTCAGCGTCGATACCTACGATTGCGTCACCGTCGTGATATTCGTAGGGAGGGAATTCTGCGTTGGTAGCCATTGTAAGAACTGCCTTTACGTCGCCTGCAGTAGCGTTACCGTCTGTAGCGTTACCTGCTGTTGCATTACCGTCTGTTGTTTTGTTGCCCACACAAGCTGCAAGAGCGAAAAGAAGAACTGCAGCAAGAGCAATTGCTAAAAACTTTTTCATTTTAAAATACCTCCAATATTTTGTGTGCCGATATTTTATCACCGAAACGGAGTATTGTCAACTGTTTTTAGTGAAAGAAAATACCAAAATCTGAATAATTATTAAAAATACACATAAAAATATACATTAAAAGCCTGAATAAGTGCATATTTGTCATAAGAAAAGTAAAAAAAGGTACTGAGGTGTACTGACTACTCACAGCCCACTGATTTTAAAAAATCTCCCTCATCATCGGTGAGGGAGATTTTTTATCATTCTTCTATGTACTTTTCAATAACCTTGATTGCATCGCCGAGAGTTTCGATGTTGCCGACTTCACGGTCGGGGATTTCAACATCAAATTCGTCTTCGATTGCAACTGCAATGTTGATAAGCTCAAGGGAGTTGAGACCAAGCTCACTTCTGATGTTTGTTTCTTCAGTAAGTGTGTTGGGATCGATTTCAACATAACGGCAGATTACTTCTCTGAGTGTTTCAAGCATATTTCAAACCTCCTTTATCGGTGTTGTACTTTTATTTTTTTGCACAGCTTAAACTGTAGCAGGTTTTACATAAGTGTCGATTACCTTCTGTCTGATAACCTTTCTTGTTGAGTTCTTTTCAAACTCGGTGAAGGAAACGTAAACGTTCTGAACCTTTCTGTAAGCAGGCTGACCCTTGTTGCTTTCTGCAACGTCTGCCTTGGTCTTTGCAATGATTTCCTCGTCGCTCATGCCCTTGAGGAATTCCTTGTTTACATAAATTGCAGCGGACATAATGGTTGCTTCCTTACCTGTTGCAGAGATGATCTTTTCTTCAAAAGCAACGGTTTCAACGGCATAGGGAAGATGCTCCATAATGTTACCTTCAACTGTTTCGGGGAAGATGTTTTCACCGTTGGGAAGGATGATAAGGAACTTCTTACGACCTGTGATGTAAAGCTCGCCGTCTTCGTCAAGTCTGCCGTAGTCACCGGTCTTGAACCAGCCGTCCTCAGAGAAGGAAGCCTTTGTTGCTTCTTCGTCCTTGTAGTAGCCCTTGGTAACATTGTCGCCCTTGACCCAGATTTCACCGATGCCGTCTTCGTCGGGCTCAGCAATCTTGAAGGTTGCTCTGGGGAAAGCCTTACCTGCTGAAAGGGGCTTTTCCATACCGTTTTTGTGAAGAGTGATTGTAGGTGAGCATTCTGTCATACCGTAGCCTGAAATGATGTTGAAGCCGAGCTCGGCAAGGAACTTGATGTGGTCACCTCTTGCAGGTGCACCGCCGCAGCTCATTGTGGGGAACATACCGCCGAAGTTTTCTTTTACGCTTTTGAAAACTACAGGTCTTATATCAATTCCGACCTTGAGGAGCTTGTTGCTGATTTTGATCATCTTGAGCATTATATCAAGCTTGCCTTTTTCTGCTGCCTTTGCGCGGATGCCGTTGTAGATACCCTCGAGAACAAGGGGCACAACTGCCATAGCAGTGGGCTTGAAGTCGTTGATGTTGGGAAGGATATTCTTAAGGCTGTCATTTACATAAATGATACCGTTCATATAAATAGCCGTAAGAACGCTGCAGGAAAGCTCGTAAACGTGGTTCATGGGAAGGATGGACATTGTTGAAATTTCAGCTCCGAGGAACTCGAGAACACCCTCAACGTTTGTTGCAAAATTGAAGTGAGAGAGCATAACGCCCTTGTTTGTGCCTGTTGTACCTGAGGTGAATACAATTGCTGCAAGGTCGTCAGGCTTGACTTCTGCATCGATGAAGCGTCTGTCACCCTTGGAGAGAAGCTCTTTACCCATTTCTGCAAGAGCATCAACAGTGAGGAATTTGCCGCCTTCAGTTTTTGCGCCGGGGTTCATGCAGAAAGCGTACTTACATCTGTCGTCGTTTTCAAGGTGAAGTTTCACAGTATCCTTGTAGGTTCTTGAGTGGAAAACAGCCTCTGCGTCACCCTTCGAAATGAGCATGCTGATATCCTTGTCGGGAAGCTCCTTGTCGATGGGCACTGCAACACCGCCGCCGCAAACGATTGCGAAGAAAACAACAATCCAGTTGTAGCTGTTTTCACTGACGATGGAAACATGCTTGCCGCCTAAGCCAAGCTCGTAAAGAGCAGTACCGACCTGTCTTACTCTGTCGTGGAAATCCTTGACGGTGTAAACAACATCCTGCTTCTTGATTTTTTCAACAACAGCCACTCTGTCGCCGAATTCTTCACTTCTTGTGAACATTTCCTTGATTGAGGTAACAGCACCTGAATCGTGGATTTTTTCTCTGAGCTTTTTGAGCTCTTTAAGTTCTTTTTTTGATAATTCAATATGCATTTCTGATTCTCTCCGATCTGATTTATATAAATTTAAATTTCACACATATCAAGCATTTCTTTGACTGTGATTGAGGGGTTCTCTATACCTGCAAGAACAACCTTTACGGCGTTCTTATGAAGAGCTTCGATCTGCTCTTTTTCTGAAAGCTTTATTCTGTACATATAATTAAGATTAATGCCCTTGTCCTTGGGGTCAGGTGAGCAGATAGTATAAAGAGGAGTGAAGTATCTGCCGAGGTCGTAGGTCTTGAAGTCAAACTTGAGCCCGAACTGATCAAGGTCAATGGGGATGGGAATCCATGAGAACATCATACATGCAGGACCCTGGATGAGACTGTAGTCGTACATATCTCTTGAAAGGTCACGGGCTGTGATGTAGGGATAATCCATATGGCGGTAAAGCTGAGTTCTTACTGAGGTGTACTCATTAAGAGCCTCTTTGAAGGTTGCGGTTTCAGGGATGATTGTACGCACCTGAATGGGCTGAACAAGACAGCCACTCATTTTCTTTTCCTTTACGCCTGCTCTCTTTGAACAGGTTGCCATCATGAAAACGTCATCAGTTCTGTAGTTGAGAGCTGAGCAGTGAGTACGAAGGCCGAGCATAAAGAGGCTTTCGGGAGCAATGCCGTTTTCCTTACAGAAGGCGAAAATCTTTGCAGCATCCTCTGAACCGATGTGGCCGTTAATCATATCACACTTGTCAAGAAGAGGATTGTAAGCAGCGGGTACGCGGAGGTTGGGGTTCTTCTTCTTGATTCTCTGCTTTTCAAGGAAGGCAGGGCCGTGTACGCCTGCATAGAAGGGCTCGCCGCCCTTTGCAAAGTATTCTCGGTACCATTTTTCGTGCTTGTCCCATTTTTTCTTCTCTTCAACGTTCTTGAGCTCTTTTGCAATATATTCCTCATAGGAAGCAAGAGGAGCAGGAAGCTCTGTGCCTGAAGCAAGAGCCTTGTAAACTCCGATGAAGTCAAGATAGAAGATAACTGCACCCAAAGCGTCCATGTTAAGATGGCTGACATTGAAGTAAACACCGTTGCCGCCGTTTGCAGTTTTGTAGAAGTAAATTCTGAAGTTTACGCCCTTGTCAAAACGAACGGGAGTCTGAGCATCCTTTTCGAAAAATGCCTGCTGCTCTTCAACAGAGCGGAAATACTTGCAGGGAACCTTTGTCATTTTGTATGAGGGAAGGAAATACTGCTTGATCTGCTTGTCAACCTTTACAAATCTCAGACGAAGGCTGTCATTTCTTTCAAACTCGATGTTAAGTGCCTTTGTAAGAAGCTCGAAGTCAAGATCAACATCTTCAACAGAGAAGGATGTGGGGATCTGTGAAATCTGCTTACTGAAGGTGTACTTGAACATAAGGTACATCGTCTGCTGAGAGGGGATAAGATCATAAAGCTTGTAAGGAAATTCTTTCTTCATATTCTTAAGTCACTTCTTTCGTTTTTGTTTCATTTGAAACATTATTTTCATAATTTGTTTTAATTAAAAATGCGCATAATATATCACTTAATATGATAACAAATTGAACATCTAAAGTCAAGAATTAAAAATAAAAATCCAACACAATGTTTCAAATAAAATGCTATGGTGTTATTAAGACAGATGATGTTTAAAATGAGGTTGATAAAATATGAACAAACCGTAATAGTTCCTTTTCATTATAATATATAGCAGAATGCAAAGCTACAAGTACAATATTGTCACAGCTCACTATGGCTCGGGTTATGTTCACTTGTCCTGAATTATAAAGTCTTCCTATTGACTTACGAGCAACTTTTAATGTATAATTAGAAACAGTAATAAACTTACGGAGAAAACAGGAGGTTTTTTATTATGGCATACTTATCAGATATCGAAATTGCACAAAGCTGTGAAATGCAGCACATCACCGAAATTGCAAAAAAAGCAGAGGTTGACCTTAAGTACATCGAACAGTACGGTAATTACAAGGCAAAAATTGACCTTTCACTTTTAAATGACAGCAAGGATAAGAAGGATGCAAAGCTCATTCTTGTTACCGCAATCACTCCCACTGCCGCAGGCGAAGGCAAAACCACAACAACCATCGGTCTTGCAGACGGCATGAAGAGAATCGGCAAAAAGGTTGCCGTTGCTTTAAGAGAGCCTTCACTCGGTCCCGTTTTTGGTGTAAAGGGCGGTGCTGCAGGTGGCGGTTACGCTCAGGTTGTTCCCATGGAGGACATCAACCTTCACTTCACAGGTGACTTCCACGCTATCACAAGCGCAAACAACCTCCTTGCAGCTATGCTTGACAACCACATTCAGCAGGGTAACAAGCTCGGCATCGACACAAGAAGAATCACATGGAAGCGTTGCCTTGACATGAACGACAGACAGCTTCGCTTTATTACTGACGGTCTTGGCGGAAGAATCAACGGCACGCCCCGTGAGGACGGCTTTGATATTACTGTTGCTTCTGAGGTTATGGCTATTCTCTGCCTTGCTTCATCAATCACAGACCTTAAGGAAAGACTTTCAAAGATTATCGTCGGCTATAACTATAACGACGAACCCGTTACCTGCGGTCAGCTCAATGCTCACGGCGCAATGACTGCCCTTCTCAAGGACGCTCTCAAGCCTCACCTTGTACAGACTCTTGAAGGCACACCTGCATTTGTTCACGGTGGCCCCTTTGCTAACATCGCTCACGGCTGTAACTCTGTTATTGCAACAAGAACTGCAATGAAAATGGCTGATTATGCCATCACAGAAGCAGGCTTCGGTGCTGACCTCGGTGCTGAAAAGTTCCTTGACATCAAGTGTCGTATGGCAGGTCTCAACCCTGACGCAGTTGTAATGGTTGCAACAATCCGTGCTCTTAAGATGCACGGCGGTCTTGCAAAGACTGAGCTTGGTGAAGAAAACCTTGAGGCTCTCGAAAAGGGTATTCCCAATCTTCTTCGTCACGTTTCAAACATCAAGAATGTTTACAAGCTTCCCTGTGTGGTTGCCGTTAACCGTTTCCCCACAGATACTGATAAGGAAGTTGAATTTATCATTGAAAAGTGCAAGGAGCTCGGTGTAAATGTCTGCCTTTCAACCGTATGGGCTGAAGGCGGCAAGGGCGGTGAAGAGCTTGCAAAGGAAGTTGTACGCCTTTGCGAAGAAGAGGACAGCTCAAACTTCACCTTCTCCTACAACGCTGAGGACACAATCGAGCAGAAGCTTCGTGACATCGTGCAGAAGGTTTACGGCGGTAAGGATGTTGCAATCCTTCCCTCAGCACTCAAGCAGATCAAGAAGCTTGAAGAAATCGGCTGCGACAAGATGCCCGTTTGTGTTGCCAAGACACAGTACAGCTTCTCCGATGATCCCACAAAGCTCGGCGCTCCCGAGGATTTCATTGTAACAGTAAGAAATATCAAGGTTTCCGCAGGTGCAGGCTTTATTGTTGCACTCACAGGTGAAATCATGACAATGCCCGGACTTCCCAGAGTTCCCGCAGCAGAAAGAATTGACGTTGACGCTGAAGGCAGAATCAGCGGACTGTTTTAATTAACTCTACAATAACTGTTGAAGGTAACCGATAGAGCCTAATTTATATTACACTTCCACCCATCCCTGAGCATTTCACACCAACCTTCCGTCCCTATGCACCGTCTTTTTTCGAATTCTCACACATGAAAATTTGTGCAAAACCGCTATATTTTTTCAGAATAAATTACAAAACATAAAAAATCCTGTTGAAATAGCGCTTTTCTTCACGTATAATGCGATTGTGGTACACCCCACAAAAACAAACAACAAAGGAGAAAAAAGAATGCAGAACAAATCAACAAAATACGCTCTTATAAGCAGCATTATGGCAACATGCCTTTGCATTGTACTGCTTGCAGGATTAACCTTTGCATGGTTTTCAGATTCAGCTAACACAGGCGTCAATATTATACGTTCGGGTAGCTTTGATCTCGATCTTCTTGATGATGAAGGAAACAGTATCGACAAAACCTTACTCGATTGGATAAAAAAAGAGGGGCAGACAGAGGTTGTCTGGAGCCCCGGTTGTACATATCAGCTTCCCAATATCACTATTGTAAATAAAGGTAACCTCGACCTCAAATACAGCATTATCTTTGACGGTATCGACGGAAATTCCGAGCTTCTTGATGTTATCGATTTCACCGTAACTGTTGACGGTCAAGAAATCAATCTCAAGGATTATGAAGCCGTTCTTGCTCCCAACGAAAGAAATGTACTTGTAATCAAAGGTCATATGGATGAAAACGCAGGCAGTGAATACCAGAATATGACAATCAACAGTCTGTCAATCACCGTTAAGTCTACTCAGATTGATGCAAATTTTAAGCAGGATACAACCACTACTGAGCAAACCGAAGCAACAACCAATCAGCTTGCAGAGGTTTACAGAACCCTTGAAAGCGCTGAGGCTGAGCCCGTTGAAATTAAAGGTGTAAGCAATGTTGAAGCAAAGACCTTCATCAATGTAAAAGCCGATGATAAAACTCCTGCCCTTTCCCTTGTTGATCTTTCAGGAATAAAGGCTGACAATGTTATCGTTGTGGAAAAATCCAACACAGCACTTGTGACAATCACCTTAAGCGGTGGCTCATATACAATTAATGAAAAGCTTATTGTAAACAATTCGGCTACACAGTTAAAGGTATTCATCGCTTCTCCCATTGAAATCAATGGCAAAGAAATCAGCACCTCAAGCGAGCTGGCCGACTACATCAGCGGTCCGATATCAACTTTTTGATTTGTATTGAATCAGCTCCTCTCCCCTGTTCAATCCGACATTGAGCAGGGGAATTTTTTGCATCTTAAGCAAGAAAAAGCAAGCATTATCCCTTCGGACTCTGCTTGCTTTTTATTTTACCATCTTCTGTACTTTACATCAGGACACTTGTTGCTTCTGAATGCCGCTCTGAATTCCACATAACAGCCGCATTTCACACAAACTCCCGATATAAGATTATCACATTCTTTGCACTCACTGAGTCTTTTTTCGTAAAGCTCATCGGGTGCCTTTTCTTTTTCGGAGAGCTTGTCGATTCGCTCCTTGATGCTCTTGAGCGTATCTTCCTCTGCTACCTCGTGAAGCAGGCATCTTTTACACTCGTCCATATTATTTAATAACAAACTTAACAACCGAGCAAGGAGGAAGGGTTGTCTTAAAGCCGTCGGAAAGCATTTCATAATCACTGAAAGCCTTTGCGCCAACTACATTCTTATTCTCAAAGCTGTTATAGTCGTGCATATCACCTGTGAGAATTTCTGCAGAAAGCTCCTTGAGATTAAAGTCTGCAATCTGACAGTGAATGTCTGCTTCTTCGTCAACAGATGTGTTGACGATAGTTGCAACAATGGTACCGTCTTCTTTGATTGAAGCGCTTTCAATAAGCTTCGGAAGAGTGCCTTTCTCGGAAAGGTCGGGTGTTGTTATGTATGAGCCGAGAAGAGTGTTTTCCTGATGATCCTTGTACATCTTGAAAATGTGATATGTGGGAGTAAGAAGCATATCCTCTCCGTCGGTAAGAGCCACAGCCTGAAGCACATTTACTGTCTGAGCAATGTTTGCCATTCTGATTCTGTCGGAGTGCTTGTTGAAAATGTTAAGGGTAAGACCTGCGACGATAGCATCTCTCATCGTGTTCTGCTGATAAAGGAATCCGGGATTTGTACCCTCCTCAACATCATACCAGGTGCCCCATTCGTCAACAATCATACCGACTCTCTTATCGGGGTCATACTGATTCATGATATCACCGTGACGTCGGACAAGCTCTTCCATTTTATAGGCCTTTTCTATTGTGATGTAATATTCATCCCTCGTAAAGCCGAGAGCCTTACCCTTGTTACCCCAATCACCGGGAAGAGTGTAATAGTGAAGTGACAGACCATTCATACGGCTTGCCGCTTTTTTCATAAGCACCTCTGTCCAGTTATAATCAAAGGCATTAGCACCGCATGCAATTCTGTAGATGTGCTTTTTATTGTCGTAATCACGGACATAGGTTTCGTAGCGTCTGTACTGATCAGCGTAAAATTCAGGAAGCATATGACCGCCACAACCCCAGTTTTCATTGCCGACACCAAAATATTTTACATCCCAGGGCTTTTCTCTGCCGTTTTTCTTACGAAGGTCAGCCATAGGTGATACACCGTCAAAGGTCATATATTCGGCCCATTCACTCATTTCCTGAACCGTTCCTGAACCGAGATTGCCGTTTATATAAGCCTCACAGCCGAGCTGGTCACAAAGCTCAAAGAATTCGTGAGTACCGAAGCTGTTATCTTCAACAACACCGCCCCAATGGGTGTTAATCATCTTTTTTCTGCTCTCTTTGGGACCGATGCCGTCCTTCCAATGGTACTCATCGGCAAAGCAGCCACCGGGCCAACGAAGCACGGGAATGCCCATTTCTTTAAGAGCATCCACAACGTCTTTTCTCATACCGTTAACGTTGGGAATTGGTGAATCTTCACCCACATAGAGTCCTTCATAAATACATCTGCCGAGATGCTCTGAAAAGTGTCCGTAAATCTCCTTGTTGATTTTACTGATTTTCTGATTCGGATTGATAAGATACTTTTCCATAAAATTCTCCTTATTTCTCAAGTATATACATCTTAACCTCGTGAGGTTTGAGTGTAATATCAATATTAAAATCTTCGGTACTGCCTGTCGTTACCTTCGGCTGACTCATAGTATCAAGGGAAACGATTTCCTTTCTCGTGGGATACTTCGGCGCACCGAGCTTGACCCAATTATGCAGTGCAGATGTATCTTTGTCAAGGGTGTACTCAGTTAATTTGTACTCACCGTCAAGATTAAGTGAAATATTGAACTTTTCATCCTTAACTTCAAATACATTATCACGGTCTGTGAGGGTAAGCTTACTTCTGTCACCCCTTGCAAATTCATCGGTATAGTAACAGTAGTTCCATATTATTACCTGATAATTGTCGCCCTGCTTTGTGATAATGTGTCTGTCGGAAAGATGTATAATCTCATCACCGAGCTTTGAAAGAAAGTAATACGCCCAATATGACGGCTTTTTCAATCCGTTGTTTGTGATAAGTCCGAAGCCACCGTGAAATTCTTCTTCACCGGGACCGTTTTCCTCGAAAATGTCGGTAAAAGCCCAATATCCGAGTGAATCAATCTTGCCGAAATTCTGTGTAATATTGTAGAGCAGGAAGGGTGCTTCAAAGGGTGTATCGTGAATTAAATCACGGGGGCTGGGTGAGGAATTCCATTCCGTCAAATGAATTTCAGCACCCTTGTAAGCTGACAGGTCAACGATATTCTTTATGTTATCGATAAACTCTGTGCAGATTTCCTTTTTCATATATCCCATATGCTCGTTGCCGTCTGTATCAAGGGGCCAATAGGTAGGATAAGGATGAGCCGTGAAGAAATCAACGGGGAGCTTCTTTTCTTCGCAGAATTTTATAAATGCCTTGAGATAGCCTAAATCCTCTCTGAAATCAGCACCGCTTGTTGAAGGTCCGCCGACACGGAAATCCTTGCATACAGATTTTACTGCATCTACGGAAACCTCATAAAGCTTGAAATACTGCTCCTGAGAGCCTCTCCAAAAAGAACCTAAATTCGGCTCATTCCACACTTCAAAGTACCAAGTTCTGACCTCTTCAAGTCCGTATCTTTCAACTAAATGCTCGACTGTGCCTTTAACAAGAAAATGCCACTTTTCATAATCCTTGGGCGGACAGCCGTTAGCCTTCCACCAAAATACCGTATTAGGTACAGTAGCAAGCTCTGTGGGTACGAAGCCAAGCTCAAGCAAGGGCTTCAATCCATTATCGAGAAGAAAATCAAAGAGCTTATCTATGTAGCCGAACCATAACTGCGGCTTGCCGTGGGTCTCTTTATATACTGCCATATCATCGTGGAAAAGTCCGTGAAAGCGTACGTATTCAAAGCCGATATCCTTCTGCATTTCTGTAAGCTGCTTCTGAAAATCAGCACGAAGTCCCTCTGCGGCTCTGCCGAAGGTTATACATTTAAGATAATACTTGTCGTTGGTCATAATAATCACCTGTTAAATTCTGTGTATTTTAACTCGCTTATTTACTGTTCGGGGTGTACATTCAAAGTCCTTGATTTCAACCTTGTCAGCATTTCTTATAAAAAGTCCGTAGCAGGGTAAATCCCAATATCTGCTCATCTCGTGGGAACGGAAATAAATGTGCGCTACTCTTGTTATTTCCGGATAATCCTTCAATGAGTGCTCGGGTACCTTTTTCAAAATCGAAAGACTTTCCTTTGTATCTCTGTACGTTGCATTGATATTTTCAAGCTTAATATTATTGATGCAGTTTTCATCGTTTTCAGTTTTACAGCTGTTGATAGCTGATGGAAGCTCAATGTTATTTGCGGTGATATTTTTTACTGTAACATTTTTTATCTTGCCGATTTTGTTTTTGCCGTACTTCATTCTGTTGCCTGCCCAGATAAGAAGCGGAGAGCTGACACCGTCCATTTCAATGTCAGAAACGAAAACCTCCGAAACATTACTTCCGTCTGCCGTTTCTATTGCAATACCTGCATAACCGCCTGTTATTCCGTCGGGCATAAAAAAGTGACAATTTTGTATGCTGACATCGGAGATATCCTTTTGCGTTTCCGTGCCGATTTTGAAGCAGTTAGCAAAGCTTGAAATAATACAGTCTTTAATATCAACCTTATTTATAGGATTTTCTATAGCTTTCAGGACGATACCGTCATCAGCAGTTGCAATAAAAGTATGATGAATCGTTACGTTTTCACTACCTGAAATATCAATGCCGTCGGTATTTGCTACATGCATATGGTTATCAATAATAAAATCATAAATCTCAGCGTTTTTGCAGTTTTCAATATTGAATGTCCAGCCTGCAGAATCCTTTAAGATAATGTTATGTACTTTGACATTCTCAGAGTTTTTAAGATGAATCACACTTGAGCGTCTTACAGGCTTTCCTTTGCGAAGGCGCTTACGGCTTTCGATGACTCTTGTATAAAGGTTAAAGTTTTTAAGGGCATATAAGGGATAGTCACAATCAGGCTCAAGGGTGTAGCTTTCACCCGAGCCATTGATAGTACCGCCGCCTGTGATTGTAATATTGCTTGCATTATCTGCAATCACAACTCCGCTTTCAAGCTTTATGTCTGATTTATCATTTTCATCACAACTGACCGACACAAGCTCCGCACCCATTTGCACGAAGAGAGTAGTATTGTTTTTAAGCTCTATGCTTGTAGTTTTATATCTGCCTTTCGGTATAACAACTGTCCCACCAGCCATTTTTGCAGATGCTATATCAATTTGTGACTGAATGATTCGGGCATTTTCTGCACCTGAATTCTTTTCTGATAAATCGCAAACCAAGGCACCTTCAGGAATTTCCTTTTCGCTGATATACTCATCATAAGGTATATTGATAATTCTGCAACCGCTTTCATCTGCCTTGTATTTTGTTTCGGTTTTACCCAAGGTTTCAGTTTTGAAATATGCTTTGTTAAAAATTGTTCCGCTGAATAACATAATTGATTCTCCTGTACAGTATCGATTATATTTATACAAGTATATAATATACCATTTACAACAAAAATCCCACGACATCTTAACAAAAATAATGTCGTACTCTTAAATGAAATATTGTGTTATTATATGCTTGTAGAAATGTTTTCGAAAGGAGCAGCTTTAATGTCAGATAAAATATTCACAGCCAAATGGATAGCTCCCGAAAATTATACTAACTTACCCGTACTGAAAAAGACCTTTATTATAGATAATTCATTCAAAAAGGCAGAAATATTTATCAGCGGTCTCGGTCTGTTTGAGCTTCATATCAATGGTACAAAGGCTCACGACACCTACTTTGAGCCAGGCGAAAGTGTATATGAAAAGACTGTATTTTACAGCGTTTTTGATGTTACAGATAAACTGCAACAAGGTGAAAACGAAATCACAGTTTATCTCGGCGGTGGATTTTATCATAACCCTCCTGCGAAAACTGACAGACTTAACCGTGAGCCTGAAATTATGGGCGGATTTATGCTTTTATGTCAGCTTGAGCTTGATAGAAAGGTTGAAGTTATCTCCGATGAAAGTTGGGAATGTGCCGACAGTCAGATAACCGAATCTGTTTGGCTCGGCGGTGAAACCTTTGATAGCAGAATAGAGATTAAATTTGATAAAAAGGTTAAAGTTATTGATGATTTTCCTTTCGGTAAGCTGAAGAAAAGATTACATCCGCCCATAAAGGAAACAAAGAGAATTCACCCCATAAGTGCGACTAAACTCGATAACGGAAATACACTTATCGACTTCGGTATGAACTTCGCAGGTACACATATCTTCAAGGGTCAGGCTGAAAAAGGTACTGCCGTGAACTTCTGGTTTGGCGAAATACTTAAAGAAGACGGCAGTGTCGACCAGAGAGATTTCTGGGGCAAGATTTACGATACATATATTTTCAGCGGTAACGATATCGAGGAATATTCTCCTAAATTTGTTTACCACGGCTTCAGATATATTGAGGTCCAGGGCATAAACTGTGAAGCTTCAGATTTTGTCGGTATTATGCTTCGATGTGATAATGAAAAAATAGCAGAGCTTGAAACGGACAACGAAACCGTAAATGCTATACATAGGCTCATCACACGTTCTGTAGAGGATAATATGCAGTCTGTTCTGACCGACTGTCCCCACCGTGAAAAGTTAGGATGGACAGAGGTTTATCAGCTTCTGTTTTCGACCATAAATTATAATTACAACTGTAAAGAGTATTACAAAAAACTGATTTTTGATTTGATTGATGCACAGAAAGAAAACGGCTCAATCCCGTCAATAGTACCACCCTTTACTAAAGGCATAAAAACTCACGCCTTAAGAGATAACTCCTTTGACGATACACCCAATGATCCTTCATGGTGCGGTGCATTGATATTTGCTTCTTATGAACACTATAAATTCTACGGAGATAAAAAGCTTCTCGAAGCCGTTTATCACTATAATCAAAAGTATCTCGGCTATATTTCATCTCTATCGGAAAATCATCTGCTTCCGAGTGAGAATCTTAATCGTGATTTAGGCGACTGGATGTCAACAGATGCTCCATCGGTCAGCTTTGTGGTGTCCTGCGTTTATTACAGACTATATGCCGTCATGGCAGAAATTGCAGAAATCCTCGGCAAGGATGAGGATTACCACACCGAAAAAGATTTAATAAAAACTGCGATAAATAAAAAGTATTTCCGTAATGATACCTACGATAATGATTCGCAAAGCTCTCTTTGTCTTGCGGTGGCTTATGATATAGCCGAGGAAAATATCAAATCTTTGCTCATCAGCCGTCTTGCCCAAAAAGTAAAAGAAAATGACTACACCTTAACAGTTGGTGAGGTGGCATTAAAGCCATTCTTCGATGTGCTTTGTGAGTACGGATATGAGGATGTGGCATACAAGGCACTCATCAAGGCTTACGGTACCTTTGCAAAAACACATACCACACTGCCCGAAAGCTGGTCGGGTAGATATTCGCAGAATCACGCTATGCTCGGTGTGGGTGACAGCTTCTTTTTCGAGCATATTGCTGGCATAAAAAACAAAGGACTCGCTTTCGAAAAGGTCGGGCTTAAGCCGTACTTCCCTGATGATATAAACAGCTTCTCACTTAAAATCAAAACTCCCAAGGGACAGCTTAATATCCGATGGGAGCGAAAAGATAAAATTATATTCACTTGTGAGCATAGCGGTGAAATTGTAGTCACTTTACCTGAAAATACGGGAAATATGATTTTCAAAGAAAGTATTTTATCTTTTAATTGATTCGGCTTTTTTCTGTGAAAATGACATTCCGTAATATTTTTCTAAAAGTCTCTGCGTCTGTCTTTCGCAAAGACCGATTATACCCGAAAGCTTTGGCAAAGTGATACCCTCAGGGTCATTGATAAATGCCTGTTCAATAAGAATGAAACGTCTGTCATTAAGGTTTTCGGAGCTTTTGGTTGTAGACTTAAAATCGGGCCAGTAAAGTCTTGTGATTTCCGTCATAAGAATCTGCATAAGGGCGGCAATTATGTTTTCATAACCCCATTTACCTTCATTGCTTTCGTGCAGAATTCTTTCAACAAGATCTGTAAGATTGCAGCTTCTCTGAAGATAAAAATGGTTTGATAAAAAGGTGGAAACAAGTGCATTGTTTGTCTTTTTATCCGATGCCTGAACATAAAGAAAGTATTCGGTTAAAGGCTTTTCAGGGTTAGTTGATTGCTGATGATACACATTCGGACCTGTTACAAAAAAATCACCTTTTTTGAGTTCAAAAACAGATGTGTCAGTAGTGAGAGTACCCTCACCGTCAACGATAAAATGCAGCTCATAGCTGTTTTTTGAGTGGCTGTGACCCGCCATATCCTTTCTGAATACACCCTTGCCCAATGTCAGCAGAGTAAAATCAAAATCATTCCATTTAAAGCTAATCATATTCATCACCATAGATACAATAGCATATTAACGACATTTTGTAAAGTAAAATGTCGTACAATATATTTATTTCAAGGAGGAATAAAAAATGACTATTTTCTTAAACAAAATCATCAGCACCTTTTTAGCGGCTATCTGTGCTATTGTGGGCGTTTTCGGTGTGCAGGAAGCTGAAAAGGTTGATGCAAAGCAGTTTGCTATGCCCGGTGACGGCTCCTGCTATGCAGGTGACGGCAGAGTAAGCGTTCACGACCCTTCAATTGTTCAGGACAAAGACGGTACTTTTTATGTTTTCGGCTCTCATGCCTGTGCGGGTAAAAGTACAGATTTACTCACCTGGGAAAATGTGGCTTGCGGTGTTCACGATAATAACAGAATGTTAGTACCCGAGGGTGAAACACTCCGCAGCGCTTTAGGTGAAGCACTCGCATGGACAGACGCTTTTCAGGTGTGGAAAAACTATGATGAAAGCCGATGGGAAACCGCTGTCTGGGCAGCAGATGTTATCTATAACGAAGAAATGGGTAAATACTGCTATTATGCCTGCTCATCAGTATGGGGTACAACAAACTCTGTAATATGGATGTGCACAAGTGACAGTATTGAAGGTCCTTACCAATTTGAAAATACAGTTGTATTTTCAGGTATGAATAACCTTGCACACGCAAATGTGGTTAAAAAATATCCCACTCATTATTCCTTTACAAATATCGGTGAGCTTATCGAAAACGGTACATTCAGCTACTTTGAGGTTGAAAAAGCTCCTTTCTTTAAAGAAAACGGCAACTATAATATGGCTGAGTACCCCAACTGTATTGACCCGACAGTTTTCACCGATAAAAACGGTGATATGTGGATGGTTTATGGTTCATATTCAGCAGGTGTATTCATTATGCCTCTTGTTGAAAGCACAGGTATGCCTGACTATGAATTTATGAAGAAAACCGACGGCTACGATATGTATTACGGTAAGAGAATCAGCCGTACAAACGAAATGAATGAAGGCTCAGGAGAGGGTCCTTACATTGTATATGACCCCGTTACCGATTACTATTATTTCTATCTTACTTACTGCGGACTCAATGCACTCGGTGGCTACAACATCAGAGAATACAGAAGTAAAAATGTTGACGGCCCTTATGTTGATGCTGCAGGTAACGATGCTATGGATTATGTAAACAGTGGAGCAAAGCTTTTCGGTAACTACAAATTTGACTGTCTTGATACTGCGTATCTTGCAGGCGGACATTCTTCAAGTATAGTTACAGAAGACAATAAGATGTTCCAGGTTTATCACACACGCTTTAATTACGGTCACGAGGGACATCAGGTAAGAGTGCATCAGATGGCAAGAACTCAAAACGGCTGGGCAGTTGTACTTCCCTTCGAGTATACAGGTGAAACTATAGACCACAACGGCTTTGACAAGGCTGATCTTGTTGGTGAATATGAATTTATCAATCACGGTACAATCAGTAACGGTTGCAGTGATTGGTCAGGTGTAAACGAAATTATTGCTCCTACACAGAATATTACTCTTAATGCTGACGGTACAATTTCAAATCTTACGGCTTACGAAAGCACAAAGCAGAATACTGCTGTATCGGAAAAGTCTGTAAACGGTACATGGGAAGTTAAAGACGGCACAGCATACATAACCTTTGTAATTGACGGTGTAACTTATGAGGGCGTATTCTGCAAACAGGCTGACGAAAGCAAGGAAAGAGCAGAAAAGATAGTCTTCTCCGCTATTGGTAACAACAATGAATGTCTTTGGGGTGTAAAAAGATGACAACAAAAGAATATTTAAAGCAGATTGATGAAGTGAACGAAAAAGGCAGATACAAGGCCGATTGGTCTTCCCTTTCTCATCACAAGGTGCCCGATTGGTATATGCACGATAAATTAGGTGTGTTCATTCATTGGGGTGTTTATTCCGTACCTGCCTTTGGCAACGAGTGGTATTCAAGAGGTATGTACGATAAAAATGTGCGTGAATTTGAGCACCACCGAAAAACTTACGGTGAGCAGAAGGACTTCGGCTACAAGGATTTCATTCCAATGTTCAAGGCTGAAAAATTTGATGCTGCTGAATGGGTATCTCTTTTCAAAAAGGCAGGCATGAAATATGTTATGCCTGTTGCGGAGCATCACGACGGCTTTGCAATGTATGATACTCAGTTTAACCGTTGGAATGCAAAAGAGATGGGCCCTCACCGTGATGTTGTGGGTGAATTAAAGGCTGAATGTGAAAAGCAGGAACTTACTCTTTGTGCTTCAACCCACAGAGCCGAGCATTACTTTTTTATGAATATGGGCAGAACCTTTGACAGTGACGTCAATGATGAAGCTTACCGTGATTTTTACGGCCCTGCTGTTTATTGCAAGGAATTCCATTCCCATGATTTGCATAAGTATACTGCCGATACCTATTCTCTCGGTGCAAGTCAGGAGTGGCTAGAGGACTGGCTTGTACGTACCTGTGAGATTATAGACAAATATCAGCCGTCTGTGCTTTATTTCGATTGGTGGATTCATAATCACAGTTTCAAACCATACCTCAAAAAGTTAGCCGCTTACTATTACAATCGTGCGGAAGAATGGGGCAAGGAAGTTACTATCAATTATAAGCACGAGGCTTTCCCGCCTACAGTTGCAACCTTTGATGTTGAGCGTGGAGCACTTTCGGGCATATCCCCTATTTATTGGCAGACAGATACGGCAATCGGTAAGCAGTCCTGGGGCTACAGAGCTGATAACGAATACAAAAGTGCAAGACAGGTAATCTGTGACCTTGTTGATATTGTTTCAAAGAACGGCAATCTGCTTATCAATATCGGACCTAAATCCGACGGTACAATCACCGACGAAGAAACTGAGGTTCTTCTCACTATGGGTAAGTGGCTTGAGGTTAACGGCGAAGGCATTTACGGTACAACCTACTGGAAGCAGTTTGGCGAGGGCAAGGTCAATGCTGAAGACGGTTTCTTCAAGGACAATGACGAAAAGCAATTCACAACAGAGGATTTCAGATTTACGTACAAAGACGGCTTCCTTTATGTTTTTCAGATGCGTCCGTCAAAGAATGTAAAGATAAAAACGCTCCGCAAGCATAATCCTCACGATTATCTCATTGAAAGCATTGCGCTTTTAGGAAGCGATGAAAAGCTTGAGTTTAACAGAACCGAAGAATATCTTGAAATAAATTTGAAGGGTGACTTTGAAAGCGATTTACCAATTTGCTTTAAAATGCAATTAAGTTAAGGAGCGAAAAATGAAAAATTATTATTGTTTTTCAACTGACAAACTGAATTTGCACATCACTGCCTACACAGACAGAAGCTTTCGTGTAACCTACGGCGAGGTGAAAAATGACAGCATAATTGTTACAGCCACACCCAAAAATATTCCTTGCGATTGTGAAGAAAATGACACTTCATATATAATCAGAACAAGGAATATTGCTGCTCATATTGACAAGCGAAGTCTTGACATCAGCTTTTTCAGCAGTGAACAGCTGATATCCTCGATCAGCTCTCCCGCCTTCGAGGATTATCAGATTTACAAGTACTCCGGTGGCAAAAGCGAAACAAGAGAAACTGTTGACGGTGTGAAATCAACAGCAGTTGACGGTGAAAAGTTATTTGTCCGGGACTCAAAGCATGCTGAAATGATTTTTAATATCAGTGATGAATTGCTTTTCGGTCTCGGAAGTCACGAGGAGGGCTTCCCGTGCATCAACGGCAATTTTGTACCGCTTTATCAGGAGAATATGAGAATTGCCGTCCCCTTTTTTGTTTCAACCAAAGGCTATGCCTGTCTTATTGACAACGCATCCTTTATGACCTTTGACTGCACAAAGGAAAACGAGGCAAGGCTTTATATTGACTGCGCAGATTCTGTTGATTATTATTTCATCTGCGGTGACTTTGATACAGCTTCAAGGGAATACCGTTTTCTTACAGGTGTTACTCCGATGCTTCCGAAATCGGCATTGGGTTATATTCAGTCTAAATGTGAGTACAAAAATCAGTATGAGCTTTCACAGGTAGTAAAAAAGTACCGTGAGCTCGGTGTTCCTCTTGATGTTATAGTTCAGGATTGGCAGTATTGGAATGACGGCTTATGGGGTGACAAAAACCTTGATTTAAACAGATTTCCCGATATGACTGCCTGCATTGACGAGCTTCACGGCTTAGGTGCAAAAATTATGATTTCAATCTGGCCTAACCTCAACGGTGATTCCGAAAACAAAAGGGAGCTTCAGAAAAAAAATATGCTTCTTCGTGACGGCTGTGTTTATAATGCCTATGATGAAAAAGCGAGAAAAGCTTATTGGAATCAGGCTGAAAGGGGCTTGTTCTGTCACGGCATTGATGCCTGGTGGTGCGACTGCACAGAGCCTTACGAGGTAGGCTGGGGCGGCGCGACAAGAGAGCCCCTTGATATAAGAATGGCAAAAACTGTAAACGAGTTCAAAAAGTATGTTGATGACAGCCTCGTGAATGCCTATTCATTATTCCACTCAAAGGGTATTTACGAAAACCAAAGAGCGGTTTCTGATAAGCGCGTTTTCAATATGACACGAAGCGGTTATCCGGGACAGCACCGATATGCCACAGCCGTGTGGACAGGCGATATTTCCGCAACCTGGGATGTACTCAGAAAGCAGGTGCACATCATGCAGAACTATATTTCCACAGGTGAAGCCTATTGGAACAGTGACGTTGGCGGATTTTTCAACGACACCAAGGACAGATGGTTCTGGAAGGGAGAATATGACGAGGGCTGTGCAGACGAAGGCTACAGAGAGCTTTATACCCGTTGGCTGCAGTTTGCTTGCTTTACGCCCTTTATGCGCTCCCACGGAATGTGTACGGCAAAGGAAATATGGCAATTCGGAAGTCAGGGAGATAAATACTACGATGCCATCAAGAAAACCATTGAACTGAGATACAGCCTTATTCCTTTCCTTTACTCCGTAAATGCCTGTATAACCTTTGAGGGCAAAATGCCCGTAAAGCCTCTCGCCTTCGCATTCCCTAAGGATGAAAAGGCTCAAAGAGTTTTTGACGAATATATCTATGGCGATACATTTCTCGTTTGCCCTGTTACAAGGCCTGAAGCATCAAATGTGAAGGTCTATCTGCCGCAAGGCATATGGTATAATTATTTTACCAACGAGAAGCTCACAGGCGGACAGGAAATCGAGGTTGATGTTGATATAAATTATATCCCTGTTTTTGTCAAAGCAGGAGCAATTGTTCCCACTGTTCAGGTTATGAATTATATTGACGAAATCCCCGATGCTCCTTATAAAGTAAAGGTTTTCAAAGGTGCTGACGGCGAGTTTATGCTCTATGATGACTCCGGCTGCGACTACGGATATGAAAAGGGCGAATACAGCAGAATAAAAATCACCTATGACGATGCCACAGGTGAAATTCACACAAAACAGACAGGTAAGGACTGTTTTGCGCACAGGCTTGAGCTTGAATTTATCTGAGATTTAAATTTAAGCTTAACCTAAAGACAAATTGCTTTTTTTGTGATACTATATAACAAAAAAAAGAAACGGAGAGATGTGCAAATGACTTTTTTCATTAAAATCAAAACCGTAATGGCGATTCTCTTATGTATAATCACAGGAGGAAATATACTTACAGGGTTATTTAACTATTCAAGAGCAGGAGATGTTGATATGATAGGCAATGACCACGAAAAGGCCTTTGCTACGGAATATACCGAGCTTGTGCCCTATGCAAGAGAACACGAGGATACAATAAGCTGGTTCGACGGCATGGTTACCGGCAACGGTGAAAACGGCGCTGTAATTGCAGGCTCACCCTATAGCGACAGTATCATCTATAATAATATCCACTTTCTTATGCCGTCAAAGGATCCGAGATATACCCCCGAAGAGCTTCTCGGTCAGCTTCATGATGCAAGACAGAATGTTATGAACGGTAACGCTGCCTGGGACTGTGACGGCAGACAGTCAACATATTTCTATGCTTATCATCCTTCACATGTATTAAGAATGGAAAGCACAAAGCTTCCCTATTTTGATTATATCCGTTGGACAGATTATGAAACTGCAGAAGTAGGCGTTAAGTACACGGATATCCGTGGCACTTGGGAAAGAACAACCTTCTCTTCAAGAGCAGACAATGTTACTATAACAAAAATCACTAAGTCTGATCTTGGCGGAAAAATCAATATTACCCTTTCCCTTCAGGACTGCTGGTCACTCAGAGGCTTCGGTAACGGTGACGAAAAAAATATGCAGTATAAAAAGCTCGTTGACGATGACGCTACATATATTGCACATATTGCTCACTATCCCTCTTATGAAAACAGCGAACTCAAGGATGGCGGCTACTGCGGCCTTACAAAGGTAATTGCTGTGGGCGGTGAAAAGGAAAGAGTTGTGCTCGATTCCACCAATGACAGTGAAAATGTGGCAAAAGAGCAGAATGCAGCTATTAAAATTTCCGGAGCAAGTGAGGTTTATCTCATTACAAAATCTGACCGAACCTTTGATATGGGTAAGTTCGAGGACTTCAAAGACGCTGAAAGCTATGCACTTTTAGATGAGCTTAACGCTTACACCACAGCCGTAGCTGAAAAATATACCGTTGACGGCAAATTCAACTATGAAAAGGCTCTTGCACCTCACGCACAAGAGCAGTCAGCTATGTTTAATGCGGTTAAGCTTGACCTTGGCAGTGACGGTTACGAGGATGTTGCAAACGAGCATCTTATCGCCCTTCAGCAAAAGAGTGAAAGCCTTCTTCCCACTCTCGTTGAAAGAGCCTACAATCAGGGCAGATACGCACAGATCTGCTGTGCCGGCTCAACTCATCCGAGGCTCTGCGGTATGTGGACCGGTGAATGGAACAGCGGTTGGAGAGGCATTTACACAATGGATGCTAATGTTAACCTTCAATCCTCAGGTATGAACACCGGTAACATCTACGCCGCAGGTGAAAGCTATGTTAAGTTTGTCCTCAAGCAGATTCCCGACTGGGAAGAAAATGCGGCAAAAACCTACGGCATGACCGATGCTATTCAGGTGCCTGTTAACACTGACGGTGACAGAGCAATGATGGTTGAATACAGCCGTTGGTATCCCTTCCAATACTGGAATGCAGGTGCTTCCTGGATGCTTCTTCCTATCTATGAATTCTGGCAGTGCTACGGCAATCAGACAATCAACTATAACGGTGAAGAGCTTGACCTTGAAAAGGATGTTCTGCTTCCTCTTCTTACAAAGCAGGCTAACTTCTGGGACCAGCTCTGCACACCTGAGTATTATACCGATGCAAACGGCAAGGCTTGCTACACAGAAGGCAAAACAGCACTTGAAGAAGGTGAAAGATACCTCATCATCCCCTCCTACTCTCCTGAAAACTATCCTCTGGGTGACTACGATTCAACTATCACAGCTAACGCTACTATGGATATCGCAGCTGCAAGAGACGGCCTTCGTATGACAATCAACATGGAAAAGGTTGTAAAGGCAGAAGGCTGGGAGGAAAGAGTTGCAAAGTGGGAGAAGCTTATGACACTTCTTCCAGAATATAAATATGACGAAAGCGGTGCTCTTTGCGAATGGGCAATGGAGGAATATCAGGAAAACAACAAGCACCGTCACATCAGTCACCTTTATCCCGCATGGCCTGCCTATGAAACACAGGATAATCAGGCACTTGTAGATGCTTGTAATCAGGCTGTTGAAAACAGAAACAAAGAAAACCAGGGTGAAGACGATACTGCTTCCCACGGCTGGGTACATAAGGCACTTGTTGCGGCAAGGCTCAAAAATGCTGACTCCTGCTACAATTCACTTATGGCTCTTATGGCAGATAACATCTACTACACCTCGCTTATGGCTGACCATTACACTCATGGCGGTTGGGGCGTATTCTGCACCGACACAACCATAGGCACAATCGGAATCATTGATGAAATGCTCCTTTACTCAAACGACGGTGTTATTGAGGCTCTTCCCGCACTTCCCGACGAATGGGAAAACGGCAAAATCGAAGGACTTCGTGCAAGAACAAATGCAGAGGTTGACCTTGAGTGGAATAAAAACACTGTTACTGTTACAATTACAAGTGACAAGGAACAGACCATCAAGGTAAGCGTTTACGGCGGTGAAGAACAGACAGTGACCTTCGCTGAAGGCGAAACAAAAACTATTGAGATTGAAAGATAAAGATTCAGCTTCATCCCAATTTATATAAATTTCAAGTAAAAAAACGCACATCTTCCGTAATGAAGGTGTGCGTTTTTATTAATAAACTATAAACACTTTGTGTCGACACCGTATCACACCTATTGTTTTTTTCTGTTTTTTGTGATATAATCCGCCTTATCGGAGGTGTTTTTATGAAAAAAATTTTCTCTTTTATAATCGCGCTTATTCTCGTTTCTGCTTCGGCTCTGCTTTGCGTTTATGCGGCAGATGAAGTCACTGTTTCACAGGTTGAGCAAATGCTTACAAGCATTGACACCCTTGAACAGACGCAGAGCAAGAGAAGCAAATATACCGCAAGCGGTCATTATGACCTTAACACTACAAATGCTTCTGTCATTACAAAGCACAATACGGCACGTAACGGTTATGAAGCTTATGTGTCAGATATGTTTATGAAAAGAGCAGCGGCTCAGCAGGCCTATGATGCTCTGAGTGACGCACAAAAGGCAGAGCTTGATCCTGCTCTTGTTTCAAAATTAAATAATGAATTGCCCAATGTCTGGTTGACGGGCGAATATCCTGTCACTCCCCGTAATGATGAGTACTGCTTTGAAGCTGTCACGGTTGGCTTAGGCTTTGCTTACGAGGTCAGCAATTATATGGTTTCGGGCAGTATCCCCCAGACCTTTATCCTCGTTGATACCTCAGACGGTGCAACAACCTGGTCACCGAGCGGTGAATATATCCCGGATGAAAGCAATTATATTGTTGCATATTGTTGCGATAAAGAAACAGGCTTGGAATATGGTACATACTACAAGCGCCTTAACCTTGAAGACAGCGCATATTTTGACGAGGCTGAGTCACAGCACATCAGATCGGTTCTTGAAAATTCCTATCCCTTTATTACAATGGACGAGATGAAAATAAGGCTCAAGGACGGCGGACTTGATGCTGAATTTGTTGACGGTCTCAACCGTGCTGATATGATTGCTGCCGTTCAGATGGCAGTATGGTCTTATGCCAATATCAATGATGCCGCAGCAGACGGACTGAGTTATTTCGCTTCAATTGATATACCAAAAAACAGAAACATCTATTTCAATCCCCTTCATGACTACACCAATGAAATGTGGGAATGGTTACCCGGAAAAAGACAGAGAAGCTTTGATCCCCGTGCAGAATACCGTGTCAATACACTCGCTGATTATCTCTGCAAGCTTGAGCCTGTTGATGCAACAGCAGACCAGATGGTTATTTCTGAATTAGAGGTTGTAAAAACTGAGCTTATTGATGAAGAGGACGACCTTTATCACATCACTATGTACATTTCACTCAACGGTGGCGGAAATGTAAAGGATGAC
This sequence comes from Acutalibacteraceae bacterium, assembly GCA_045612205.1. Taxonomy (GTDB): domain Bacteria; phylum Bacillota; class Clostridia; order Oscillospirales; family Acutalibacteraceae; genus UBA6857. Next base: position 32,054 of record JAZKYQ010000016.1, on the reverse strand, counting down.
CTTAAGATCCACACCACGAGCTACAGTGAAAACGAAGACGGCAGCATCAATGTAACAGAAAAATCCGAGTGCAAGGCAGAGCTCACAGATGGTATGTACACCATTACAACCCACGCAAAAGACGGAGATATGATTGAAATTACCGTTGACGGTACACAGTACCTTTCCAAGGGTGTCTACTTCTATTCACCCGAAGGCGGAAGAGAAGCTTCTCAATCCCTTGTAAGCATCAGCGAGGGTATGACAGCTGTCAGAGCAAACAAAAACACTCTTTTCCTTGCTGAATTTGCAAAGGTTCCCGTTCAGGACATTGAGCCTGAGGAAACTGAGATTACCCTTGAAGACGGTGAAACAATTCAGCTTGCTGTTACTGTCAAGCCTGAAAACGCCTCAAACAAGGAGCTTATTTTCTCCTCGGATAATGAAGCCGTGGCAACCGTGGATGAAAAAGGAAACATCACCGCCATTGGTGAAGGAACTGCCGTAATTACAATTATCTCCGCAGATAAGCCCTCAATAAAAAAGGAAGTAACCGTAACTGTTAAGGGCGTCCCTGCAGCACCTGTTGTACCCGGCATTCCCGAGATTCCCAAAAAGCATTACATCTGCTTCGGTAAAACCGACGGCATCGGCTGGTATGAGGTTTCCGTAAACGGCGGTGACTTCTTCCCTCAGGGTCCCAACTCCACTCTTGAGGTTGATGAAGGCTCAATCCTTGTTGTAAGAGTTCAGGATATGTGGATTGACGACGAGTTCGACTTCTATGTAAACGGTAAAAAGGTTCCTATGGATCCTGCAAACACAATAACAGTCGTTGTTGACGGTTATATGCTCATCGGTGCTCTTTCAATGGACACAGAAGTGCCTGATGTCGAAGAGTCGTTAACTCTTCTTGATAAGATTAAAAACTTCTTCCTTGATATCATCAATTGGTTCAAAAACCTGTTCAACTGACCGATAAAAAAGCTTATACCACCATTGTGCAACCGTGCCGATGGTGGTATTGTTATTATAAGAATATTCGGCTTTTATCTTTAGTTTTTACAAAATCTGTGATACAATGAAGCATATCAAAAATAATAAGGTGAAAACATGAAAAAGATTACTGTAGATGAAAATTCAATTTTATTTTCCCGCAAGGGTGAGCTTGTAAAAATCAGCGCCTGCGGTGAAAATGCTATCCGCTTTCAGGGCTTTCCCGACTGTAAGGTAATTGATGAAGATTACAATCTTATGCCGCAGAAGGCAGATGCCGTTATTGAAGATAACGGGCATTGGGCAACCCTTACCTGCGGTAAGCTAAAATGCATTCTCAATGGCAGCGGAAGAATTGAGTTTTACTCCGACGGAAAGGAAATTCTTTACGAAAAGCCCGAGCTCACCTTCGAAGACGGCTACCGTAACTATGCCAACAAGGGCAGCGGTCTGTGGTCGGCAAGAGTAACCTTCAAGCCTCACGAAAACGAGCATTTCTTCGGCATGGGTCACAGCTGGGACAATGTATTTGACCTGAAGGGCTCAAGCATTGACATCCGTAACGTAAATGCAAAATGTACTATCCCTTATGTTTACTCTTCTCTCGGCTACGGCTTTTTATGGAATGTGCCTTCAACGGGACTTTGCGAGCTTTCAAACAACCGCACCCGTTGGAGCAGCGACTGTTGTCACGGCATAGACTATGTGGTTATTGCAGGCACACCGAAGCAAGCCTGTAAGGTTCTGGCAGACCTTACGGGATACGCACCGAAAATGCCTGAATGGGCAACAGGCTTCTGGCAGAGCAGGCTTCGCTACGAAACTCAGCAGGAGCTTCTGACTGTTGCAAGGAAATATAAGGAGCTTGGCATCCCCCTTTCAGCTATTGTGTGCGATTATTTCCATTGGACAGAGCAGGGAGATTACAAGTTTGACCCCAAGTACTGGCCTGACGTGAAGGCTATGACTGACGAGCTTCACGAAATGAACACAAAGCTTGTTGTATCTGTATGGCCTACAATAAATGAAAACAGCGAAAATTATCACCACATGCTTGAGTGCAATATGCTTATGCGCACCGTTCACGGCTCGGACAGGGTTTTCAACTTCTACAGCTGGCAGGCTGAAATTGACGTAACCAATCCCGATACAAGAGCCTATGTCTGGAGCAAGCTCAAGGAAAACTACATCGACAACGGTGTTGATGCCTTATGGTTTGATGAAGCAGAGCCGGAAATCCATCCCGAGCAGTTTGATAACCTAATCTGGCACAAGGGCAGAGCCGATAAGGTTGCGCTTCTTTATCCTTACTATTACTCGAAAATGGCTTATGACGGCTTTAAGTCAATGGGCAGAGAAGACATCATCACCCTTACCCGTTGCGGTTATTTCGGCTCTCAGAAATACGCTTCACTCGTGTGGTCAGGTGACATCCCGTCAAGCTTTGAGAGTCTTTCCCATCAGGTAAAGGCGGCACAGAATATGGCAATGTGCGGCATCCCGTGGTGGAATACGGACATCGGCGGCTTTTACGGAAACGACATCCAAAGTGATGATTTCCGAGAGCTTATCATCCGTTGGTTCCAGTTCGGACTTTTCAGTCCTGTTATGCGCCTTCACGGCTCACGCCCGCGACACGGCGAAAGAACAAAGGGACTTTTAGAGCCAAGCGGAGACCCCAATGAAATCTGGAGCTTCGGTGAAAGGAATTTTGAGATTATAAAAGACATCCTTGCCACCCGTGAAAAGCTCAGACCTTACATTCTCAAGCAGTTTGACACTGCAAGCGAAAAAGGCTATCCCGTTATAAGACCGATGTTTTTCCACTATCCCGAGGATGAAATCTGCTACACTCTTGAAAGTCAGTACTTCTTCGGTGATGACATTATTTTCGCACCGATTGTCAATAAGGGACAGACAGAAAAAGAGGTGTACCTTCCTGAGGGTGAATGGGTGCTTACTAAAAACGGCAAGGTCTACACTAAAGGCAAATACACAATAAAAGCTGAGCTTCACGAGTTTATTGCCTTTGCAAAAAAAGGCTCGGAAGCAGAAAAATGCTTCTGTTGACATTTTTATAAGATAAACAAAGCTGCAACACCTTCAAAAAATCGTGTTGCAGTTTTTTAGTGAGATAACCATTACATACGCTTGTTTCTATTGAAAACTTCTCTGTTTTGTGATATTCTAAAGCTATAAATTCAAAGGAGAAAAGCAATGAAAGAAAAACTCAGCAAGAAAAACTGGCTTATAATCACCCTGTTCTGCTTTATGGGCGGTGTTGCGTGGAACACGGAAAATATGTATTTCAACACCTTCATCACCAACGAAATTTATTCCGATGTATCTCAGACAGCAATTCTCGGCTCAATGGAGGCCACAACAGCAATTGCACGAATGGTTGCACTTTCAGCCGTTGCAGCAGTGCTTACCACCTTCATAATGGGCGCACTGAGTGACAAGCTCAGAAACCGTAAAATGTTCATCTCTGTCGGCTACATCCTCTGGGGTATTGTTACATCCATGTTCGGCTTTATCACAAAGGATAATATCGCAAACCTTTTCAACCTTTCCGACGAAGCAAGAATCCTCGGCACCACAGTATGGTTTGTCATCCTTATGGATATTGTAATGACCTTTATGGGCTCAACGAGCAACGATGCCGCCTTTCAGGCATGGGTAACGGATGTGACCGTACCGAAGCAGAGACCGCTTGTTGAAACTGTACTTTCCGTTGTGGGAACGGTTTCCTCCTTTGCCGTAACAGGCGTAGGCTCACTTGCTCAGGCAGGCACAATCACCTATAAGCTTTTCTTCGGCGGACTCGGTATCGTGGTAACCCTGTGCGGTGTGCTCGGACTTTTTCTCATCAAGGATCCTCCGCAGACAGCACAGATTCAGACCTCATCAAACTATTGGGCTGACCTTTTTTACGGCTTCAGACCTTCGGTTATAAAAGAAAATGCAAGGCTTTATCTTGCCCTTGCCGCATTCAGCTTTGCAATTATCGCCTTCCAGGTCTTCTATCCCTATCTTCTTACATATGTTCAGTATGTTATCATCCCCGACAACGGCGGTGTGGAAAACATTCTCCGACTTCCCGTTATAATTACGGCTGTGGTCGTTGTTGCCCTGCTTATAGCCTGCATTGTGACGCTTCTCAGGCTTTCCACTACCAAAAAGGGCCTCTGCCTTGTTATCGGCGTGGTTGTAATGACCTTAGGCTTTTTCATCCTTTCAACAAGCACAGGCATCTATGTTATCCTTCTCAGCCTGTTACCCGTTGTTCTCGGCAACGCCCTTGTCAACATCCTTTTCGGTGCGGCAATCAAGGACTTTATCCCCGAAGGGAAGGCAGGTCTTTTTCAGGGCATCAGAATGATTTTCGCTGTGCTTCTGCCTATGGTTATAGGCCCTGTCATCGGTGATATGGCCTGCCAGCACGCGGCACAGACCATAGTAAACGAAGTGGGCGCAGATGTAATTGTTCCTGCAAAGGATATGTTCCTTTGGGCAGGTGTGGTATGTATCCTTGCTCTTATTCCTCTGTATTTCCTTATCAGAAAGGGTCTTGATACAAAAAGCACAGCAACAGAAGAAAACAAAACAACAGCGTGAGGTGATAAAATATGAAAAAGTGGAATTTTTATACATCAAAGGAGCTCAAGCCCGAGGGCTGGCTTCACCGTCAGCTTACTATTCAGGCTGAGGGTCTCAGCGGTAATCTTCATAAAATATGGCCCGACATCCGTGACAGTGCCTGGATAGGCGGCAAATGCGAGGGTTGGGAAAGAGTTCCCTACTGGCTTGACGGCTTCATTCCCCTTGCTTATCTTCTTGAAAATGAGAAGATGATTGAAACAGTCAGAATGTACATTGAATCAATCCTCTCCAAGCAGCAGAGCGACGGCTGGATCTGTCCCTGCAAAAGAGAGGAAAGAGAAAAATATGACACATGGGCATTGCAGCTTATCTGCAAAACCCTCCTTGTTTACTACGACTGCTCAGGCGACGAGAGAATCCCAAAGGTTGTTTACAAGGCCTTCAGAAACTATTACGATATGCTCAAAAGAGGAGAAATCCACCTCTTCGGCTGGGGAAAATACAGATGGTTCGAGTCCTTCATCACCCTTAATTTCTTGCAGGAAAGATACGGTGAAGAATGGATAAGCGACCTTGCAAAAATCATAAAGGCTCAGAGCTTTGATTACAACAGCGCAACAGAAAAGTGGCATAAGCCAAGCCACAAGTGGCAGATGAGCACCCACATTGTAAATATGACAATGATGCTCAAAAGTGAGGCAGTTTCCCACGAGCTTCTAGGCGAGCAATACACTGACAACGCTGAAAGACTGCGTGAAATCCTTGACCGTTACAACGGCACTGCCTTTGAAGGCTTTACCGGTGACGAGGTGCTTTCCGGTCTCGATCCTTCAAGAGGCACAGAGCTTTGCGCAATTGTTGAGCAGATGTACTCCTATGAATGGCTTTATGCTTACACCGGTGACAGAAAGTGGGCAGAGCGCCTTGAGGTTCTTGCCTTCAACGCTCTTCCTGCCACAATCAGCCAGGACATGTGGACTCATCAGTATGTTCAGCAGGTAAATCAGATTGCCTGTCAGAAAACGATGATTATGGCGCCCTGGAGCACAAACGGTCCCTACGCTCACACCTTCGGTCTTGAGCCGAATTACGGCTGCTGCACCGCCAACTTCAATCAGGGCTGGCCTAAGCTCGCTCTTTCACCCTTTATGCATAACGGCAACACTATCATAAACTCCCTTATGCTTCCTTCAAGGCTTGACACCGACGGAATCTCAATCAGACTTGAAACCGATTACCCTTTTATAAACAAAATGCGCTATTACATAGAAGCAGACAAGGATTTCACCTTCCTTATCCGCATTCCCACCTTTGCAAAGGCATTGAAGGTTAACGGTAAGCTTGTCAAGATAAAGGATCTCGAATTCGAAATTAAGAAGGGCAAAACCGAAATCGAGGTTGAATTCAGAACAACTCCCTTCTTCAAGCAAAGGCCCAACGACCTTTACGCCTTGCAGATGGGCTCACTTCTTTTCTCACTTCCCGTAAAATACGAAAAGAAAATGATAGAATACACCAGAAAAGGTGTTGAACGCAGATTCCCCTACTGCGATTATCAGTTCATCCCCACCTCCGAATGGAATTATGCCTTCAGCGGTGCTGACCTTGAGGTATGCTATAACAAGGTAAGTGACGTTCCCTTCTCGGAAACAAAGCCTGCCGTAACCATCAGGGCAAGCATGCAGAAAATCAACTGGGGACTCAAATTCCCCTACCGCTCCGTCTGCGCAAAAAAGCCTAAAGCAAGAAAGCCTCTTTCCGATGTTCAGCAGCTTGAGCTTTATCCCTACGGCTGCAGCAGACTGAGAATGACGGAAATGCCGATGCTTAATAAGTAGTAAATAGCGAGTCAGCGCGGATTAAGCCCGTGCTGACTTTTTATTGATTATGCGAATATAAATTTTGCTCTTATATTGCCCGTTTAATATAGACAAAAGCTCAAATTTCTGCTAAAATATAGTTTATGCTTTTTACAGTTAAGTCAGTTATAACTTGCTTTATATAATCCCGCAAAGGCAGAATGCCTTTTTTGAATGGAGACTTTCAAAATGTACAGAATCGCAAAAAAGAAAATCCTTAATCCTACTGTTATTGAAATGGATATTGAATCACCCCTGGTTGCAAAAAAAGCAATGCCGGGTCAGTTCATTATTCTTCAGGTTGAAGCAGACGGAGAAAGAATCCCTCTCACCGTTGCAGGCACAGACAAGGATAAGGGTACTGTTAAAATCATTTTTCAGGTTGTCGGTGCCACAACAACCCTTCTTTCAAAGAAGGAAGAGGGAGACCTCATCAACGGCTTTGTCGGCCCTCTCGGCAGAGAAACCGAGCTTGAAGGGCTAAAAAAGGTCTGCGTTGTCGGTGGCGGTGTAGGCTGTGCTATTGCTATGCCCGTTGCAAAGGCTCTTGCCGAAATGGGCGCTGAGGTAACAAGCATCATCGGCTTCAGAAGCAAGGAGCTTCTTATTCTCGAGGATGAATTCAGAGCCTTATCCGACAGACTCTTTATTATGACCGATGACGGCTCTTACGAAAGAAAGGGCAATGTCACCGAGCCCCTTAAGGAAATGCTCGCAAAGGGCGAAAAGTTCGATATGATTATCACTATCGGTCCGCTTATTATGATGAAATTCGTCACAGAAGCAGCAAGACCCTACGGCATTCCTGTCACCGTTTCAATGAACCCCATTATGATTGACGGCACAGGTATGTGCGGCGGGTGCAGACTTACTCTTAACATTGACGGCAAAAGGGTAACAAAATTTGCCTGCGTTGACGGCCCTGACTTCAACGGCTACGAGGTTGACTTTGACGAAGCGATGTCACGAAGCAGAATGTACGCTGACTTTGAACGCCACGCTCACGAAGAAGCCTGTAACCTTTTCAAAAAGGAGGTAAACTGACATGGCAAAGGCTAATATGTCCCAAAACCGCAATCCTATGCCTGCCCAGGAGCCATGCGTACGAGCTCACAATTTTGATGAGGTTGCTCTCGGCTACACAGAAGAGACAGCCATCGATGAAGCAATGCGTTGTCTCAACTGCAAGACAATGCCCTGTGTTGACGGCTGTCCCGTTAAAATACACATTCCCGATTTCATTTCAAAAATCAAGGAAGGCGACTTTGAAGGCGCTTATCAGATAATTTCACAATCATCCTCTCTTCCTGCGGTCTGCGGAAGAGTCTGCCCGCAGGAAAAGCAGTGCGAAGAAAGATGTGTACGCGGCATCAAGGGTGAGTCCGTCGGCATCGGCAGGCTTGAGCGTTTTGTTGCTGACTATCACAACACCTTCTGCACAGAGACTCCTGTTCCCCCTGCTTCAAACGGTCACAAGGTTGCCGTTGTCGGCTCAGGCCCCTCAGGTCTTACCTGTGCAGGTGACCTTGCAAAGAAGGGCTACAGCGTTACTGTTTTCGAGGCTCTCCACATCCCCGGAGGTGTTCTCGTTTACGGCATTCCCGAATTCCGTCTTCCCAAGGCAATTGTTGCAAAAGAGGTTGACACTCTTAAAAAGCTCGGTGTGGAAATCAGAACAGACGTTGTTGTAGGAAAAACTCTCACCGTTGATGAAATATTTGAAATGGGCTACGAGGCCGTTTTCATCGGCTCAGGTGCAGGCCTTCCCAACTTTATGGGCATTCCCGGAGAAAGCCTGAAGGGCGTTTATTCAGCTAATGAATTTCTCACAAGAAGCAACCTTATGAAGTCCTACCGTGAAAATCCCTCCACTCCCATTATGAAGGGCGGCAAGGTTGCAGTCGTAGGTGGCGGTAATGTTGCAATGGATGCCGCAAGAACAGCTCTTCGCCTTGGAGCAGAGAAAGTATATATCATTTACCGTCGTTCTATGGAGGAGCTTCCTGCAAGACGTGAGGAGGTTGAGCATTCCATTGAGGAAGGCATTGAATTCAATCTTCTCTGCGCTCCCACAGAAATTCTCGGCCACAACAATCCCGACGATCCGAGAGATCCCTCAAACGGCTTTGTCAAGGCAATGAAGCTTATCAGAATGGAGCTTGGCGAGCCCGATGCACGAGGTCGTCGCCGTCCTGTTGAAATTCCCGGAAGTGAATTTGAAATTGCTGTTGACACCGTTATTATGTCAATCGGAACTTCACCCAATCCCCTCATCAAGTCCACTACAAAAGGACTCGAGGTAAATGCAAGAGGCGGAATCATCGTCAATGAGGTTGGTCTTACCTCAAGAGAAGGCGTGTACGCAGGCGGTGATGCCGTAACAGGTGCGGCAACAGTAATTTCTGCAATGGGCGCAGGTAAAACTGCCGCAGCAGCAATTGACATTGCCTTAACTGAATAAAAATCACTTACACAGCTTACTAAAGGCTGTGTAAGTTTTTTTCAAAGAAAAAGCGTTGCGAAAGGGATAACCAATCGCAACGCTTTAATTGTACTATTATTTAAACAGATTTTTGAACCAGTTGATTATGTCTGCAAAGAATTTTGAAATCTTATCAAGAAGACTTACTGACTCCTCAACATCGGGGACCTCAACATCCATTGAAAGAGCACCGATGAGCATATAACCGTCAACGACAACTGTTATTGTGTTTGCAGGATCCATAGGAACCTTTTTGCCGTTTACATAGAAGTCGAACTCATCGTCAATCCACATATCCTGAACTCTTACAACAAGGATTGAGCCTTCTTCAACCTCAAGAGTTGAGTTGGGGCCCTGGGGGAAGAAGTCGCCACCGTTTACGGAAACCTCATACCAACCGATACCGTCAGTCTTACCGAAGCAGATATGATGCTTACGGGGAGGAACGGGAAGTGCAAGAACCGTCACGGGAACAACGTAAACCACTCCGTTACCGAAGTCAACGGTAACAGTTGTAACGCCTGCATTGATGCCCTTGATATTACCGTCGGCATCAACAGTTGCAATTGACTCATCTGCAATTGTGTAAGTCGGCTTGGGATAACCCTCAGAAGGTGTAACCTTAACACCGAGGTTGATTGTATCGCCCAGATAAAGAGTTACAATTTCCGGCACTTCGATAACATATTCAACCTTGGGAGCCTTGACTGTTACCTTGATTGTCTCTGTGATTGTGGGATCAGCCTTTGAGGTAACGGTGATTGTTGCTTCACCTTCACCTACAGCTGTAATCTTACCCTTTTCGTCAACCTTTACAACAGTCTCATCACTTGAGGTGAATGTAAGTTCCTTATCGGTTGCATCGTCGGGAGTAACTGTAACGATGATTTCATCCTCACCGTCAAGCTCAAGCTCAAACTCGTTCTTGTTTACGGTGATGTCTGTCACAGGAACGGTTTCGGGCTCTTCGGGAACCTCGGGAGCCTTGACTGTTACCTTGATTGTCTCTGTGATTGTGGGATCATCCTTTGAGGTAACGGTGATTGTTGCTTCACCTTCACCTACAGCTGTAATCTTGCCCTTTTCGTCAACCTTTACAACAGTCTCATCACTTGAGGTAAATGTAAGCTCCTTATCGGTTGCATCGTCGGGAGTAACTGTAACGATGATTTCATCCTCACCGTCAAGCTCAAGCTCAAACTCGTTCTTGTTCACGGTGATGTCTGTCACAGGAACGGTTTCGGGCTCTTCGGGAACCTCGGGAGCCTTGACTGTTACCTTGATTGTCTCTGTGATTGTGGGATCATCCTTTGAGGTAACGGTGATTGTTGCTTCGCCTTCACCTACAGCTGTAATCTTGCCCTTTTCGTCAACCTTTACAACAGCTTCGTCACTTGAGGTGAATGTAACATCCTTGTCGGTTGCATCGTCGGGAGTAACTGTAACGATGATTTCATCCTCACCGTCAAGCTCAAGCTCAAACTCGTTCTTGTTCACGGTGATGTCTGTCACATTCTTTGTGAAATAGCCGTAAAGCTTAACATTCTTTTCAGGCATTTCAAAGCCGTTATCTGCCACTGTAACATCTGATGTTGTCCAGCCGTGGAAGGTGTAGCCTTCAACAACGGGAACAGCATTAACTGTCACATCTGTACCTGCCTTGTACTGAGCATCTGCAGGAGCTGAAGGTGCCTTCGCAGGAACCTCACCCTTATATTCATAGCTTACGTTATAAAGCTTTGTCCATTTACCTGTGATGACAACATCCTTATTAACGGCAATCTTACCGTCAGTGATATCAGCATCCTCTGTTACCCAGCCTGAGAATTCATAGCCCTCAGCGGTAGGTTCATCAGCAACTGAAACCTCTGAGCCTGCATCGTAAGTGCCTCCCTCGGGAGCGTAATAACCATCGGGAATGTCACCCTCATATTTGTAGCTTACATTGTAAAGCTTTGTCCATGAGCCGACAAAATGCACATTGTTATAAATAACGAAGTCCTTTTCATCTGTTACTTCTACATCTGCTGTTGACCAGCCTGAGAATCTGTAGCCCTTTGCAAAAGCATCTTCTTCAACAGCTACCTCAGAGCCTTCTTCGTAAGTTACCTTTCCAGGAGCGGCAACACCCTCGGGGATAACCTCGCCGATGAATTCATAGGTTACATCATAGTAGTTGATTTTTGTCCATGAGCCAACGAAATGCACATTATTGTTGACGGTTATCTTGCCGTCTGTTACTGTAGCGTCTTCTGTTGACCAGCCTGAGAAAATATAGCCTTCCTTAAAGGGTGCTTTTTCAACATCTACGATTTTACCTTCGCTGTATGTCTTCTTTTCGGGAGCTGTAACACCCTCGGGGATAACTTCACCGATGAATCCATAGGTTACGTCATATTCCTTAAGAACTGTTACGGTAATAACATCAAACTTTGAAGGATCATCTTTGGAATAAACCTTAATTGTTGTTGTACCGTCATTTACGGAAACAATTTTACCGTTTTCATCGACAGCTGCAATATTTTCGTTCTCTGACTCAAAAACAAGATCTTTAAATGTTGCATCGTCAGGGGTAACTGTTACGGTGATTGTATGTTCTGTACCCTTTTCAAGGGTAATTTCTTTATTTCCGTTGATCTCAACGCCTTCTACAGGCTTTTTGAAGTAGCCCTTAAAATAAACATCACTCTCAGGCATTGTAAAGCTTCCACTTACAGGATCAACCTTAGTTGAGGTCCAGCCTACAAATGTATAGCCATCTAAAGCAGGGATATCTTCAACGCTTACTGCTTCGCCTGCCTTATAGCTCTTGACCTCAGGAAGGCTCGGAGCGTTTTCGGGAGTTTCATAGTTAACGTTGTCATATACATAATAAACATTGAACTTCGGTACAACCGTAACGGTAACCACCTCGGACACATCGGGATTATCCTTTGAAGTAACTTTGATTGTTGTTGTACCTGTTTTAACGGCTGTAATATTACCGTTTTCGTCAACCTTTACAATGCTTTCATCATCGGAGGTATATGTAACCTCCTTATTGGTTGCTTTATCAGGTGTTACGGTACCTGTAATTTTGTCTGTATCACCCTTACCGAGTGTGATTTCTGTTTTATCTACTGTAACATCAGTTACGGGAATTTTTACTGTTACAGTGACTGTTTCTTTTATGTCGGGATTATCCTTTGAAGTAACGGTGATTACAGCTGTACCTTCACCTACGGCAACAACATTGCCGTCATTGTCAATCTTTACAACACCGGGGTCGCTTGTTTCGTAAGTGATGCCCTTTTCTGTAGCATCCTCATTAACCTTTGCTTCAACATTCTTCTCTTCACCCACATTAAGAGTGAAGTCCTCAGTTGCGGTGATTTCAGTTACGGGATTCTTTACAGTAACAGTAACTTCCTTTTTAACATCGGGATTATCTTCTGAAGAAACGATAATCTTTGCTGTGCCCTCGCCTGTTGCTGTGATGTTACCGTTTTCGTCAACCTTTACAATGTCTTCATTTTCTGAAAAATATGTAACGCCCTTGTTAGTTGCATCATCGGGTGTTACGGTGCCTGTGATTTTATCTGTTTCACCCTTATAAAGAGTGACTTCTGTTTTGTCAACCTCGATATCAGTAACAAAGGTCTTGACAGTAACTGTGATTGTGTCGGTCTTGGTGGGATCATCCACTGATTGTACCGTAACGGTAGTTGTACCCTCACTAACGGGTGTGATCACACCGTTATTGTCAACCTTCACAACACTTTCGTCACCCGAAATGTAGGTAAGTGTCTTTACAGTTGCGTCCTCGGGCTTAATGTAAACATTAAGCTTTTCACCATCGGCATCATCCGCATCAAGCTCAATGTCTCCACCTAAAAACTCAACACTTTCAACGGGCTTCTTGTAGTAGCCGTAGATTGTGACATCCTTTTCGGGCATTGTGAAGCCGTCAGCAATAATTTCTGCATCCGTGGTTGTCCAGCCTATAAAGACATACTCGGGAACATAGGGAGTACCGTAAATGGGAACTTCCTCACCGGGAGCGAACCAGAGCCCCACATCGGGAATTTCGGGAGCACCGTCGGGTACGGGATAATTTTCGTCATATTTGTATTCAACCTTGTAAAGCTTCGTCCATGAGCCTACAAAGTGTACATCATTGTTGATTACGAATTCACCGTTAACAACCTCGGCATTCTCTGTTGTCCAGCCAGAGAAAATATAATGCTCCGCTGAAGCGTTGTCTGCAACAGTAACAGTTGTGCCTTCTTCGTGGGTTGAAGCATCAGGAGCAGTTACACCTTCGGGGATGATGTCACCGATGAAGCTGTAGGTAACGGTGTACTTAGGAGTTACAGGCTTCTGACTTGCATCATCAATATAGCCGCCCTCTTCTCTGAACTTTGCATATTCAGCTGCAGGAGGATAGTATGCACTAGGGTGCTTATCGGCATATATTTCTTCATTTTTTGACTGATCATCTGTCTGCCCTATAAGAGCATAACAACAGTTGAATATACCGTCATTGATATTGGCAATAGCCTCGGTTGTCCAGCCTTCGCCTGCGTAAATATGCTTGAGGTTCTTACAGTAATAGAACATAAATCTCATAGTTGTTACCTTAGCGGTATTGAAGCTGCTCAGATCAAGTTCTGTGAGAGCTTCACAGTTTCTGAACATATTTTCCATTGTGGTAACATTGCTTGTGTTCCAACCGCTGAGATTAACATTTTTAAGACTGTATTTAGGTGAGCCTGCATGAGGTGACATATCAAAAACACCGTACATGCTTGTAACATTACTTGTGTTCCAGCCACCAAGATCAGCAGTTTCAAGAGCATAACATCTTTTGAACATTTCCTTTAAGGTTGTTACATTAGAAACATCCCATGAGCTTGCATAAATCTCTTTGAGCTTATAGCAAGCGAAAAAACAAAGCTCCAAAGAAATTGCAGATGAGGTATCAAGACAGCTGAGATCTGCGGTTTCAAGCTCAACACAGTTACCAAACCACATATAGAATTTTTTTACATTGCCTGTATGTAAATTTTCCATACCCTTGATTTCTTTAAGAGACTGAAACAGGTAGAACATGTGAGTTGAGTCGGGATGAGCAGCAACACCACCCTCACCTGCAAGATAAGCATCATAACGGTTTTCACCTGCGGCAGCAGTTGCTTCTTCATTAAGATACACCCAGCCCCATACGCTTCCGTCACCGTTGGCTGACATATCCCAGGCTTCAGGCGCCCCGTTAATTGCAGCATCATCGATTTCATCAAGGAAAGTAACAGTGTGAATCTTATTATAATACTCGTAATAACCCTTACTTGTTGAGGCATTTGTAGCCATCATCACAGGATAGCTCTCCTCAGCCGCAAATACGGTTGCAGGCACTGAAGAAACAAGCATCAGAACCGCAAGAATGATTGATAATAATTTTTTTGTTTTTGAGGTTTTCATAAAAAATCTCCTTTTAAGTCTTTTTGACTTTTTGCATAATATGCAAGTATATAATAGCATATCTTTTCTATATTTTCAACAAAATTCTTGCACTGCACAATATTTTTATGCATTTGTAACATTTTCACCACAATTGATTTGTTCAAAGACACAAAGACCTGCATCACAATATAAAAAAACGTTGCACAAAGGCGTGAACCCTGTGCAACGTATGATTCAATTAAAGCTCTGCAACTGACTTGATGTAGTAAGCAGCTTCAGCTCTTGTTACCTTTGCGGCAACATTGAAGTTGTATGCTGAGATAATCTTGAAGAGAACTGTGAATGACTTGAAGAAGCCAACGATGCCCTTCTTTGCACCAACTGATACAAGGCTTGTTGCAAGCTGGATTGCAGTAGCATCCTCTGTGCTGTCAGTCTTGTTGTCTGAACCCTTGAGAACGTTGATAGCAGCTGCAAGCTGACCGTCTGTAAGGTATGCATCGGGAGCAAAGGTTGTTTCTGATGTACCTTCCATAATGCCGTTAGCAATTACATACTCGATTGATGTATAGTACTTGTGGCCGGGAGTAACATCGCTGTACTTTGTTGAGATTTCTCTGTTGGGAAGAGCTTCGATAATCTTGTTAGCGATGAAAACGTGACCGTCAGCATCGGGATGTGATTCAACGTATGTTGCACCGTCTGTATCAACATATGTGTAGCCGAACTTCTTTGCGCCTTCGATCATGGGAGTGTTACCAACTGTCATAATGAAGTCAACAACCATCTTAAGAGCGGGCTTAATTTCTTCGGGGATCTCGTCACCAACAACGGGTGTGCCGGGTACGCCTTCGTAATCGTAGTTCTTACCCTTGAGGCTGTTATCGCTCATACCTACAACCATAAGAGTTACGTCGGGATTAAGATCATAGATATCCTGAATCATGAAATCCCAGTTCTTGTAGAAGTTTGAAAGGCCGTAGTTAAGGGTTTCGGGAAGTGACTGAACAAGCTCGGGAAGAGCACCTGCAAGCTGTGCAAGCTCAAGAAGCTTTGCGATTGTTTCAAGGTCAATAACCTCGTGCTGCTTAAGGATTTCAGCAGCTTCAGCTGCATACTTTCCGCCGGGATTTTCCTTTTCGAGAATCTGATTGAGCACCCAGCCAAGGTATGCACCCCAGTCGTTACCGCCGATACCGAGAGTGATAAGGTCAGCATTTGCGATTGATGTCTTGAACATATCTCTGAAATGCTCGGAGCCGGGTGTCATGTTCACGCCGTGGCAATCACAAACCTGATCCTCGTAAACATAAAGGTGGCTGGGCCAGAAGAGATATTCATCCTCGCAGTTTTTTGCATAGTCGTCTTCGAGCATGTAACGCATTTCAATTGTTCTGAAGCCGGGGCCTGCAAGAGCAGTCATTGACTTGTCAGCGATAATAGCATTTGCAAGAACGTCTGAATAGGAGCCTACATATCTGCAGTAGGTTGAATCCATATAAAGATCGTTGTTATGAGCGTCGTTATCGCTCATTTCGTCACGGTAACCGCTTGCAACGCTGTCGCCGAGAAGAACGTAGTTCTTGTACTGATCATAGTGAGCATCAACTGCATCCTGATTGAGTTCTGCCACTGCAAAGCACATGAATGAGCCTGAAAGCATCATAAGTGCAAGAAGAACAGAAAGTGACTTTTTCATAAAGTTTTTCATTGGTTGTTACCTCCGTTAATAAATTTTAATTTTTGCTAATAAATAATACCACATCCGTGTATAATAAGTCAAGAAAAAAGTTAATAGTTTTTTAAAAATTATTCTTTAAAGCAACGCCCGACCCTTAACAAAGAATTACTTTTTAACCTTCACTGATTGACACTTCTTTTTCTATATTATATAATGCGGTTATAAGAAAGATTTCCATGGAGGAAAAAGCATGAAAAAGATACTCATTGTCGTGGATATGCAAAAGGACTTTGTTGACGGTGCTCTCGGCTCACAGGAAGCTGTGGCAATTGTTGACAATGTCACAAAGAAAATTGAAGGCTTTGACGGAGATATCATTGTCACCTATGACACTCATGAAGAAAACTATATGCACACTCAGGAGGGAAAAAAGCTACCTGTCCCTCACTGTATCAAAGGCACCGAGGGCTGGGCACTTGACAAAAAGGTTCAGCAGGCTCTCAGCAAAAAGGAATACCATACTATCGAAAAGCCGACCTTCGGCTCAACTGACCTCCCCTTATATATAAAGGAAAAGTATAGCGGTGAAAAAATCGTAATCGAGCTTATCGGACTTTGCACGGATATCTGCGTTGTTTCAAACGCACTTTTGCTTAAGGCAAGCTTCCCTGAAACGGAAATAAGCGTTGATGCAGCCTGCTGTGCAGGAGTGACCCCCGAAAGCCACAATGCGGCACTCACAACAATGAAAATGTGTCAGATAAATGTTATTGAATAATATATTATATAATGAAAAGGATGGTAAAATCAGATGTTTGATGCTCTTAAAATAAAAAACGAATGCGTACATTGGATACAGGATTTTTTTGAAAATAACGGAAAGGGCTGTAATGCTGTTGTGGGAATTTCCGGTGGAAAGGACAGCTCCATTGCGGCAGCCTTATGTGTTGAAGCTCTCGGAAAGGACAGAGTTATAGGTGTACTTATGCCTCAGGGTGAACAGCACGACATTGACAAGGCTTATATGCTTGTAAATCATCTCGGCATAAAGCATTATGAAATCAACGTCAAGGACGCTGTTGACGGAATCATCAGAAACTTCCCCAAGGATATTGAGGCAACACCGCAGACCTTACAGAACATTCCTCCGAGAATCAGAATGTCCACCCTTTATGCCGTAAGTCAGTCAGTTAACGGCAGAGTATGCAACACCTGCAATCTCTCTGAGGACTGGGTAGGCTACTCAACCCGTTACGGTGACTCCGTAGGTGATTTCTCACCGCTGAGCTTTCTTACAGTTACAGAGGTAAAGCAAATCGGTCACCTTCTCGGCTTGCCCTCGGAGCTTGTGGAAAAGACTCCCATTGACGGACTTTGCGGAAAAACCGACGAGGAGAACCTCGGCTTCACCTATGCAGAGCTTGACGTTTACATCCGTACAGGTCACATTGAGGACAAGGAAAAGAAGGAAATCATCGACAGAAAGCACAGAGCAAACCTCTTTAAGCTTGAGTTTATGCCCTGCTTCAAGCCTGAAATTTAAGTAGTTAGCAGCCAGTAGTCAGTAGTCAGCGCGGATTAAGTCCGTGCTGATTTTTTATGTTGTTACCGCGAAGGGAATAGGTTAAAATCGAAACAGGTAAAACCCCTCCACCGCTGACGCGGTCCCCCTCCCCTTCCAGGGGAGAAAAAATTTGCTCCCCTGAAAGGGGAGCTGGCTTTGCAGTAGGCAAAGACTGAGGGGTTCCTGACTACTGACTACTAAAAAAAGCTTCCTCATCACGAGGAAGCTTTTTTCTTATTCTCCGCGGACATATGCCTTGAACATATCTCCACGCTGTTGATAATTTTTGAACATACCCCAGCTTGCACAAGCAGGTGAAAGAAGACAGCAGTCACCTTCGAGAGCTTCTCTTCCGCAGATTTCAACTGCTTCCTTGAGATCCTCGGCAAAAACATAATCCTTAAAGCCGATTTTGTCACAGGCGGCGGCAATGTTTTCCCTTGTCTGACCGATGAGAACAAGCTTTCTCACCTTGCCGGGGAAACGGCTGACCCATTCGTCGTACTCACTCTTTTTGTCATAGCCGCCGGCGATAAGCACTGTCTTTGAGGGCATCGCATCAATTGCCTTGATTGCGGCATCGGTGTTTGTTCCCTTAGAGTCGTTGTAATACTTCACACCGTTTTTGGTTGTGACATATTCGATTCTGTGCTCAACGGCAACAAACTTCTTTACAACCTCACGGATTGTGTCAAGAGGAACTCCGAAGCTCATTGTCATAGCAACGGCAGCCATAATGTTTTCAAAGTTATGTACACCTACAAGATTAACCTCCCAGGTGTCAACGAAAAGCTCACTTACACCGTCCTTTGCAAGGTAAATCTTTCCGTCAGCATAGTAAAGTCCGTCGTCGAGCTTTTCCTTTGAGGAGAAGAAAATCACCTTACTCCTGCATTCCTTTGCAAAGGCTCTTAAAGCCTCGTCATCATAATTAAGAACACAGAACTCGTCAGCAGTCTGATTTTTTGCAATGCTCTTTTTCACATCAGCATAATTTTCCATTGTCTTGTGTCTGTCAAGGTGGTCGGGAGTGATGTTGAGAATTGCGCTGACCTTGGGCTTGAAGGTAATCATTGTTTCAAGCTGGAAGGAGCTGATTTCCGCAACGGTTGCACCGCCACAGACGCTGTCAAGAACTCTTCCCGTGTAAGGAATTTCGATGTTGCCCACAAGAAGGGTGTTCTCATTGTGAGCCTTGACAATTTCGTAAACAAGTGAGGTTGTTGTGGTTTTACCGTTGGTACCGGTGATACCGATTATCTCACCCTTATCGTAAAGGTAAGCAAGCTCGATTTCACTCCAGACAGGAATGCCTGCAGAAATCACCTTCTGCATAATATCTGTTTCAAGAGGAACACCGGGAGATGCCACGCAGATATCTATTTTCTGAAGCTGTTCTTTTTCCGCTGTGCCGAGAATGAATTCAATCTCTCTGTCACAACCGATTTTTTCGGTAACCGCCTTTTTATCAAGGCTTTCGTTGCCGTCAAAAATCACAAAATCCTTTCCCAGAGCATTGAGAAGCTGACCTGAACAGATACCGCTTCTTCCTGCGCCTACAATAAGATATTTTTCGCTCATTTTATGCATCTTCTTTCCCGGTTTTTCCGTTTGAGTTTTTATTCCGTTACATTCTCACTCTCACCGTCAACAATAACATTTACGGTTGCAAAAACCTCGCTGTTATCCTTGAGTGAAACTGTGATATTTGCCGTGCCCTTACCCACTGCGGTGATAACACCCTCAGCGCTGACTGTAGCCACGGCTTCGTCAGAGGATTTCCAGACTACAGCCTTCTCAGTTGCATCATCAGGAAGCGCATCATACTGCACCTTTTCCTTCTCTCCTGAGTTAAGACTGTACTCTGTTTTATAAACCTTTATTTCTTCAGCATATTTGACAACGCTGATTTCAGCCTTTGCTGTAAACCTGCCGTCAGCTGTTGTGGCGCTGATAACCGCATTACCTGTTTTAAGAGCAGTTACCTTGCCGTTTTCGTCAACAACGGCAACCTCTTCATTGTCACTCGAGAAGGTGACAGCTTTATCATAGGCTGCTGCAGGAAGAACTTTAGCCTTAAGACTAAGCTCTTGACCTACAGGAATCCTTGCAGTATTTACATCAAGCTCAATACCGTTGATTTCCTCAACAACATTAAGGTTGATAATTCCCTTTACACCGCCCTCATCACAGCTTGTTGCAATAATCTGCACCTGACCGCCGGAAACAGCGGTAATTACACCGTATTCATCAACGGTTGCAATGCTTTCATCGGATGATGACCATGTATGGCTCTTGTCTGTTGTGTCCTCAGGAAGAACCGTTGCAAAGACTCTGAGCTTTTCTCCGATATAAAGATCAGGGATACGGCAGAAGAACCTGATTTCCTCTGCAAGCTGAATAACTGTAATCTTCACTGTCTTTTCAACGCCGTCCACAGCAGATTTTGCAGTAACCGTGCATTCACCTGCCTTAACAGGAGTAATAACTCCGTTTTCAACAGTTGCTATGCTGTCGTCTGAGGAAGACCATGTAAGGGTCTTGTCGTTTGTGTTTTCGGGAAGCACCTGAACGTCAAGAGTAAATGGTGTGCCTACCTTGACGGTGTATTCCTCACTGCCGAATACTACTTCCTCAGCCTTCTGAATAACTTCAACCTCGCAGACTGCTTCATATCCGCCGTCATTTGTCTTTGCGGTGATTGTTGCAAAGCCTCTTGCAACTGCGGTAACATTACCGTTTTCATCAACCGTTGCAACATTCTCGTCAGAGCTTGTCCACTTAACTGACTTATCGGAAGCATCCTCAGGAAGAACTGTTTCAGTAAGCTTAAAGCTCTCACCGTTGAATACAGCCTTTTCAGCGATGTCAAGACCTACGCCTGTTACCGCTCTTGTGACATTGATTTTAACAGTCTTTGTTACATCGGGATTCTGCATTGAAGTGATTGTAAGCTCACCTTCACCGAGAAGAACACCTGTCACCTTTCCGAGACTGTCAACGGTAAAGGCGTCCTTATTACTGCTTTCAAATGTGAGGTTCTTGTCGTATGCATCCTCAGGGTTAATTGCGTAAGGAATATCTATACTTGTGCCCTCATGGAAGGAGTATTCATCCTTTTCGGTTATGATTTCCTCAACACCTGTGCGCACATCAAGCTTACAGAAATCACTGACACCTGTGTCGTTGCTTGTAACCGTGATTGTTACTTCGCCACTCTTAAGAGCAGTTATTGTACCGTCCTGACTTACAGAAGCAATGCTTTCATCAGAGGAGGTCCATGTTACTGACTTATCGGAAGCATTTTCGGGAGCAACGGCTACAGTAAATTTATGAGTAAGAGGAGTGTAGAGCACATCAATCTTTTCACCAAGGGTGATTGTTGTAACAGGCTCGTGAACTGTCACCTTGACAGTTGTCTTCACTCCGCTTTCCTTGCTTGCGCAGGTAAGCTCAACCTCACCGGGAGCAATGCCTGTAACAAGACCTGTCTGGTCAACGGTTGCGATCTCTTCATCAGCGCTTGACCATTCATAGGACTTATCGTAGCAATCCTCGGGAAGAACGGTTGCATTGAGCTGATAGGTTGTGCCTCGGTTGAACTTGATTTCTGTCTTGTCAACAGTAACGCTTGTTGCCTTCTGTAAAAGAGTGAGCTTGCAGGTTGCTGTGTGTCCGCCGTCAACGGTTGTTGCTGTAATTACTGCGGTACCTGACTTAAGTGCAGTAACAACACCGTCGGAGGTAACAGAAGCGATTGCGCTGTCAGAGGACCATCTTACAAGCTTATTTGTTGCGTCGACAGGTGAAACTGTTGCAACGAGTGTAAGCTTATCACCTACGAAGATTGTTTTCTCTTTAATATCAAGTGAAACACCTGCGGCAGGCTCCTGAACTGTTACGTAGCATTTTGCTGAAATGCCGTTATCCTTTGAGGTAACGGTAATTTCCGCCTGACCGCCAAGGTTTGCAATAAGATGTCCGTCACTTGTAACGGTAACAATATTTCTGTCAGAGCTTTCAAATGTGACCTCTTTATCAGTTGCGTCATAGGGAAGAACACTGAAACGAAGGTCTGTTTCGTCACCCTTATTGATAAAGAGCTCTTTTTCGGCAAACTCAATTGCAGTTACGTGCTGTTTTACGGTAACGGTACAATTTGAAGTGTAGGAGCCGTCCTCACTTGTTGCCGTGATTGTTACAACGCCTGCCTTTATACCGCTTACAACACCCTTTGAGGATACGGTGGCAATTCTGCTGTCAGAGGTTGACCAGATGATGTTCTGATTGTTTGCATTATCGGGAACAATCTTTGCTGAAAGAGTAAGTGTTGTTCCTGTGTAAAGCTCTGCGGTAGGAGCTGAAATTTCAATTCCCTTTACAGGCTGAGTAACAGTAATCTTGCACACAGCCTTTACACCGTTTTCAGCAGCAACCGTGATATTTGCAGTACCTCTTGCAACTGCAGTAACGGCACCCGTTGAGGTGACGGTTACAACATTGGGATTGCTTGAGGTGAAGGTTGCAACTCTGTTTCGTGCATCGGTGGGATAAACGGAATACTTCAGTGTACCTGTCTTACCCGCCTGCATTGTAGCTGCATAAGTACCGAGCTTCACCGATTCGGGAGCCTTACCGACGTTAACCTTACAGTAAGCCTTATAGCCACCGTCCTTTGTTGTTGCAACAATGTAGGTTGAACCGGTGTTAACGGGAGTTACAACACCCTTTTCACTTACAGAAGCGATATTGCTGTCAGAGGATGAGAAGGTTACATCCTTAACGGAAGCATCAAGCGGATAAACCGTTGCATTCAGACTCAACGCACGTCCGAAGTAAAGAATAACATCTTCCTTATCCATGCTTACACCTGTAACCCTCTTTACAACCGAGACCTTACAGGTAGCTGTCTTGGCGCTGTTTGTTGTTTTACAGGTAATTGTTACTGTACCCTTCTTGATACCGGTGACAACACCTGAGGAAGAAACCGTTGCGATTGAGGGATCGCTTGAGGTCCAGGTAACTGATTTGATTGAAGCATTGGTGGGACTGATTGTCGGAACAAGAGTCATCGATGCGTTAAGATTGAGGTAAGCTGCGGTCTTGTTGAGCTTGACACTTGTGACAGGCTGAATTACAAGAACCTCTGTTTTTGCAGTAAAGGAGCCGTCCTTTGTTTTTGCAGTGATAACTGCATAACCGGGAGCCTTTGCAATAACCTTACCTGTTGTATCTACATTTGCAACGTCATAGTTGCTTGAAGTCCAATAAACGGTCTTTACGGTTGCATCCTTGGGATAAACCGTGGGTGTGATGGTAGATGTCTTGCCGACATTGATTGTTACGGAAGCCTTGTCAAGCTTGACACCTGTTACGCTCTTTACAACAAGAATCTTACAGGAGGCTGTATGTCCGCCGCTTGCAGTCTTTGCAGTAATTGTGACATAACCCTGGGAAATACCGGTAACAACACCGTCAGCACTTACTGTGGCTCTTGTCTTATCGCTTGAAGTCCAGGTCACCTTCTGATTTGTTGCGTTTGAAGGAAGAACCGTTGCCTTGATTACGCCGACCTGACCGATTCTTACATAGCCTGAGGTTCTGTCAAGCTTCACACCTGTTGCAGGCTGAATAACGGTTACCTTACAGGTTGCCTTTGCATTTTTGTCCTTTGAGGTGGCAGTAATTGTAACTGTACCTGCAGAAACACCCTTTACAACACCGTCTGCGTCAACGGTAGCAATCTTTTTGTTTGAGCTTGACCAGGTAACTGTCTGGAAGTCTGCTGTTGAGGGTGAGAATTTAGCAGTAAGTGTCTTTGACTTTCCTACATCGAAGCTTACGGAAGCAACATCAAGCGTAACCTTTTCAACAACCTGATATACTCTGATTTTACAGCTTGTCTTGTAAGCACCGTCAGCCGTTGTACAGGTAACTGTTGCAATACCCTTTCCGACACCGGTAACCTGACCTGATTCATTGACCTTTACAATTGAAGTGTTGCTTGACACCCAGGAAACTGCCTTATTTGTTGCATTTGAGGGTGAAATAACCGCAGAAAGAAGGAAGGTTTTACCCTTGGCAAGATAATATGCGGTTTTATTCATTGAAACGCCTGTTACAGGAACATAGATTGTAAAGTTACAGGTTGAAGTGTAAGAGCCGTCAACGGTTGTGACACTGATAACGGTTGAGCCTGCCTTCTTTGCAGTTACAACACCTGAGGAGGAAACGGTTGCAACTGTTGTATCTGAGGATTTCCATTTTACGCTCTTATTTGTTGCATCCTCGGGATAAACGGTCCATGTAAGAGACTTTGATTTACCTACGGCAAGCTTTACGCTCGTTGTGGTGATTCTGACACCGGTAACGGGCTGTGTGACTGTGACACGGCACTGATCTGTGTACTGTCCGTCAACACTTGTTGCTGTAAGAATTGCAGTACCTGCCTTACGTCCCAAAAAGCGTCCGTTCTGATCAAAAGCAAGAACGCTTGTATTGTCACAGGACCATGTAACACCCTTTTCACTTGCATTTGAGGGAGAGATAGTTGCAATAAGCTGATCAATCACACCGATAGGCACGGTAACTGATCTTCTGTCAAGAGTAAGTCCCGTTACACCCACCTTTGCATGAACGGTAACTGTACAGCTTGCAGTAAATGAGCCGTTGGCTGTCTTTACGGTAATGACTGTTGAGCCCTGCTTGAGAGCCTTGATAACGCCTGTTGAGCTGACTGTTGCAACAGAAGGAACAGATGAAGTCCATGTTACTTTTTTGTTTGTTGCAGTTGAGGGAATTACGTTGGCAGTCATTGTGTAGCTCTGTCCGACGTACATGCTCTTGACACTGCTTTCAAGCTCAACGCCTGTGCAGTCCTCGTAAACCGTAATACGGCAGGTATCTGTCTGTCCTGCGCTGTTTTTAACTGTGATTACACATTCACCGCCGGCAATTGCAGTAACAAGACCGTCGGAGGTTACTGTTGCAACCTTTGTGTTGGAGCTTGTCCAGGTGATAGTCTTATCTGTTGCAGTTGAGGGAGTTACAATTGCAACAAGCTGAACAACATTACCCTTCCAGAGCTCTTCGCTGTCGGAGCTTACTGTAATTCCCGTTGCAGGAATTACAACCTTGATTGTACAGCTTGCGGAAATCTTTCCGTCAGCTGTTGTACAGGTAATCTTTGCAGTACCGACACTCTTTGTGGTAACAAGACCTTCTGCATTTACAGAAGCTACGGCACTGTTTGAGGTTGACCAGGAAAGGCTTGTTTCCGTTGCGGTTGAAGGGGTGATTGTGGGAGTGAGAGTAAAGCTCTTACCTACGGCAACGGTCATACTCTCTCTGAGATAAAGACCGGTAATTTTCTGAATGACCTTAATTACAACTGAGTCGTATTTGCCCGAGCCGTCAACTGCCTCTGCCTTGATTACTACCGAGCCGGGATTTACGGCAGTAACAACACCGTTCTGATCAACGGTTGCAATGCTTGTATTTGAGCTTGACCACTTTGCTGCATTGTAAACATAGCCGTCAGTTGTGGTTACCTTTGCTGTAAGACTTATTGTTTTGCCGGTTTCAACCGTTGTCTGAGAAGCGGTAATTTTAATTGTGCTTGCCTTTTCGCAGACAATGACCTTACAGGTTTTCTGAATGTTACTTCCGTCCTTTGTGGAAACCGTGATAATACATTCACCGGGAGCTACGGGAGTGAGCACGCCGTTATAATCAACCTTACATACTCTCTGATTGCTCGATGCCCAGTCAAGAACCTGATAGCCTGCATCCGAGGGAGCAATTGTTGCAGTAAGTCTTTCATCTGTGCTGCCTAATGTGATAGCCTTGCTTTCGTGGCTGAGAGTAAGCTTTGTGATTTTCGGCTTTACGGTAACGCTGATTTCTCCGCTGATGCCGCTTCCGTCTGTTGCCATATAGGTAAGCTTAGCGGCACCTACGTTGCCTGCTTTAAGAGTTACATAAGCCTTCCCGTCCTCGACACGAGGATCGGAAACCTCAAGAATTGAGCTTGATGAGGTTGACCATCTGAGGCTTTTG
The DNA here is from genome assembly GCA_045612205.1 of Acutalibacteraceae bacterium. Lineage (GTDB taxonomy): Bacteria > Bacillota > Clostridia > Oscillospirales > Acutalibacteraceae > UBA6857. The sequence goes on along the minus strand of JAZKYQ010000016.1, from coordinate 6,390 downwards.
ATGCTTGCGTTTGAGGGCATAAAACCTACACCGAAATCCTTTTCCTGACCGCTGATCATGTAGGAAATTGAATCGGGAATAAGAGCCTGCACGTTAACGAGCTTATTTACGGTTACTGCGCAGGAGGCAGTGTAAACAGTCGTATCGGAAATATTTCTTACTCTTACGGTGATAACACATACGCCTTCATTGTGACCTGTTACGTTACCTTCATCGTCAACAGTGGCAACACTGTCATCGTTACTGTCCCATGTGTAAATAACATCATCGGAGGGATCTGCAGTTGCATCCATACCGACAGTTGTAGTCTTAAGCTTCTGAGTTTCTGTTTCGTAAAGGCTGAGTGAGGTTTTGTTAAGTGAGATACCTGCAACGGGGTTGATAACTCTTACGGCACAGCTTGCAGAGTACTCTGCACCGCCCTTACCGGTTACCGTTGCCTTGATAACAACATTTTCTGAAGTGTAACGGTTTACGGAAACAAGACCTGTTGAGCTGACGGTAACATAAGCTGAATGTGAGGATTCCCATCTTACTGTACCGCCCGAGCCTGAAGGAAGAAGAGTTGCATAAAGCTGAGCTGTCTTACCTACGGCAAGGTCAACATTATCCTTATTGAGTCTGATTCCTGTTGCATAGGGCTGAAGGGCATCTATCGCGGCACGAAGGTCATTTGCACACTCGTCAATTTCGTTCTGTGTGTAGGAGGACGGGTTCTTGAGAATTGCCGCAGCATAATTATACTGGCCCTTGATTGAAGAGCCGTTGACATAATCTGCCCACTGATCCTCCGTGGGAGCTGACTCAAAGACGCTCTGCAATGCTTCAACACTGACAGCCACCGCCTCCACTGTAAAAAGCTCGCCGACGGGAGTTATCGGTGCCGACGTCGCAATCACCAGTGCGCATAATATCAATGCAATAATCCTTTTCTTCATAGTAAATTACCTCACTTCAACAATATTTTCGTTATATCTGAATATCCGTTTATTTTTAATTAATATATTATATAATACTATAATAGGGGACAAAATCCCAATATGTAAAGCCATTATAAAGTAAAAGCGCACTTGTGTCAACAACATCAGTGCATAATATTGAAAAAGTTTACAAAATGTGTTATTCTAAGTCATAAATGTTAACTGTTTTTTCAGAAAAGAGGTAAAATATATGCTCAAAATGATTTCATGGAATGTCAACGGCATCAGAGCCTGTGTTACCAAGGGCTTCCTTGACTCCTTCAAGGAGCTTAATGCTGATATTTTCTGCCTTCAGGAAACAAAAATGCAGCAGGGTCAGCTTGACCTTGAGCTCCCCGGATATCATCAGTACTGGAACTATGCTGAAAAGAAGGGCTATTCAGGCACTGCGATTTTCACAAAGCAAGAGCCTGTCAGCGTTTTTTACGGTCTTGACATTCCCCGTCACGACACCGAGGGCAGACTTATCACTCTCGAATTTGAGAAGTTCTACTTTGTCACCTGCTACACACCCAACGCCCAGGACGGACTCAAGCGTCTCGACTACCGTATGGACTGGGAGGACTGCTTCAGAGATTACCTTGTTTCCCTTAACAAAACCAAGCCTGTTATAATTTGCGGAGACCTCAACGTCGCTCATAATGAGATTGACCTTAAGAACCCGAAATCCAACCGCGGAAACGCAGGCTTTTCCGACGAAGAGCGTGACAAATTCTCACGCTTACTCGAGGCAGGCTTTACCGATTCCTTCCGTTATCTTTACCCCGACACTGAGGGTGCTTACTCCTGGTGGAGCTACCGCTTCAAAGCAAGAGAAAAGAACGCAGGCTGGCGTATAGACTATTTTGTAGTATCAAGTGACATAAAGGAAAAGATAATCGATTCAAAAATTCATCCCGAAATTTTCGGCTCAGACCATTGCCCCGTCGAATTACAGATTGAACTGTAATTCAATGAAATATTGTGGATCTGCGACGCAATTTTGACCACTCTCGCAAATTGAGAGTGGTTTCTACACCTGTCGGGTGGACTTGAAGAAGAACAGATTATATAATTAAGGCACAAACAAACGAAAGGAAGGCTTGCTTATGGAAAAGAAAAGTCTTGGCACCTTCATTGCCTTTTTAAGAAAAGAAAAACACCTCACTCAAAAGCAGCTTGCGGAGCTTCTCAATGTTTCGGACAAAACCGTCAGCCATTGGGAATGTGACGAAACTTCACCTGATATTTCACTTCTGCCCGAGCTTGCAGAATTGCTCGGAGTGACCGTTGATGAGCTTCTCAAGGGTGAGAAAAAGCCCCTTAGCAGCCCCGTCTCTCCTCCTTTTCAATACAAAAAGCCACAGGGAAAAATAAACTCGCTCTTTTCGGCTCTTTGTGGACAATTGTGATTTCTCTCGGCTTTACAATCGGTGCAAGATTCCTCTTTTCAAAGGAGCTTTTGCCCGAGAAATGCAACGACATCAAGGAAAGAGAGCATCTGTATAAAGCAAACCGTATTTCATACAATAATATATTTCTCGTGTTCTGTGCCTTTCCTGCCGCCGTCGCAAGTGTAGATATTTTGCCTGTTATTGCTAATGTGCTCATCGCCGTTGCATTCGTTGCTGTAGCAAGACTTTTTGCAACGAGAATTCTTATAAAAAAAGGTTATCTTTACAAAAATGACATTCAGCAGCTTCTTATCAGATATATCAGCGTCTGTCTTGTATCAACCATCGGTGTGACATTTTCCGTTCTGTTCTTCACCGAGGAAATTTATCATCCGTCAGCAAAGGAAATAATCTTCAACAACGCAGAAGAATTCAAGGCTTATATGGAAACACCTGCAGAAAAGCCAAAGGATGCCTATCGCATAGACGGAGTATATGCCACCACCGAGCCGCCTACAATAATGCTCACTCCCGGCTGGAACGATGAAACTGTTTCCTCACCTGTTCAGGTGATACCCGAAAAACAGGAGTCTTACATAACAGAAACCGTCTCAGGCTACGATGACGAAGAGATTCTTAAATTCATCTGGCGCAATGAAGCCGTGCATTACTATAGATACGATGATGAAGACGGCTCCTTTGCCGTTATCACCTATGAAGCGGAAATAAACAAAAAGAATCAAGAGCTTTTTATTAATGATTTCACCCCGATTTTTCTTGTCTTGTTCTGCATTGCCGATGTTGTAAGCTGCATAGCGCTTTATAAAAAGAAGATAAAAGATCTGAGGGAAATTTATTAAACGGCAAGAGTAACCCCTTAGTCAAAATTTTCAATTTTGCCGCCTCCCCTTTAAGGGGGAGGATTTTTTCCTTTTTATACAAAAATATCAGCTAAAAAACTTTTTTGAAAAAAATTAAAAAAAGTTGCAAAAAAGTATTGACAAATTGATTCCGTTGTTATATAATAGCTTTCGTTGAGTGGAAAGAAACCCACACACGAGTCGGTGTTTTTAGCGATGAGGGTCCACCTGTTCCCATCCCGAACACAGAAGTTAAGCTCATCAGTGCTGACAATACTTGGCTGGAAGCGGCCCGGGAAGATAAGGCGATGCCGACATAAACCACAGCAAAGGCTGTGGTTTTTTTCTTTTTCCTATTGATATTTCCCCCGTGAATATAATATAATGTAAGAGTCAATAATTCTTCAGAACACACAACAGCTTAACGGAGTTGATTTTATGAGCGAAAAAGGCGGAAATGTTATTTTCATGCCCGATATTGAATACAGGTCCTGGGTCAACAGAAACAAGGAACTTCTTTCCGAAATCCTCAAAACAGGAAAGGTATCCACCCTGTGGCTCGCAAAGGACAGAAACAAGGCCTTTCTTGTGAGATATTTCAAGGAATGCGGTTACACCATCACATTAGATGATTAAGGAGAAATGAAAATGAAGGACAGCATCAAAAAAATCCAGAAGTACGTTAAAATCGCAAAATTTGCCGCATCTGTAGCAGTTATCGCAATGACCGTTTACACTCTCATCCCTAAAAGCGAGAAAATCACCGACATCGATACCCTTCCGCTTCAGACTCTCGGTGCAGAAAATGAAGAAGCTCCCGAAGTTGAAGCAGTTAAAGCAGAATAACATAAAATAAAGAGCCTTCTGTATTAAGCTGCAGAAGGTTTTTTGTTTGTTTTTAACAAAAAGTAACAGATGCAACTGTGCAATTTCAACTTGCCAAAACGCACAAAGAGTGGTAAAATATTTCAGTTAATAAATAAGAAAAGGTGAGACAATGGAAAAGAGAAACGATATAAGAAACGTTGCAATTATCGCTCACGTTGACCACGGCAAAACAACAATGGTTGACGAAATGCTCAAGCAGGCAGGCACCTTCCGTGCAAACGAGCAGGTTGCAGACCGCGTTATGGACTCAAACGACCTTGAAAGAGAAAGAGGTATCACCATCCTTTCAAAAAATACCGCTATCCACTATAACAACACAAAAATCAACATCGTTGACACTCCGGGTCACGCTGACTTCGGCGGAGAGGTCGAGCGTATCCTTATGATGGTCGACGGCGTGCTTCTTCTTGTTGACGCCTTTGAGGGCTGTATGCCCCAGACAAGATTCGTTCTCAAAAAGGCTCTAGGCCTTAAAAAGAAGGTTCTTGTTGTTGTAAATAAGATTGACCGTCCCGGTGCAAGACCTGCAGAGGTTATCGATGAAGTGCTTGACCTTTTCATTGAGCTTGGCGCTGACGACGATCAGCTTGAATTCCCCGTTGTTTATGCTTCCGCAAGAGACGGCTATGCATCCCTTGACGACAGCGTTCGTGAAGGTGATATGAGACCTCTCCTTGATGCAATTCTTGAAAATATTTCAGCTCCCGAGGGCGACATCAACGGACCGACTCAGATTCTTTTCTCCTCCCTTGACTATGATGATTATATCGGCAGAATCGGTATCGGCAGAGTCGAAAGAGGCTCTGTAAAGCAGGGTCAGGCAGTTGTTCTTTGCAACAACGATGGTGACAGAAGAAATGTAAGAATCTCACGCCTTTATCAGTTTGAAGGTCTTAAGAGAGTTGAAGTTGAAAGTGCAAAAATGGGCGACCTTATCTGTGTTTCAGGTATCGCAGAGCTTAACATCGGTGAAACCGCCTGCGACCCCGACAATGTTGGGCCTCTCCCCTTTGTAAAAATTGACGAGCCCACAATTTCAATGAATTTCATTGTTAATAACAGCCCCTTCGCAGGTAAGGAAGGTAAGTTCGTCACCTCAAGAAACCTCCGTGACCGCCTTTTTAAAGAGGTTGAAACCAATGTGAGTATGCGTGTTGAGGAAACCGAAACCACCGATGCCTTCAAGGTAAGCGGCAGAGGTGAGCTTCACCTTTCAATCCTCATTGAAACAATGCGTCGTCAGGGCTATGAATTCTCCGTTTCACGTCCCAAGGTTATCCTCAAGCACGACGAAAACGGACAGACTCTTGAGCCTATCGAGCTTCTTATTGTTGAAGTTCCCGATCAGTATGCAGGTGCAGTTATTGAAAAGATCTGCTCAAGAAAGGGTGAGCTTGAAAATATGGGCACCCGTGACGGCGGCTCAACTCACCTTGAGTTCAGAATTCCCGCAAGAGGTCTTATCGGTTACCGCAGTGAGTTTATGACCGACACCAACGGCAACGGCATTATGAATCAGCTTTTCGCAGGATATGAGCCTTATAAGGGCGATATCGTGACAAGAGAGCGTGGCTCCATCGTTGTTCACGAAACAGGCGAAAGCTCCGCTTACGGCCTTTTCAACACCCAGGACAGAGGCAGACTCTTCATCGGTGCAGGCGTTCCCGTTTATGAGGGTATGATTGTCGGCGAATGCGCAAAGAGCGAGGACGTTGTATGTAATGTCTGCAAGCAGAAGCACCTTACAAACACCCGTGCTTCAGGCTCCGATGATGCTCTCAGACTTGTTCCTCCCACAAACCTTTCCCTTGAGCAGTGTATGGAATTCATCAAGGACGACGAGCTTCTCGAGGTTACACCCACCTCACTCAGACTCAGAAAAGCAATCCTTTCAAAGGAAATGAGACTTAAAAAACAGTTCAAGAAATAAGGAAAAGACACCTTCGGGTGTCTTTTTTTAGTAGTAAGTAGTAAGTAATGAGTAGTAAGGAACCCTCTCCGCCAATGCTTCGCATTGCCAGCTCTCTCCCATCAAAGCCTTCCTATGTGCGAAAGATGGCTCGACGAAGTCGTGACGGAAAGAGTTCGTACCAAATCCTACTTACTACTCACTACTTACTACTAAAAAATCCGTGGCTTAGCCACGGATTCAGACTGTCGAAAAAGTCCAGCGAAAGCTGGGCTTTTTGTCATATATGTGGTATAATGTATATGGTGATGAAAATGTTAGAAGAAAAGCGAACAGGACAAAACAGAAACGATGGCGAGATAGTAAGTTTAGATTCACTT
>JAZKYQ010000015.1:0-22709 GCA_045612205.1 Acutalibacteraceae bacterium | reverse complement strand
AACGAAGAGCAACCATCTGTGAAAGACCGCAGGGCTCACTCTTTGAGGGCATAAGGAAGAGGTCTGCGCCGGCATAAATCTTTCTTGCGAGTGAGGGAACAAATCCGATTCTTACTGCAAGCTTATCGGGATATTTGTTAGCCATTTCCTTGAAGAAGTTTTCATATTGCCAGTCACCTGAGCCTACAACGGCAACCTGAACATCTGTTGTGTAAAGAAGCTCGTCAAGAATGCCCTTGATAAGATCAAGACCCTTGTGAGAAACAAGACGTGAAACAAGACCGATAACGGGTACGTCTGCTCTCTGAGGAAGTCCCATGTTCTCCTGAAGCTGACGCTTGTTTTCTGCCTTGCCTTCCTTAACGTCCTTGACGGTGTAGTTGCGGACAATGCTTGCATCGGTTTCGGGGTCGTAGTTGATTGTGTCGATACCGTTGAGGATGCCCTGAAGCTTCCACTGACGGTCACGAAGGATTGTGTCGAGTCCGTGGCTGTACCAGGGATCGAGAATTTCGTTTGCATAAGAGGGTGAAACAGTTGTGACCTTGTTAGCACATTCGATAGCACCCTTCATGAAGTTTACGTCACCGTCATATTCAACGATTTCGGTGTCAGCAGGGTTGAGGCCGATAACATCGTTAACAAGCTCCATACCGTAGGTGCCCTGATACTGAATGTTGTGAATGGTGAAAACAGTCTTGATGCCCTGATACCAGGGATCCTTGCTGTAGAAGGTTGAATAGAAAACAGGTGTAAGAGCTGACTGCCAGTCATTACAGTGAATGATGTCGGGCTTGAAGTCAACAACGGGGAGAATTTCAAGAACGGCACGTGAGAAGAAGGTGAAGCGTTCAGCGTCGTCATAGTGGCCGTAGATTGTATCTCTCTTGAAATAGTACTGATTGTCGATAAGATAATAGATTACACCCTCGTGCTTTGCCTGGAAGATACCGCAGTACTGTCTTCTCCAGGCTACGGGAACAGAAATGTTAGTAATGAAGGTCATCTTGTCCTTCCATTCCTGCTTGATTGTGTCATAAAGAGGCATAACAACTCGGCAACCGATGAGTCTCTTGCGAAGTGCCTGAGGAAGAGAACCTGCAACGTCACCCAAGCCGCCACTGGCCATAAAGGGCAGTGCCTCACTTGCTACGTATAATACTTTCATAGTTTAGTTGTTCCTTTCGCAACATTTGCGCAATTCGGAATTCGGAATTCGGAATTCGGAATTGATACGAATTCATAGGTTCCTTGTGTCCGAAAGGCTGATTTGTTTTTGATTTTTTGTTATCGAAACCAAAAGGCTTATAATTTCATTGCAATCCTGATAAACGCTTTTAAATTGAGGTTCTGTTATGAAATCACTTTCATTGAGTAATTCGAGCCAATAAGCCGATTCTTCAGCTTCTTTTAAAGAAATGTTGAGTTTGTGATAAAAATCCGATTTGCTTTCAGCACGTGTTGCTTCGCGTATGTTTGCACCGATACTTGTTCCGCTTCTGAGGAGTTGTTTTGATAAAATGAACTCTTGTTTTTCGGATTTGAGATACACATATAACTTTATTATTCTTAATGCAAATCTTTTGCTCTTTTCAACGATAACGTTTGTATTTTTCATAATTTGTTACAGGGCGGAATCCGTATGGATTATACGCGTTTGTCAGGCGCGATTCCGCATTCCGAATTCCGCATTCCGAATTAAACTGTAATTCCCTTGCCGATGTAAATGGGATAAGTTTCAGCGCCGCTGATTTCTCTGCCCGGCTTGATAACAACATCTTTGTCAAGAATTGCGCAGTTTACCTTTGCATTTGCACTGATGAAGCTGTCCTGCATAACGATTGCGTTTTTAACAACTGCACCTTCTGCAACATGAACACCTCTGAAGAGAATTGAGTTTTCAACTGTACCCTTGATGATACATCCGTCAGCAATAAGAGAGTTTGTTGCGTTTGAGCAGATGCCGTAGATAGCGGGCATATCGTCTCTTACCTTTGTGTAAACGGGATTTTCGGGATTGAAGAGATCTCTGTATTCGCCTGAAAGAAGCTCCATGCTGATGTCGTAATAGCTCTGGAGTGAATCGATAACCTTTGCGTAGGTGTCGATCTTGTGACCTCTGATGTCGAGAGCTTCAATGTTAGCTGCGATGATATCTCTCTCAAAGTTCTTTGCGCCCATAACCTGAGCACTGCGAAGAAGTCTTTCAAGAAGAACTCTGCTCATAACGATGATGTTAAGAGAGTAATCGCAGGCTGTATCGGTGCTTTCGCCGACCTTTACTGATGAAATTCTGCCGCATTCAGCAAATTCAAATGTCATAACATGGCTGAGCTTGGGAGCAATGCCTCTTTTGTAAGCAACGGTGATGTCTGCACCACTCTTGATGTGGCCGTCAATGATTTCATTGTAATCGAGGTTGCAAACTACATTGCAGTCAGCCATAAGAACATATTCATTGGTTGACTTTGAGATGTAGGGGAGCATAGCTTCAAGAGCGCTGAGACGGTTTTCATAAATTTCACCGTTGAAGGGAGGAAGGAATGTGATGCCGTCTCTTTTCCTTGAAAGGTCCCAGGGCTTACCGGAGCCGAGATGATCCATAAGTGACTGATAGTTAGCCTTTGTGCTTACACCGACCTTGCCGATTCCGCTATTTACCATGCTTGAAAGAACAAAGTCGATGAGTCTGTATCTGCCTGCAAAGGGAACAGAGCCCATGGTACGTACGCTTGTAAGCTCACTTAAACGAGAGTCATAAGCGTTTGAATAAATAATACCGAGTACATTTGAAGCAGCCATTATTTAACCCCCTTTATATCTTCGTCGATCATTTCTTTTGCTTTTACTTCGACACCCTTGCCGATAGTAACCTTTTCACCGATAACGGTAACACCCCAGTTTTCAAGGTTGTCAATTTCCTCGGGGCTTTCACCGATGTGAGCATCTTCTTCGATAACTGCGTTTTCGGCTATCATTGCATATTCAACAACTGCACCCTTCTTGATTGTTGTGCCGGGCATAATGATTGAATATTTTACTGTTGCGCCTTCTTCGATTGTCACATTTGAGAAGAGGATTGAGTAATCAACCTCACCTGCGATGTAACAGCCTTCACCAACCATTGAGTTTTCAAGCTTTGCAGTTTTTGCAACAAAGTGAGGAGGAGCAATGGGATTGCGTGAGTAAATCTTCCAGCTGTCGTCGGAAAGGTCAAGGTCAACCTTGGGATTGAGAAGGTCAAGGTTAGCTTCCCAGAGGCTTTCGATTGTACCAACGTCCTTCCAGTAGCCGTCGAATTTGTATGCGAACATCTTTTCGCCGTTCTGATGCATTGCGGGGATTACGTTGTGACCGAAGTCGTTGTGTGATTCGGGATCAGCCTCGTCGTCGATAAGGTACTGGCGAAGCTTGCTCCAGGTGAAGATGTAAACGCCCATTGAAGCCTTGTTGCTTCTGGGATTCTTCGGCTTTTCTTCAAAGTCTGTGATTGAGCCGTCGTCGTTTACGAACATAAGGCCGAAGCGCGATGCTTCTTCCCAGGGTACTTCGAGCATTGCAATTGTGCAGGCTGCACCCTTTTCCTTGTGGTACTTGAGCATCTTGTTGTAATCCATCTTATAGATATGGTCACCGGAAAGAACTGCTACATATTCGGGATTGTATCTGTCGATGAAGTTGATGTTCTGATAAATAGCGTTAGCAGTACCCTTATACCATTCTGTGCCCTTGATCTGCTGATAGGGTGAAAGAATGTGAACGCCGCCGAAGGCTCTGTCGAGATCCCAGGGCTGTCCGTTGCCAATGTAATCATTGAGCTCGAGAGGCTGATACTGAGTGAGCACGCCTACTGTTTCAATGCCTGAATTGATACAGTTTGAAAGAGGGAAGTCGATGATGCGGTACTTACCGCCGTAAGGAACTGCCGGTTTTGCGATGTTTTTGGTAAGAATACCAAGTCTGCTGCCTTGCCCGCCTGCAAGAAGCATTGCAAGACATTCTGTTTTCTTGAGCATAAAAATTCCTCCTGTTATTTATTTTTGATTAATTGTTTTTGATGATTTTTTTGTTGCCTTGGGTTTGTATTTCAGAAGAATGAAGGAGAGACCGGGGATATCAACAGTAATACTGTTATCAAAGCCGTGCATTCCTTTTTTCTTTGAAGTAGCCTTTGTTTTTGTGCCCTTGCCTTCACCGCCGAATTCAATGTCATCGGAGTTGAGGATTACCTCGTAGGTGCCTTCACGCTCAACACCGAAGGAGTACTTCTCTCTTGTTACGGGAGTGAAGTTTGCAACAACCACAACCTCACCGCCCTGACTGTCTCTTCTTGAAAATGCGATCACGCTGTTTGTGTTGTCATCGCTTACAAGCCATTTGAAGCCTTCCCAGCTGTAATCGATTTCCCAGAGTGCAGGATTCTTAAGGTAGATATGATTGAGCTTTTTTACGTAATTTTTGAGCTGACGGTGCTTTTCATAATCAAGAAGCACCCAGTCAAGTCCGCTGTCATATTTCCATTCGATAAACTGACCGAATTCCTGACCCATAAAGGTGAGCTTCTTGCCGGGATGAGCCATAAGGTAACCGAGGAAGGAGCGGATGCCTCTGAATTTATCCTCGTACTCACCGGGCATCTTTCCGATGAGTGAGCATTTGCCGTGAACAACCTCGTCGTGAGAAATCGGAAGAACGAAGTTTTCCGAGAAAGCATAGAAGAATGAGAAGGTCAGAAGGTTATGGTTGAACTTTCTTGAAAGACCGTCCATTGAGAAGTAACGAAGAGCATCGTTCATCCAGCCCATATTCCATTTGAAGTTGAAGCCGAGACCACCGATGTCTGCAGGCTTGGTTACAAGAGGCCATGCAGTGCTTTCTTCGGCAATCATAAGAGGATTGGTGAACTCACGGAAGATTCCGCTGTTGAGCTTACGGAAAAATTCAACAGCTTCAAGGTTTTCATTTCCGCCGTTCTTGTTTGCAATCCACTGTCCGTCCTCTCTGCCGTAGTCAAGGTAAAGCATTGATGCAACGGCATCAACACGAAGTCCGTCAATGTGATATTTGTCAAGCCAGAAGGCTGCCGAGCTTGTAAGGAAGGAGATGACCTCGTTTCTGCCAAAGTCGAATACCATTGTGCCCCATTCCTTGTGCTCGCCCTTTTTAGGATCCTTGTATTCATAGCAGGGCTCGCCGTCAAACATACGAAGTCCGTGCTCGTCCTTCGGGAAGTGAGCAGGCACCCAGTCAAGAATTACCGAGATTCCGTTCTTATGGCAGGTATCAATAAGATACATAAAGTCGTGGGGAGTGCCGAAGCGTGAGGTAGCAGAGAAGTAGCCTGTTACCTGATATCCCCATGAGCCGTCAAAGGGATATTCCGAAAGCGGCATGAATTCAATGTGGGTATATCCCATATCCTTTACATAAGGAACAAGCTCATCTGCAAGGTCACGGTAGGTGTAGGGGTTGCCGTCCTCGTGAAGCTTCCACGAGCCTGCGTGAACCTCATAAATGTTCATTGGTGAGGCATAAACATTTATTGTTTCTTTGGCTTTATGCCATTTTTCGTCGCCCCATTTGTAGCCGTCAAGCTCAAAATATTTTGATGCTGTGCCGGGTCTTGTTTCGGTGTGAAATGCATAAGGGTCAGCCTTTGCTGTCTTTTTACCGTCGGCTGCGGTGACAAGGAACTTATAGGCATCGTAAAGCTTTACATCGGGAAGGTAACATTCCCACATGCCTGCGTCGTTGATTCTTGTCATTACACCTGCGTTTTCGTCCCAATTGTTAAAGGAGCCGATAACGCTTACCGATTTTGCATGAGGAGCCCATACGCGGAAGGAGAAAAGATTTTTTTCGCCTTTTACCTTGTGGCAGCCCATGTACTCATAGGCCTTCATGTTGTTGCCCTGATGGAAAAGGTAAAGAGCAACATCATCGCCAAGGATTTTTTTCTCAGCCATTTAAACACCCCTTTGAGTAATGATTTTTATACATATAACATAATAGCACTAACAAAAAGAAAATTCAATAGAATTTGTGAAAATGTAACATTTTGATTAAAAACATGCGCTGTCATTTGGTTATTTTGTTAGAAGCTTTGTTGCAGTGTGTTTCGGCAATAAGGAAAAAAGGCGCAAAGATAATAATACAACTGCTGTAGTGGTGAAAAAAGTCATATTCTGAGCTTTTGATAAAATATAAATTGAAAGAAAAGAAATAAAAAAATGGAGTAATTAATGTAAATTTTTTGTTATCTTCTTGACAAAGTGTTTGATTTTGAGTATTGTATTAATAAATGTATATTAAAAATATAAACTGGGTGAAAGCAGTTTTTATATTTCTTCGTATGAAAAGGAGATATGACAAATGAAAAAAGAAGTTAAGGCAATAATTGCTGTAGTGCTTGCAGTATGGATTTTACTTATGGGTATCGAAATCGGTTCAATCCGTGAAAAGAAAAAGATTGCTGCCGATGCAGGTAACACAACAACTGCTGCTACTGTCGCAGACAACACAACCACAACACAGCCTACAACTCAGACAGCAGCTCCCGTTACTCCCGGTGCTGATGCTGTTCCCGGTGGCGTTGTAACCACTACTCCTGCAGCTCCTGCTGAATCAACAACAGCTGCACCCACAGCTCCTGCAGGCGATACAGTTGATGTTTCAACTCTTACAAAGGAACAGATCGTTGCAAAGGTTGCTGAAGCTGTGAATAAGGTTAAGAGCGAGCAGAATATGACTGCACGTAAGACAGAAAATGTTACTGTTAACCTTACTGCACTTTCTGTTGAAAGTCTCAGAAGTCTTGTTAATAGCATCATCAGTAGCCTTGTAGGTGAGCCTGTTGATCAGACCATCACTGTTTCAGGCGGTATTGCTACTTATCCTGACGGAACAACAAAGCCCATCAAGGAAGCTATTCCTCCTTCAAACGATGTAACAAAGGATTTCACTCTCACTGCTGACGGAGTTGCAAGTGCGACTGCAACAAAGCAGGGTGAAAATATTGTTTACAGCGTTGTACTTGTTGCAGAATCAACAACAGGTTCAAATCCTATTCCTGCTCACAACTCAAAAGCTATCGGTTATCTCAATGTTATGAGCTTTAATGATGATCTTCCTTCAGGTGCTCAGATTATTGATGCGAACATGAGCTATCCCGGTTCAACTGTTGAGGTTACTGTTAACCCTGCAGGTCAGGTTATCAAGTTTGTAAACAAGATGCCTATGAAGGGTGACGGAACAGCTAAGATTGCTTTTGCTGAAGGTAAGGCAGAATTCGAAGGTAATCTTGATGAAGTGTGGGAATTCACATACTGATCTGATCGGTGATATCGGCACAGGAACGCACAAAAGCAAATTAAAAATATTATTTGAATAGTTATAAAACAACGACAAGGTATCGAGCCTTGTCGTTGTTACTTTTGTGCTTGTCGTTTTTTTATCCCGTGTACGAATTTTCATATTGTGAGGTCTTTTCTCTTTACATTGGAATTCTTTTGTGATAATATACTCTATATATGTAAAATTTAACTGAGCTTTCAAAATCGGAATATTATAAAATACGTATTTGGTTAAGGATGTAACAATTATGAAAAACACAAAAACAAGTAATCAGAAGGAGAAGATAGTTCTCTATTTAATGAAGCTGTTCATAATCGGACTTTTTTCGGGTAGCTTATATATAGGATGGGTTAAATATTATAACCCCTTTATTCCCACACCCTTCTTCCGTCTGGGTAACTATCTTATGGGTGCTCTTATTATTGCTATTTATGTCGCTTTTGTGAAGGTGTACGGAGGCTTTCTTGTTGGAACGTCACCGGTGGGTGATCTCGTTTTCTCACAGATAATTGCAGTAGGCTTCCTGCAGGGTATATGTTATGTTATCTTTTCCCTGCTTAGTTACCGTCTTGTGTCGGTCTGGCCTTTTGTGATTGCCTTTATTGTTTATTCCGTGATAGGTGCCTTGTGGTGCGTGCTTGCGGATTACCTTTACTTCAAAATACATCAGCCGAAAAAAACTGTGGTTGTTTTCGGTAACGTTGATTCTTATCTTTCTCTTAAGGGTATCAGAAGCATGGATAAGCGTTTTACCGTGCTTAAGACCTTTAACTGTGATAAGACTCCTCTCAGAGAGCTTTACGAACAGATCAAATCAGTGGATGCAGTCTTTCTCTGCGGTGTACCTTCGGATTACCGTAACGAGGTTGTGAAGTATTGTATTGCCAAGGGTAAGGTGGCTTATGTCAAGCCCAAGATTTCCGATACAATCATTCGTGGCGGAAGAACAATTCAGCTGCTTAATGTGCCTGTTTACCGTTGCAAGAGAAGTGACGCTACACTTATCTATGTTGTTGTAAAGAGATTTTTTGATATTCTTCTTTCACTTATTGCAATTGTTATTTCTGCACCCTTTACAATCGGTACTGCAATCGCAATCAAGCTTTATGACGGCGGTCCTGCACTTTACAAGCAAACCAGACTTACAACAAACGGAAAAAAGTTTGAGGTAATGAAATTCAGAAGCATGATTCAGGATGCGGAAAAGGACGGTGTTGCACGTCTTGCAACTGAGGGTGACAGCAGAATCACTCCTGTAGGTAAATTCATAAGAGCAACGAGACTTGATGAGCTTCCTCAGCTTTTCAACATCCTCAAGGGTGATATGTCCTTTGTAGGCCCGAGACCCGAAAGACCTGAAATTGCCGAGCAGTACGAAAAGGATATGCCTGAGTTTGCTTTGAGACTTCAGGTCAAGGCCGGCCTTACAGGCTATGCTCAGGTTTACGGAAAGTACAACACTCCTCCCTACGACAAGGTTCAGATGGACCTTATGTATATTGCAAACCAGTCTCTTCTTGAGGATCTCAGACTTATGCTTATGACCTTTAAAATTATGTTTATGCCCACAAGCACAGAGGGTGTTGAGGCATCACAGACAACGGCAAAAAGAGTTGTTGAAGAAGCAGACGACACAGAGGTAAACTGATGAATAACTTCAATAATTGGTATTCAGGATTTTCTCCGGAAATTTTATTTAAAAAGCAACAAGAAAAAGCCGACCTTAAAAAAGTCGGCTTTTATACAGGTGTGGCAATTATGCTTAACATACTTGCTCAGAATGCTCTTGTTACTGCGCTGAGTGTGTTCGGTCTCAGAGATAAATATCTCAACGACGGAGTTTTTTCAACAGGCTTTGACATTCTGTTTACGGTTATTGCCTTGCTTTTGCCTTTTGTGGCAGTAGGTAAGAAAATGAACGCCTGCTCTCATTCTCAAAGAGTGTTTTATCTTGGCGGACCTTACAGAAATTCAATGATGCTCCCTGCGGTTATAGGCGGTGTCGGCTGTTGTATGGGTGCCAATATTGCTACAAATTATATCTCGGTGATTTTCAATAACTTCGGCTATGAGCCGTCGGATATTGAATTTAATATGCCTGACGGACCGGGAGGCTTTCTTCTTAGCATGATCCGTATGGCGGTTGTTGCAGGCATCGTTGAGGAAATTGCAATGCGCGGCTATGTTATGGGAAATCTTCGCTTTTACGGTGATAAGTTTGCCATTATTATGTCCTCTGTTGTGTTCGCTCTCATTCACGGAAATTTCAGTCAGATTCCTTTTGCACTTCTTTCTGCTTTCGGACTCGGCTATTTCTCTGTTAAAACAGGCACAATGTGGACGGGTGTGATTATTCATATGCTCAACAATGCTCTTTCGGTGGCTTTTTATTATCTGCCTGAGCTTGTGGGTGAGGATACAAGCCTGTGGCTTCAGTTCGTTCTGATTTACGGCCTTATCGTCTGCGGTGTAGGTTGTGTTGTTTATTTTAACAGACAGTCGAGAGATATACCTCTTTATAAGGGTGAAAGTGTGCTTGAGACAAAAGAAAAGATCGTGGCTTATTTCTCTTCGGCTTCGATGATTATTTCTGTTGTTTATTTTATAATTATCTCGATTATCGGTATTACCGAAATAAGCTGAGGCTGAGAGGTAAGGATTATGATAAAAAAGGAATTTATGCAAAGAGCAATAGCTCTTTCAAAAAAGGCTGCTGAGCTGGGAGAGGTTCCCGTTGGTGCGGTTATAGTAAAAAATGATAAAATCATTGCAGAGGGTTATAATAGAAGAGAGGAAAAAAAGAACGTTCTTTCTCACGCTGAAACCGAGGCAATAAGCTCTGCCTGTGAGGCTCTTTCCTCGTGGCGTCTTGACGGCTGTGAGATGTACGTCACCCTTGAGCCTTGTCCGATGTGTACGGGTGCGATTATGGCTTCAAGAATTGAAAGAGTGATTTACGGTGCATATGATGAAAAGGGCGGAGCTATGGGTAGTATCTGCAATCTTTGTGAGATGCCCTTTGCCAATTCAGTGCAGATAATCGGTGGCTATATGCAGGAAGAATGTGCCGATGTTCTCAGCCGTTTTTTTGAGGAGCTCAGGACTTGAAAAATGCCCTGAAAAAATTTTTCAAAAAAATTGAAAAAAAGTATTGACAAATCGAAATTTGTATAATATAATATGCAAGCGTTGTGAACAGCGGCGTAGATGTGGCGGCATAGCTTAGTTGGCTAGAGCGTTCGGTTCATACCCGAAAGGTCGTAGGTTCAAGTCCCACTGCCGCTACCATTTCTCAGGTAAAATAAAGAGTGCAGGAAACGCGATCCGCCTCTTTTATATATAAGGCCCGGTGGTCAAGCGGTTAAGACACCGCCCTTTCACGGCGGTAACACGGGTTCGATTCCCGTCCGGGTCACCAAAAATAACAAGCTTCTTATGAAGCTTGTTATTTTTTTATCCAAGCCGACAGGCTTGGTATATCATCAGCCCAACAGGGCTGTATATTATCGCCGCATATATGCGGCGTATATCATCACACCGAAGGTGTGTATTTTTGTCGGCTTGATGATATACCGCAACAAGTTGCGGATGATATGCAAAACTTCGTTTTGACGATATACAAGGCTTCGCCTTGATTTGTTTGCAAAATGATGTTTACCTTTGGCGAATGATGTCGCTTACGCTAACGGAGTGTGCCTTCGACACAATGAAGTTGCCATTATGGGTAATCTCGGAGTTCTTCCAAAATTGTAATAAATCTGTTATAATTATAGTCACCACTTTTAATTTTTATCTTTTACAATAAAACCGTACCGTGAAAGGAGGAGATTGCAATGTACAATGTTCTTGTCTGCGATGACGATAAAGCCATTGTCCGTTCAATTGAAATTTATCTCAAGGCTGACTCCTATAATGTCTTTTGTGCCTATGACGGGGCAGAGGCGCTGGAAATAATGGAAAAGGAAAAAATCCACTGCATTATTATGGATATTATGATGCCTAAGATGGACGGTATTTCCGCAACGCTGAAAATCCGCGAGAAGAGTAATGTGCCTTTGATTTTTCTTTCTGCAAAAAGTGAGGACACAGACAAAATTGCAGGACTTACCTTCGGCGGTGATGATTACGTCACAAAGCCCTTTAATCCTCTTGAATTATGCGCAAGGGTGAAAAGTCAGATAAGACGCTACGTTTCCTTCGGAGCAATCGAGGAGAAAAGCGACCTTATCACAACGGGAGGCCTGAGTCTTGACATAAAGGCAAGAAGCCTTACCCTTGACGGTGAAGAGGTGCGGCTTACCGCCACGGAGTACAAAATCATAGAGTACCTTATGATAAATATGGGACGTGTGCTCTCTTCCAATCAGATTTACGAAAACGTGTGGAACGAAAAAGCCTTCTCAACGGAAAAAACAGTAACGGTACATATAAGAAGAATCCGTGAGAAAATTGAGTTCGACACAAAAAATCCCAAATATATAAAGGTGGTGTGGGGAATTGGATACAAAATTGAAAAAATTTAACTTGCTGACTATTCGCAAAATTATTGCATTTATTCTCTGCCTTGTATGTGTTGCAGGGTGTGCAAATCAGGTGATATGGGGCCTTTTTGCTTATGACGATGCAGGCTATTATGATCATACCTTCAAGGATGCTTTTGTCTATGGCGGCAGAAAGCTCGGTGTGTCAGAGGTTGTGAAAACACGAACCTTTGAGCATCATATGAAAAATTACATCGGTAATCTTTCTACTATGATAGGCAGGTTCGGCAACGGCACAAAAGAGGATTATGAAAGCTGGAAAAAGACGGTTAAGGAAAACAATGAAGCCGCCTTTCCTAAGATGAAGCAGAATCTTATCAATCATGTTATAAGGGATGATTTTGAGCTTTATCTTGAGCTTGTAAGAGACGGAACCGTTATTCCTATGGGACTGATTGAGGCTTCCGAGTACAGCGGTGAAACCTATGATTACGAGGAGGATACCTGTTTTGACGAGCTTGACTATTATTATCTTTGTGCACAGAGAGTAAGTGCTCATGAGCTTGGTAACCTTCCTGAAAATGTAAAGAAGAAGGCGGACGAGCTTAAGGCTGACGGAGTATTTCAGATAAAAGAAAATTATAATATAGTAAGATATGATGTTTATTATGAAGATTCTGAAATTCTGGAAAGCTATAAGCCCGGTTATTACGCTTTTAAAATTGACGATGCTCTTCTTTATGACAGGCTTGTGAAGGAATGCATTCTTCAGCTTGATGACTACGGCTCAGCTGCTGAGTTCAGCAAGGCCTACAGCTACTACGCAGAGGATAATGCTGAAAAATATTCCACGGGCAGATACTTTGTGAAGGACAGCTCGGGTAAGGTTTACACAAATGTGGAAGGTCTTACTCAGAAAAGCACAGAAGAGGACATAAAGCAAGCGTTTTCAGAGCTTGGATTTTATTGCGTATATGACAAGATCGGAAATTTCCGCCTTCCCGACGGAGAGTGGTATTGCTACAGCGAATTTGCAAGCGGTATTCACTCTGTTTACGGCAACTATGATTATGAGGAGTACGGCTATACTTATTTTGAAACCACAACTCTTCTTCACACAACCACAACTGTTCCCGTTACAACAACATTACCTTCTGAGATAAGTACAACTGTTGTTTCTACAGATGAGAACGGAAATGTTCAGGCAACTCAGGTGCAGGTGTCTGTTCCTGAGCCGACAACAAGATTGAAACTTTCAAAAATTGACAGCACCCCCTTTGTGGACGAAACTGATAAGGATTTTATATTCTATGTCGGTGCTGAGATGTTTGACGAAGGTTACGCTGAAAATGACCGTTTCAGAACAAGTGATGCACAGATTGAAAGAGCAAAGGGTCTTATTATAGACTTTTTCGGAGTCTGCGGAATTCTCGGAATGCTTTTCCTTGTCTGCTTCATTTATCTTATTGCCAAGGCAGGCAGAAGAAAGGGCAGTGACGAAATCCACCTTCTTAAAACAGACAGGATGTTTGTTGAGGTAAGACTCTTAATCGATTGCGTGATTGGTTGGCTGATTTTCTGTTGCGGTATATGGACTGTTGATTTCTTTGACGATATCACGGATGAAACACGGCATATTATTGCTATGCTTCTTACCGTTATTGCAACGGCATTTGCGGCAGTGGTGCTTGACCTTGTGCTTTATCTCACAAAGCAGCTTAAGGCAAAAACAATCCATAAGAACATTTCGGTTGTATGGCTTGTTAGAAAGGCTTGTGCATATTACAAGGGTAAGATAAAGCCCTTTATGGATGAAAAATTCCTTTACACAAAGAGCTTTGAAAAGGGCACTCTTATAAGAGCGGGTATTGCGGTGGCTGCAAATCTTGTTCTTGGCTTCGTTGCTTTTCTTGAGCTTGGCTTTAACGAAACCTTTTTCAGCTGGGTTTTATGGTTCGCTTTCGATGTGTATGTAGTTATTGAGGTTATACGCTTTATCGGAGGTATGCATAAGATTTTCTCAGCTCTTGAGGAGATAAAGAACGGTAACTATGATGTGCATATCAACAAATCGGCACTTTATGTAACTCTCAGAGAAACTGCGGAAAAGGTGATGAGCCTTCGTGACGGACTTAAGATTGCCGTTGACGAAGCCGTCAAGCAGGAGCAGACAAAGACAGAGCTTATCACAAATGTTTCCCACGATCTCAAGACTCCTCTTACAAGTATTATCAATTATGTTGAGCTTCTCAAAAAGTGTGAAATCAACGACGAGGATGCAAAGGAATATCTCGGTGTGCTCGGTGAAAAGAGTGACAGACTCAAAAAGCTTATCGAGGACCTTGTGGAAGCTTCAAAGGCTTCAACAGGCAACATCAAGGTAGACTTCGTTCAGGTAAGTCTCAATGAGATGATAAATCAGCTTCTGGGCGAACACGCTGACGGGCTTGAGAAAAAGAAGCTCAATGTCATCACTGACATTCCCGACGGTGACCTTACAGTAAGAGCTGACGGAAAGCTTCTTTACAGAGTGATGGAAAATCTTATTGTAAACGTTGAAAAGTATTCACTTTACGGCACAAGAGTTTATGTGACGGTTAAAAATGAGGGTGCCTTTGCTTCGGTAACCTTCAAGAATATTTCCGAACAGCCTCTCAACATCACAGCCGATCAGCTGATGGAGCGCTTTGTCCGTGGTGACGAATCCCGTTCAACTGAGGGCAACGGACTCGGCCTTTCCATTGCACAAAGCCTTTGCAATGTTCAGGGCGGCAAGCTTGAAATCAGCATCAGCGGTGACTTGTTCACGGCGGTTGTAAAACTCAAAAAATAAGAACGTGAGTGGAATAGTAGTCAGTAGTCAGTAGCCAGGAACGCCTTACGGCGTCGGGATTACTGCGATGTCAAATAGAAAAGCAGGTGCTTTACTTAACTGTAAAACACCTGCTGATTTTTTTATTCCTTACTGCTTACTACTCACTACTTGCTACTCTTTTTAATCTTCGTCCAGTATTCACTTGCTGCCTGCTCATTTTTATTCTCACCCGGAGTGTAATAAATTTTGTTTTTTATCTTGTCGGGGAGGTACTGCTGTGCAGTCCAATGGTTGGGATAATCGTGGGGGTATTTGTAAAACTGACCCTTGTTCTGATTGTCTTCACCGTCAAAGTGCTTATTCTGAAGCTGACGGGGGATAGGTCCCGAATTGCCTGCACGGATATCGGCTGCCGCCATATCGTAGGCAAGGTAAGCGGAGTTTGATTTGGGGCTGTTGCATACAAGAACAACAGCATTGGCAAGGGGAATTCTTGCTTCGGGAAGTCCCACCATAAGAGCGGTGTCAACTGCCGCTTTGACAATGGGGATTATCATCGGATAAGCAAGGCCTACATCCTCGTTGGCACAGACAAGAAGCCTTCTTGTGGCTGAGGGCAGATCTCCTGCTTCTAAGAGTCTTGCTAGATAATGAAGTGCCGCATCTGCATCGGAGCCTCTCATGCTCTTCTGAAAGGCAGAAAGAATGTCGTAATGCTCGTCTCCCTCACGGTCGTATTTCATTGCGCTTTTCTGTGTAAGCTCATTTGCTTTTTCGTAAGTGATGTTAATTTCACCGTTTTCGTCGGGAAGGGTGCTTAAAACACAAAGCTCGGCGCTGTTCATTGCCTTTCTTACATCTCCGCCGCAGGAACGGGCAATGTGAAGAATTGTCTTGTCATCGGCGCTGATTTTTATGCCTTTTTCTTCTTCAAGGAAGGAGAAGGCTCTTTTTACTGCAGGGATGATGTCCTCGGTAGTAACGCTCTTGAATTCAAAAACAGTGCTTCGGCTTAAAATTGCTCCGTGGATATAAAAGTACGGGTTTTCCGTGGTGGAGGCAATGAGGGTGATTTCTCCACGTTCGATGTAATCAAGAAGAGTCTGCTGTTGCTTTTTGTTGAAATACTGAATCTCATCAAGGTAAAGAAGAATTCCGTTGCGTGCGGCAAGGGTATCAAGCTCATTTACAATTGCACGGATGTCAGCAGTGCCTGCACTTGTACCGTTGAGCTTGTGGAATTTTCGGTTTGTTTTACGGGCGATGATTGAAGCAAGGGTGGTTTTGCCGATGCCCGAAGGTCCGTAAAAGATGAGATTGGGGAGCTCGCCTGATTCTATGATGTTGCGAAGAGCTTTGCCTTTTTCTAAAAGATGCCTTTGTCCGACCATTTCGTCAATAGAAAGAGGTCGGATTCTGTCTGCAAGGGGTGCTTTCATTGTGTCACCTCAAAATTTATATTTAACGGCTGTCTGATTAACCTCTGATTACTTAAAATCCGAGATTATCATTTACAAGAAGAACAATGATTCTTTCCTTCTCTCTGCTTCTTCTTGTGATTACAAACTGATTGCAGATGCAGTCGGGGCTCATGCAGTCGTGACATCTTCCGTCAACTGCGCAGGGAGTGTTTTTTCCGAGTCTTACTGTGTTCGGTGGAGATGCAATATTTCTTACTCTGTGAAGCGCTTCGGGAAGGTCCGTTGAAACCTTGTTCATGCCTGCGAGGACGATTACGTGCTCGGGGCCGAAAATAAGGCTTGCAACACGGTTGCCGTTGCCGTCAATGTTCACAAGCTCACCGTCAAGGGTGATTGCATTTGTGCCCATAATGTAGTAATCGCAGACGGCTACCTCCTTGAAGAATTCTTTCATCTTGTCGGCAGGTTGTTTTGCTCTGTCGAGAATGGTGAGAGTTGAGTTATCGTAAAGAGCTTCTGTGATTTCGCAATCCTTCATACTCTTTGTGCCGCCCCAGCTTACGCTTTTGCCGTCACCGATGATTTCAAGAACCTTTTCGCGGCAAGCTTCCTTGCTGTCGCAGTAAAAAGCGGTCATATTTCTTTTTTCGAGATTTTTTATGATTGATTTTGCCTGATTTTCTCTGGCTTTTTTTAAGCTTTCCATAATTTACACCTCAATTGTGTTTTTTTAGATTATAACAAAATTAAAATGTCATTTCAATATTATTTTACAAGCTTTTACATCTGAAAAAAATTTGTCAGTACTTTTGTTGCTTTTTTCTGCAAAAACTAAAAACATAGCCTCGGAGATGTTGAATATGTGGAAATTTCTTTGTTTTGTCACCAAAAAAGATGAATTCAGAAAAATAATTAGTATATATTGAACAAAAAGGTTGAAAAAGTCTTTTCTTTTATAAAAAAAGGTGGTATAATACCTGAGTTAAATAGCGACTTCGGATGGACAGACGAATTTTTCCCTTTGTTTTTCCTTGCTTTTTTTCGTCGTGTCCCGTTGGTATATAAGTGTGGGCTTTGGGCCCGGGAATTTAAAAATTCCGAATTTTCACAAAAAAAGGAAAGAGGAGATTAAACTTTGGAAAAGCTTGTAATCCACGGCGGTAACAGACTGTCAGGTGAAATAGAAATCAGCGGTGCAAAGAATGCTGCTGTTGCAATCATCCCTGCAACTCTTCTTGCTCAGGATGTATGCAGAATCGAAAATCTTCCCAACATCAGCGACGTTACCTGTATGTTCAAGATCCTTACACAGATGGGCGCACAGGTTAAGATTATAAATAAGCACACTGTTGAAATTAACACAAAGACTGTTAATTCCTACATCATTCCTCACGAAATGACAAAACAGCTTCGTGCTTCCTACTATCTTATCGGTGCACTTCTCGGCAGATACTCAAGAGCAAAGGTAGCTCTTCCCGGTGGTTGCAACTTCGGTGTAAGACCTATCGACCTTCACATCAAGGGCTTTGAGCTTCTCGGTGCGAATGTAACTGTTGAAAATGCAATGATCAATGCCAAGGCTGATCATCTTACAGGCAGCTCAATTTATATGGACAAGGTTTCCGTTGGTGCGACAATCAATGTTATGCTTGCCGCTGTTAAGGCAAGAGGCCTTACAATCATTGAAAACGCTGCAAAGGAACCTCACATTGTTGACCTTGCAAACTTCCTTAACTCAATGGGTGCAGATGTCAGAGGTGCAGGTACCGACGTTATCAAGATTCACGGCGTTGAAAATCTTCACGGATGTACTTATTCAGTTATCCCTGACCAGATTGAAGCAGGTACCTATATGGTTGCTGCAGCTGCAACAGGCGGTGATGTTCTTATCAAGAATGTTATCCCCAAGCATCTTGAATCAATCACCGCAAAGCTTCTTGAATGCGGTGTAAGCGTTACAGAATATGATGAAGCTGTGCGTGTTGTTTCTGACGGTAAGTTCAGAAAGTGCAACGTCAAGACAATGCCTCACCCCGGCTTCCCCACAGATATGCAGCCTCAGATGGCAGTTCTTCTCACTGTTGCAAACGGAACAAGCATTGTTTCCGAAAGCGTGTGGGATAACCGCTTCAAGTATATTGATCAGCTTATCAGAATGGGCGCAAATGTTCAGGTTGACGGAACAATCGCTGTTTTCCAGGGTGTTCCCGAGCTTACAGGTGCTCCCGTAAGAGCTGACGACCTTCGTGCCGGTGCCGCAATGATTATTGCAGGCCTTATGGCAAGAGGTAAGACAGAGGTTGAAGATATTATCTACATTGACCGTGGCTACGAAGATTATGTTGAAAAGCTCAGAAATGTAGGTGCGGATATTTACCGCAAAACCATCACTCCCGAATCAAGCAAAGCAGGAAGTGCAGGTTGATTTATAAAAGAAACAGCTGCCGTTTTTTCGGCAGCTATTTTTAAATCAGTAGCGAGTAGAGAGTAGTAAGTAGTAAGGATGGGATGATAGGAATTTAAAAAAATTCCTTGCTACTCACTACTTACTACTGACTACTTCGGATTTTTTTCTAAAAGCATCGGAGGGGTATTTTTGCGTTTTTGTTCTTTATTTTCGTCTTCGTCGGGCAATTCCACCTTTATCGGCTCGGCAAAGACAGGTATACTTATAGATGCGGGCGTCAGCGCCAAAAAGCTTAAGGAGGCCTTGCTTTCAAGGGAGATAGATCCGTCATCACTCGGCGGTATTTTTATAACCCATGAGCACAGTGATCACATCAAGGGCATGAGAATTCTTGCTTCAACCTTTAACATTCCTGTTTTTGCAACGGCAGGGACAATGAATTTTCTTGAGGAAAACGGTCACGTCACCTCAAAGTTTCCCTTTGAGGTCATTGATGAAAAGGGCGTGGAGATAGGCGATATTTTTGTAAAAGCCTTCAGAACTCCTCACGACAGCGTGGACAGCTGCGGCTTTCAGATAAGCTTTTCTGACGGACAGAAGGCGGCAATCGCAACAGACACAGGCTGCATTACCGAGAATATGAGAGAAAACATAGTCGGCTGCAGTCTTGTTATGCTTGAGTCAAATCACGACGTGGGAATGCTTCAGAACGGGCCATATCCCTATTATCTTAAAAGAAGAATCCTTTCCGACAGAGGTCACCTTTCAAATGAATGCTGTGCAGAGTTTGTCAAGGAGCTTGTCAGGAAGGGTACAAGCAGAATCTTTCTCGGTCACCTTAGCGATGAAAATAACTTTCCTGACCTTGCCTTGCAGACAAGCCTTGCGGCACTCAGTGAAATCGGTGCGGTGAACGGAAGAGACTGCATTCTCAGCGTTAACAAAAAAGAAAACGATCTTGGAATTATACGCTTCTGAGGTGAAAAAATGATAAATCTAAATATTATTTGTATCGGTAAATTAAAAGAGCAGTATCTGAGAGATGCTTCTGCGGAATACATAAAAAGAATGCAGACACTCTGTAAGCTTACAATTACGGAGCTTCCTGCGGAAAAGCTCAGCGAAAATCCTTCGGCAAAGGAAATCGAAAAGGCTCTTGACACCGAGGGCAAAAGGATAATCGAAAAGATTCCCAGGGGCTCGGCTGTTTTTGCAATGTGCATAGAAGGAAAGCAGAGAAGCAGTGAGGAGCTCAGTGCAGAGCTTGATAATCTTGCGCTTACAGGCGTGAGTAATGCGGTGTTTATCATCGGTGGCTCCTTCGGCCTTTCCGATGAGGTCAAAGCAAAAAGCAAGTACAAGCTTTCGATGAGCAAGATGACCTTCCCTCACCAGATTGCAAGAATAATGCTTCTTGAACAGCTTTACCGTTCAGCTCAGATTTCTCTGGGGACAAGATACCATAAGTGAGTAGTCAGTAGTTAGTAGTCAGTAGTCAGGGTGGCTTTGCCACAGGGCTGAGGCCCAAGGACCAAGAAACGTAAAATCAGGTAGTAATCAGGGATAAACCTGATTATATAAAAGGAGGAGAAAATAATGTTTTGCACTTTAATGAAAATCATTTCGGCAATTATGGCTTTTCTTATGGCGGCTCTTTCGGGCTTTGCTTTGCCTGAGGAGAATAAGACTGATCCTGCCTTTACCGGCAGCTTTCTTCAGTCCTGGGCAAGCAACTACTGGAATGACGAGCAATGGGAAAGTGAGATGGAGTATATGAAGGACTGCGGTCTTGAGTATCTCGTGATTCAGGACCTTGCAACAAAGTCATCGGAAACAGAGGGTGGCGAGTGGACTATTTATTACGACAGTAAGCTTCCCGAGTTTGAAAATGCTGACAGAAGCGAAAATGATGTTATTGCAAATGCTCTCAGGCATTGCCAGAAAGCAGGCATCAAGGTGTTTGTGCCTCTTGCAATGTTCGACGATTTCTGGACAGAGGGTGCGCTTACAAGGCAGTATCAGGAAAACTGCGAAGTCAGCAGTAAAATGGCAAAAGAGCTTTACGAAAATTATTATGAGGGCTACGAGGATACCTTCTACGGTTGGTATTTTGTTCCCGAGCTGAGCAACAATCTTTTAACCTCAATCGGACTCAGAGGTGTAACAAAGGGGCTCAATGTGGTGCTTGACACTCTTACAGAAATTGATTCTTCAATTCCTCTTATGCTCAGTCCCTTCTATTCAAGATACTATTCAACCGGTCCGGCTCTTTCACTTGTACAGCTTGTGAGATTCTTCGAGATGACCAATTTCAGAGACGGTGACATCTACTGTCCACAGGATGCAGTCGGAGCAGGCTGGACGGAAGAGGAGGATCTTAAAATGGTGTGGGCAAGCTATGCTCAGGCGATAAAGGCCTGTGATGCCGATGTAAAGCTCTGGGCAAATGTTGAATGCTTCACATCACCCTATGAGGATACACTTGCGGATGGTATTTTATCACCTGAATATACAGAAAACACCTCGCACGTACCTGCAACACTTGACAGAGTAGCAATGCAGATGGATGTGGCATCAGCTTATGCTGAAAACATCATAACCTTCTCCTTCAATCACTATTACAGCCTTAAATATGCAAGCTCTATGTTTATGGAAACCTATAAGGATTACCTTGCAAAGGGCTTTGTGCTCGAGAGTGACTGTCCCGAGGCTGTCACAGGCTTTGCAAAGGCTGAAGGTGAAAACGGTGTTGAGCTTACCTGGAATGAGTCTGAGGATAACTTCGGTGTTGCATATTACCGCATCGAAAAGGACGGAAGCTTCCTTGCAAGAGTTGAAACCTATGCAGGCGGCGAGCTTTATTTCCTTGATGAGGGTGCAGATGTAAATGCGGTTTACTCCATTACAGCCTTTGATGCGGCAGGCAATGCATCTGAAAGCGTATCGGTGTGAATGTAAAAACTTTTAAAAAAGGCTTGATAAATCGCAACAACCGTGCTATAATACAGATAATCTCTATGGTAGAGTGGGCTTTCGGAAAGAAAAGCCCACTCTTCTTTATTGACTGACAACTGAATATTAAAAAAAGGAGTGGTTTTATGGCAAAAGGCGGAAATACCGTTAAAACGGTATGGGACATTGCACAGCCTATCGCTGAAGAGCTGGGACTTCGTCTCTGGGACGTACGCTTCCTTAAGGAAGGCTCACAGTGGTATCTTCGTATCTTCATTGACAGGGATGGTGGAGTAGGTATTGATGACTGTGTTGATATGACCCATGCAATCAACGGTCCTCTTGACGAAGCAGACCCCATTGAACAGGCTTACTGCCTTGAGGTAAGCTCACCCGGAATTGAAAGAGAGCTTGTAAGAGATGAGCATTTCCTTTCAAACATCGGAGAAAAAATCAAGGTTAAAACAATCAGACCCATCGAGGGTAAAAGAGAATTCTCAGGTATTCTTGAAGCTTACGATGCAGGCAACATCACCTTGAGATGTGATGTTGAAAGCGGATTTACTTTCACTAAAAAAGAAGCGTCATGGGTAAAGCTTGACGATTTTGATATGTAATATAAAAATAACGATAAAGAAAGGTGAACGACAAAAAATGAACAAAGAATTTTTCGAAGCAGTTGAAATGCTCGAAACGGAAAAAGGCATTTCATCAGAGTACATTTACGATAAAATCAGAGCAGCTATCATCTCTGCTACAAGAAACAGCTACGGCAACAAGGACAATGTTGTTTGTGACATCAATCCCGAAGAAAAGACAATGAAGGTTTACGTTAAGATCAATGTTGTTGACGAAATCCTTGAGCCCGGTGCAGAAATGACTCTCGAGCAGGCAAGAAACTACGATCCCAACGCTCAGGTAGGCGGCATCATTGAGCTTCCTCTTGAGCCCAAGAAGTTCGGCAGAATCGTTGCTCAGACAGCTAAGAGTGTTATCCGTCAGGGTATCAGAGAGGCTGAAAGAGATCTTGCTGCAAAGGAATTCCAGAACAGACATCAGGAGGTTGTTACTGCAAAGGTAAACATGGTTTACTCCGATACAGGTGACGCTTCAATCGAAATCGGCAGAGCTAACGCAATTCTCAACAAGTCAGATATGATTCCCGGTGAAGAGCTTGAGCCCGGTCAGCTTATCAAGGTTTATGTTGCATCAATCAGCCAGGAAAGCGGCTCAAGCTATGCAACAATTTCAAGAAAGCATCCCGGTCTTGTAAAGAGACT
>JAZKYQ010000014.1:0-19371 GCA_045612205.1 Acutalibacteraceae bacterium | reverse complement strand
GCAACTTTTATGAACTCTTTTTTTCGTTGGGCAAGGTGAGTGAAAAATTCATTTGTCAAAAAGACTTATTATCGAAAGGAACATTGGAAGAATTTGAAGCATTGTTTGATGGGAAAATAATAAGAATGAACGTGAAGACAGAGGACGGTTCTCTGTCTTCGGATGAAAAAGACTAAACCACGGTGACTTGGGTGGTGCGTTTACCCTCTCCGTCAATGCTTTGCATTGCCACCTCTCCCAATGGGAGAGGCAAGACTCGGATCTCCCTCCAAAACACAGGGGGACGGTTAGCGTGTGTTCCCGTGGCAATGTGGAGATTATGGTGAAGGGAGCATAAGTTTGTGTTGATTAATAATTATTGCGATTTTGATGTTGAAGTTGTATGTGATAAAACAGAAAAAATCATCAAAAAGAAAAGTTCATTAAATCTGAATTTTAAATCGGGTGATGGTAGCATTGTTTTAAAACCAAAACATAAACACAAAGTAAAATTTAATCCGATATTATATGTTTTTACTTTGGATCCAAATGATATTGAATGTGAAGTAATGTGTTGTTGCGATCTTGATAACATAGGTGAGAATGAGGTGCTGATTTCATTACATCAAAGATTGGAAGTATGTGATGAAATAAAATATTTTAGTGTTGTCGCTGAAAATGAAAATGGCCTGATTGATTGTAAAATTAGAATTAATGATATTAATAAACTAAAAAGAAAGTATTACTTTTATCAGTTGATGTTTGTTGCTCGAATTTACCTTTTTCCACCAGCTTTATATTTTTCGATCTGTGAATCTAATTTATTTATTTTGTTGGTTTTAACTTTTTTCTTTTTTGGGATTCTGATACCGTGTTTTAAAAGGCTGATTAGATTTAACAAGGATTGCAAGCAGGATTTCAATGAATTATTTAAGCTTGAACAATCAGGAGACGGTTTTCTGATTGACAAACCAAAAGACTAAACCACGGTGACTTGGGCGGTAAAACTCCCTCAGTCACTTTGTGACAGCTCCCTCAGCGAGTGAGCCTTGAGCCTTCCTCGTTGAGGAAGGGGAACCGCTTGCGGTGGAAGGAGTAAAAAACATACAAGCACAAACTTCGGTTTGTGCTTTTTCTTTTCTCCTTGACAAACCTGACATCGAAGTATAAAATTAAAACATAAATTTTATCATCAACTCTTCGGAGCGGATGCTTTTTTCGGGTGCGCAACCTTGAGCGCAATTCCGAATTCCGCATTCCGAATTCCGAATTCCGAATTCAAAGGAGAACCTATGAACTACGATATAGAAAAACAAGCCCTTGCAGAAGGCTATAAATGTGTCTGCGGTATCGATGAAGCAGGCAGAGGACCTCTTTGCGGTCCTGTTTGTGCCGCCGCAGTAATTCTGCCTGTTGACTGCGAGATTGAAGGCATAAACGATTCGAAAAAGTTAAGTGAGAAAAAGCGTGAAGCTCTTTATGATATCATCACCGAAAAGGCTCTTGCCTACAGTGTGTTTATGGTGGGGCCCGACGTGATTGACGAAATCAACATCCTTCAGGCAACCTTCCTTGCAATGCGTACAGCAGTTGAAAACCTTGATATAAAGCCTGATATCGCTCTTATCGACGGTAACGGTAGGCCGGGCCTTGATATTGAGCAAAGAACTGTTGTAAAAGGTGACGCAAAAAGTGTATCCATCGCCGCCGCTTCAATTCTTGCCAAGGTCACACGAGACAGATATATGCTCGAAGCCGATGCGAAATATCCCGAGTATCAGTTCGCAAAGCATAAGGGCTACGGTACAAAGCTTCACTATGAAATGATTGCCGAGCACGGCATCTGCCCAGAGCACAGAAGAAGCTTCCTTAAGAAAATCCTCGGTGGCTGAAATGGATAAAAGGGAAACAGGAAGCAAGGGTGAGGATTTTGCCGCAGAGTATTACCGAAAGCTCGGCTTTGAAATTAAAGAGCGCAATTTTCATTGCCGTGGCGGTGAAATTGACATAATTGCCGAAAAGGGTGAATATATTATTTTCGTTGAGGTGAAAAGCCGGGGTGAGAATGCCATTTGTTCTCCCGGGGAAGCCGTGGATGAAAGGAAGCAGAAAAAGCTGTCCCTGGCGGCAATGAAGTACCTGAGTGAAAACGAAAGCTCAAAAATGACACAGTTTGATGTCTTTGAGGTTTATAGTGCAAATGGCAGGATTTACAAATTCAACAGAATTGAAAATGCATTTGAAGGCTATGATTTCGGAGGCAGGTATGATATATTCTGATCTTCACTGTGACACAGTGACAAGATGCTTTGAGAAAAAGGAAAGCGTTGTGAAAGCCTCAGGGCATATCAATGCATTTAAAAGTAAACAGTTAAAAGAATTAAGGCAGTGCTTTGCTCTTTTTGTCCCCGATGACAAGAAAGGAAGCGCTGCTTTTTCCTGTCTTGAAAAACTTGTTGATTTTTACGAAAAAGAAAAGGAAGGCCTGAAAAAAACAAACATCAGACCGATTCTTACCGTCGAAAACGGAAGCTCTCTTGGCGGTGACGCTGATAATGTTTCCTTCCTTGCCGAAAAGCAGGTGAAAATGCTGACTCTAACTTGGAACGGTGAAAATGAGCTTGCCTTTGGCGCTGACTGCGATGAAGGCGGACTTAAAAGCTTCGGAAGGCGTGTGATTGCCAAAATGGAGCAGGAGGGGATACTGATTGACCTTTCCCATCTTAACGAGGAAAGCTTTTACGATGTGGCTTGCTTTGCCGCAACTCCGCTTGTGGCTTCTCACAGTAATTGCTTTACTCTTGTGCCCCACAGACGAAACCTGAAGGATGAGCAGATTAAGCTTATTATTGAAAGCGGCGGACTTATGGGACTTTGCTTTCACGAGCCCTTTCTGAGCGTGAACGGTATGAGCAATTTTGAAATGCTCTACAGAAACATCTTTCACGTGCTTTCTCTGGGCGGTGAGGATGCTCTCTGCTTCGGAAGTGACTTTGACGGCGGTACACCCGTTATTGAGCTTTCCTCCTTGCAGAAGGTGAAAAATCTCTACGGCTACCTGAAAGGAAGAGGTCTTGGGGAAAAACTGCTTGAAAAAATATTTTTTCGCAACGCTGAACGTATTTTTCAGTTTTAGCAAAAATTACCCTTACTACTCACTACTTACTACTTACTACTTACTACTTGCTACTCAAATAACCTCTTTACTTTTTAGTTTTTATGTGTTAAAATATATCGATTATAAATTCCTTTAACGGAGGTTGTAAAAATGCTTTATACAAGTACAAGAGATAAGAGTGTAAAAGTGACATCAGCTCAGGCTATCGCACAGGGTATTTCCGTTGACGGCGGACTTTTTGTTCCCATGGAAATTCCTGCAATCGATAAGGCCTTCGTAGACTCCCTTGTTCCTCTTGATTATATCTCAAGAGCAAAGAAGGTTCTTTCACTTTACCTTACAGATTATACCGAGGAGGAAATCGCTTATTGCGTTGAGGGTGCTTACAAAGCAGGTAAGTTCTCAAGTGACAAGGTTTCTCCCATCAAGAGAATCGAAGGCGGCGCAAACATTCTCGAATTATGGCGCGGACCCACATGTGCATTCAAGGATATGGCTCTTCAGCTTCTTCCTTATCTTCTCACAACTGCTGCAGGCAAAACCGTAAAAGACAAGACAATAGTAATTCTTGTTGCAACTTCAGGTGACACAGGTAAGGCTGCTCTTGAAGGCTTCAAGGATGTGCCCGGCACAAAGATTATGGTCTTTTATCCCAATGACGGCGTAAGTCCCATGCAGAAGCTTCAGATGACAACTCAGGCAGGTGAAAACGTTTCAGTCTGCGCAATCAACGGCAACTTTGACGATGCACAGAACGGTGTAAAGAAAATCTTCACCGATAACGAAGTTAAGGCAAAGCTTGAAGAAAAGGGCATGATGTTTTCTTCAGCCAACTCAATCAACTGGGGCAGACTCGTTCCTCAGATTGTTTACTACATTTCCGCTTACTGTGACCTTATTGAAAACGGCACAATCAAAAACGGTGATGAAATCAATGTTGTTGTTCCCACAGGTAACTTCGGTAACATCCTTGCAGCTTACTATGCAAAGAAAATGGGTATCCCCGTAAAGAAGCTCATCTGCGCTTCAAATGCTAACAACGTTCTCACAGACTTCCTCAAGAACGGTGTTTATGACAGAAACAGAAGCTTCTTCACAACAACATCACCTTCAATGGATATTCTTATTTCCTCAAACCTTGAGAGACTTCTCTACCACCTCACAGACGAAAGTGACGAAACAATCCGCAAGTGGATGGGCGAGCTTTCAAAGGACGGTAAATACGAGGTATGTGATAAGGTTAAGGCTGAGATTCTTGATCTGTTTGATGCAGGCTGCTGCGACGATGAAGAAACTGCAGTAACAATCAAGGCTACCTACGACGAAGGCTACCTTTGCGACACACACACAGCTGTTGCGGTAAAGGTTTACGAGGAATACAAGAAGGCAACAGGCGACAATACTGAAACAGTTATTGCTTCAACCGCTAACCCCTACAAGTTCTCTGCAGCCGTGCTTAAGGCAGTCAAGGGTGATATCCCTGCAGATGCAGACGAATTTGAACAGGTTGACCTCTTAAGAGAGGCAACAGGTGAGGCTTGTCCCGAGCAGCTTGCAAATCTCAAGGGCAGCACTCCCAGATTCACTTCCTGCTGCAACAAGGAAGAAATGGTTGATACAGTTTACGCAATGCTCGGAATATAAACAAGAGCCGAGGGCCGAGGGACAGGCAGAACTTCGGCGTGATTTGATTTGACAGAAAGGAGGGTGTCGTATTTGTCAATATTTGCAATAGGTGATACCCACCTTTCCTTCAGCTGTGATAAGCCGATGGATATTTTCGGCGGTTGGCAGGATTATGTCAGCAGGCTTGAAAAAAACTGGCGTGCAATTGTCACGGATAATGATACAGTTGTGATTCCCGGTGACATTTCCTGGGCTATGAGTCTTCAGGAGGCTGAAAAGGATTTCGCCTTTCTTCATTCTCTTCCCGGAAAAAAGCTTATCATGAAGGGTAATCACGATTATTGGTGGACAACAAAAAAGAAAATGGATACCTTCCTTCAGGAAAAGGGCTTTACCTCTCTTGAGGTTCTTCATAACAACGCCTTCAGAGTAGGGGACTTTACACTCTGCGGTTCAAGAGGCTGGTTCTATGATGCACAGACAGGCAACGATAAGAAGGTTATCCTTCGTGAAGCCGGCAGAATTGAAATGAGCCTTAAGGAAGCCGAAAAGCTTGGCGGAGAGGTTATATGCTTTCTTCATTATCCGCCTGTAATGGGTACACAGAAGTGTCAGGATATAATGCAGGTGCTTGTAAATCACGGTGTAAGGCGATGTTATTTCGGTCACCTTCACGGGAATTCTTCAGCTTTTTCCAACAACGAAACCGTTGACGGAGTGAAATTTTCTCTGATTTCAGCCGATTTTCTTGAATTTTGTCCCAAATTAATTGAAAAAATTTAAAAAAAGTATGGAAATATTCATTCAATGCTGATATAATATATTGGCTAAAATGTAAATTGGGCCTTTGCGGTTAAAGCTAAAAGCCCAAGGATAGGAGTTCAGAAATGAGTTTAAAATCATCAAACAACGTAGAAAAGAACGTATACGCTCTTGAAATCGCAATCTCTGCTGAGGATTTTGAAGCAGCACAGGTTAAGGCTTTCAACAAGCAGAAGGGCAGAATTCAGCTCCCCGGCTTCCGTAAGGGTAAGGTAACACGCAAGATGGCTGAAAACTTCTTCGGTAAGGGCTGGCTTTATGAAGACGCTCTTGACCTTATTTACGGTGATGCAGTTGAAGCAGCTGTAAAGGAAGCAGGTCTCGAGGTTGTAGGCACAAAGAGCGCAGACGTTAAGGAAATCGGTGAAAACGGTGTTGAGCTTACAGTAGAAGTATTTGTTAAGCCCGAAATCGAGCTTGCTGAGTACAAGGAGCTCAAGGCAACAAAGAAGAAGGTTGAAGCAACTGAAGAAGAAATCAACGACAGAATCAACGGCCTTCTTGAAAGAAATGCAAGACTTGTTTCAGTTGAAGACAGAGCAGCACAGAACGGTGACATCACAGTTATCGACTTCGAAGGCTTTGTTGACGGCGTAGCATTTGACGGCGGCAAGGGTGAAAGCTATGAGCTTACACTCGGTTCAGGTCAGTTCATCCCCGGCTTCGAGGATCAGGTTGCAGGTCACAACGTAGGCGAAGAATTCGACGTTAACGTTAAGTTCCCCACAGAGTACACACCTGAGCTTGCTGACAAGGATGCAGTTTTCAAGGTAAAGCTTCATGAAATCAAGGTTAAGGAGCTTCCCGAACTTGATGACGAATTCGCTCAGGACGCTGCAGACTGCGATACAGTTGCTCAGCTTAAGAAGAACATCGAAAACGAAATCAAAGAGCACAAGGACGAAGAGAACGAAAGAGAAATCGAATCTCAGCTTCTTGAAAAGCTCAGCGAAAACGTTAAGGGCGACATCCCCGAATGCATGATCGATACAGAGCTTGACAACCAGATCAGAGATATCGATTACAGACTCTCAATGCAGGGCATGAACTTTGAAACATACCTTCAGTATTCAGGTATGACAATCGAGCAGTACAAGGAAAACTCAAAGCCCTCAGCTGAGAAGAATGTAAAGGTTCGCCTTGCTCTCGAATACATTGTAAAGGCTGAAGCTCTCGAGGTTTCAGACGAGGATCTTGAAGCAGAATACGACAAGTTCGCAGAACGCTATCAGATGGAAAAGGATAAGATCAAGGAGCTTGTTCCCGTTGAAGGTCTCAGAAAGGATCTTCTTAACGAAAAGGCAATCAAGTTCGTAAGAGACAATGCAAAGGTTACAACTGCAAGAAAGCCCAGAGCTAAGAAGGAAGATGCAGAAAAGACCGACGCTGAATAATCCTTGATTAATTCTGCAAACAGCAACCAAAAATAAACAAAGTGACAGGGAACCGTAACTCGCGTGCGGTTTCTCTGTGTATTATGGTGACCTTAAGGAGGCATAACAATGGCACTTGTACCTTATGTTGTAGAACAGACAAACCGCGGTGAAAGACAGTACGACATTTATTCAAGACTTTTAAATGACAGAATTATCGTTCTTTCCGATGAAGTAAACGATGCGACAGCTTCACTTGTTGTAGCTCAGCTTCTTTTCCTTGAAAGTCAGGACAGTGAAAAAGATATCAGCTTTTACATCAACAGTCCCGGCGGATCAGTAACTGCAGGTATGGCTATTTACGATACAATGCAGTACATCAAGTGTGATGTTTCCACAATCTGTATGGGCCTTGCCGCTTCAATGGGTGCGTTCCTTCTTTCATCGGGAACAAAGGGCAAGAGATATGCTCTTCCCAACAGTGAGATTATGATTCATCAGCCCTCAGGCGGTGCAAAGGGTCAGGCAACCGATATCAAAATCGTTGCAGACCACATTCTCAGAACCAAGGCAAAGCTCAATAAAATTCTTGCTGAAAATACAGGCAAGGATGTTGAAATCATTGCACAGGATACAGAAAGAGATAACTTTATGACAGCCGAAGAGGCTCTCGAGTACGGTCTTGTTGACAAGATTCTCTATAAGAGATAAATAAACTTCTGGAGTTGATAATATGGCAAGAGACGGCGGCAGTAAGGAAAAGACTGTCAGATGTTCCTTTTGCAATAAAACGCAAAGCGAGGTAAAAACCCTTGTTGCAGGTCCCGGTGTTTACATCTGTGACGAATGCATCGACCTTTGTCAGACAATCGTCGGAAGCGAAGCGGCAGATACAAAAAAGGAAAAGGCTTCTGATTTTGCGGCACTTAAAAAGCCTGCTGAAATCAAGGCTCTTCTTGATGAGTATGTAATCGGTCAGGACGAAGCAAAAAAAGCGCTGAGCGTTGCAGTTTACAACCATTACAAAAGAATATATACCGATTCGGACAATGAGGTTGAAGTAAGCAAGAGTAACATTCTCATGCTCGGCCCCACAGGTGTCGGTAAAACAATGCTTGCCCAGACTCTTGCAAGAATCCTTGATGTTCCTTTTGCAATTGCAGATGCAACAACTCTTACCGAGGCAGGTTATGTCGGTGAGGACGTTGAAAACATCCTTTTAAGACTCATTCAGGCAGCAGATTTTGACATTGAAAGAGCCGAGAAGGGTATTATATATGTCGATGAAATTGACAAAATCGGCAGAAAGAGCGAAAGCACATCAATCACAAGAGACGTAAGCGGTGAAGGCGTTCAGCAGGCACTTCTGAAAATTCTTGAGGGTACGGTTTCAAATGTACCTCCTCAGGGTGGCAGAAAGCATCCTCAGCAGGAATTCATTCAGATTGACACCTCTAACATACTTTTCATCTGTGCAGGTGCTTTTGTAGGCATTGAAAAGATAGTTGAAAAGAGACTCGGCAGCGGCGGACTCGGCTTCGGCGCAGAGATCAAGAGCAAAAAGGATTTTGAGCAGGCAAAGGTGATGCATAAGGTTATGCACCACGATCTTGTGAAGTTCGGTCTTATCCCTGAGCTTGTGGGCAGACTTCCCGTAATTACAGCTCTTGACGATCTTGATAAGGATGCTCTTGTCAGAATTATGACTGAGCCGAAGAACTCTCTTGTCAAGCAGTACAGATACCTTTTCAGCTTTGACAAGGTTGAGCTTTACTTCGACGATGAGGCTCTTGAGGCGATTGCTGAAAAGACCCTTGAAGCAAAGACAGGTGCAAGAGGTCTTCGTTCAATTATAGAAAAGCTTCTTCTTCCTTATATGTATGAGGTTCCCCAGAGCCTTAACGGAGGCAGACTCATTATTACAAAAGCTGCTGTTAACGGTGAAGAACAGGCAATATTCGAGGAATATTCCGCCTGATAAGCAAAAAAGACAGGATTTTTAAAATCTTTATACACAAAAGGCAAAAAAATGTTCACATCTATTGACTTTTAATTTGCACTTGTGTTAGAATACTTCAGTACAAAATTTTCGGAGGTTAGTAAAATGTCAGCTGTTCAGTATGTATTAGCAATTCTTATTATATTAGTTTCAGTTGTTATTGTTGGTCTTGTTATGCTTCAGGAAAGCAAGCAGCAGGGTCTTTCAGGCGCAATCGGCGGTGCCGCTGAAACATTCTTCGGTAAGAACAAGGGCAGAACACAGGAAGCTCAGCTTGCAAAGTTCACAAAGATTGCAGGTGTAGTTTACTTTGTGCTTGCACTCGTTGCAGCTCTTATCGTTCTTTTCGTTTCTTAATTGAAAAAAAGAAAATTATGCAGATGAGGTTAACTCGTCTGCATTTTTTTTGCATTTAACGGTATCTTGCCAAAATTTACCTTTTGTGGTATAATAATCGGGTACTATTCATAAGGGGGATTTCTATGAACATCTTGCATCTTAAATATGCCACAGAGATTGCGGAAACCAAGTCCATAAGCAAGGCAGCGGCAAACCTTTATATGGGTCAGCCCAATCTCAGCCGTGCTATCAAGGAGCTTGAGGAGCATATCGGTATCACCATCTTCAACCGCACATCAAAGGGTATTACCGTAACTGATGAGGGCGAAGAGTTCCTTCGTTATGCAAGAAGAATCATCTCCCAGGTTGAGCAGGTTGAAAATATGTATGTTCACGGAAAAAGAAAGGTTCAGCAGTTCTCTTTGAGCGTACCCAGAGCCGCATACATCTGTGAAGCCTTCACGAACTTTTCTCAGAGCATCGGACTTGACTCTCCCTGTGAATTTTTCTATAAGGAAACAAACTCCAATAAGACTATCATCAATGTCTGCAAGGAGGATTATAATCTGGGAATTGTCCGTTATCAGTCAGCCTTTGATGAGCATTACCATCAGATGTTCAGAGAAAAGAAGCTTGAAAGTGAGATTGTGACGGAGTTTTCCTACAGACTTATCACCGCAAAGGATTCCGACCTTGCCAAAAAGGATGTCATAACCTCCGAGGATCTTTCTGAGTGCATTGAAATCTGTCATGCTGATCCCTATGTGCCTTCAATGCCGTTGATAGATGTAAAGAAGGCTGAGCTTTCGGAAAATGTTGACAAGAGAATTTTTGTTTTTGAACGTGCCAGTCAGATGCACCTTCTTTCAAAGGTGAAGAACAGCTTTATGTGGGTTTCACCTGTTCCGTCAGAAATTCTTGATATGTACGGACTTGTTGAAAAGGAGAGCGACATCAAGGATAAAACCTATAAGGATGTTCTTATCTACAGAAAGAATTACCGTCTGAGCAACTTTGATAATAAGTTTATTTCTGAGCTTATTAATTGCAGAAGCAAGTATTTTAATTTGTAAAATTATATATTCACGACCCTGAAAGGGGATGTAAAAACTTTCGTTTTTTTACATCCTCTTCTTTTTTATTGCCCTTGCGGTTTCGACAGAAAATCAGAAGCTGATGACATATAATAGCTTCGGGTGATGAAAATGTCGGAAGTAATTTACGCCGATGTACTTGTAATCATAAATTTTTACGTTACTTATTTTCTTCTTTGCGCAACGGCACTTCTTTGCAAAAGCGAGATAAACAGACTTCGCTTTATGCTGACCTCTTTTCTTGGCGGAGCCTGTTCTCTTAGTATCCTTTTACCGCAGGCAAGCGTTGGTCTTTCTGTCGTTTTTAAGCTCGGTGCGTTGCTTGTTCCTGTTGTCACAGGCTTTAAAATAAGAAGCGTAAAAGGCTTTTTAAGGCTTTGCCTGTGCTTCGTTCTTTGCAATTTTGTTTTTGCGGGATTTATGATGGCGTTGTGGTATTTTGTCTGTCCCTCGGGAATGTACTATAACGGCTCGGTGCTTTATTTTGATATAGATATTCTGACTCTTGTAATTTTTACCGTTGTGTGTTACGGCTTCATCCGTGCTTTTGAGCTTATTTTCAGAAAAAGGGCACCGATAAATACTGTCTTTGACTGTAAGGTTGCTGTTGACGGTGATGTGTACAGCCTCAGAGCCTTTCTTGATACGGGAAACAACCTTACCGATCCTTTTTCGTCAAGGTCCGTGATTATTGCGGATGAAAGTATATTTTCGGATAAAACAGAAACAGAGGCCTTTGCCGAAAAGAGACTTCGCTTTGTGCTTTGCTCAACGGTTTCGGGAAAGGCACTTCTGCCGTCGTTTGTGCCTGATAATGTGTTTATAAGAGGAGCTGATACGGAAGCTTCAACCAATGAGGTTATGATAGCTCTGACTAAAGAAAAGCTCCTTTCGGGAGAGTATGATGCAATTCTGCCTATGGGATTGTTCGATAATAAACTTTACAGAAAGGATGAAAGAGAAAGTGAAGAAAATTCGTTTGTTTTTAAAAGGACTGAAGGTGAAGGTAATAAGAAAGCTTTTTCCTTCACAGGTCTTTTACGTGAACGGCTCGGAGAATCTTCCTGCACCGCTGACAAAGGAAAAGGAGAATGAAATCTTCCTTGAGCTTGAAAAAGGGATAGAGACAAGCAGAGAGCTTCTTGTGATACATAATCTTCGTCTTGTGGTTTATATTGCAAGGAAATTTGAAAACACGGGAGTTGGTATTGGGGACCTTGTTTCAATCGGCACAATAGGACTTATCAAGGCTGTTAACACCTTCTGTCCCGGAAAGAAAATCAAGCTGGCAACCTATGCTTCAAGGTGCATTGAAAATGAAATACTTATGTATCTTCGTAAAACCGCATCAAGAAAAAATGAGCTTTCAATTGACGAGCCTCTTAATGTTGACTGGGACGGAAATGAGCTTCTTTTAAGTGATGTGCTAGGCTCTGACAATGACGTGGTAAACCGAAACCTTGAGATGAAGGATGAAAAAAATCAGCTTCTCAGGCTTGTTGCAGGGCTTGAAGAAAGGGAGAAGCAGATTATGACAATGCGGTTCGGACTTTTCGGCTCAAAGGAATATACACAAAAGCAGGTTGCCGATATGCTCGGAATTTCCCAAAGCTACATTTCACGGCTTGAAAAAAGAATAATAGAAAAGCTGAAGCTTCAGATGGAACGGCTTTCGTGATTTTGCTATTGACTT
Organism: Acutalibacteraceae bacterium; assembly: GCA_045612205.1. GTDB lineage: Bacteria > Bacillota > Clostridia > Oscillospirales > Acutalibacteraceae > UBA6857. The sequence continues at coordinate 7,328 of JAZKYQ010000014.1, read as the reverse complement.
TTCATTTTGCTTTGTTTACAATATAATGGAATAAAATATAAGGAATGATAATATGGATTTTGCAGCAGGCTACGGCAAAACCAATGTAGATTTACTTTTTGATAAAATGCCACGTCTTCCGAATGAGGGTGAGGAAATTTACACCGACAAATTTTCTCTTTGCATCGGCGGCGGTGTGCCGGGAACAATGATTACTCTTTCACGTCTCGGTGTCCCCACAAAGACAGTCACAGAGCTTTCCGATGATATGTTTTCTCGCTTTGCCAAAGAGGAGTTTGAAAAGGCAGGAGTTGAGCCTGTCAATGTTTTCAAGGGTGAGAATATTGCAGTGAACATTACCGCTGCGGCTATCACTCCCAACGACAGAACCTTTGTTTCCTACGGTAATGAGGAGGACGCAGTTTCAGCCGAGGATGTTTATAACGCACTTAAGGGCGCAAAGGCAGTTGCGATGCACACAGGCTTTCCCGAGGTTTATAAGAGACTTAAGGCTGAGGGTACAACCGTAATTCTTGACACGGGATTTTTTGATGATATGACCCTTGAAGGATATGAGAAGCTTCTTGAGATTGCCGATTATTTCCTTCCCAACAGAACGGAGGCTCTCAAGCTTACAAAAACAGATGATCCAAGGGAGGCTGCAATAATTTTAAGCAGATACCTCGATACTGCCATTGTCAAGCTTGATAAGGACGGCTGCCTTGTTTATAAGGACGGTAAATTTACCTTCGTAAAGAGTGTTGATGAGTTTGTACGTGTTGACTCAACAGGGGCAGGAGATGCTTTCTTTGCAGGCTTTATGTATGGCATAATGAAGGGCGAGCCTATTGAAAGGTGCATTCTTTTCGGTAACCTTACAGGCGGTAAGTGTGTGACTGCCGTCGGTTGCACAACGGCTTATCTTACAGAGCATGAGCTTCTTTCAATGGCAGAAAAATATAAGGACAACATCGTTTATGATTATTGATATGAAAAAGAAGCTGAGTCATTTTCTTTTAGTGTCGGATATTGACGGCACGCTCAACAACAAAATGAGAAGAACCCCGAAGGTGAACACCGAAGCAATCCGTCGCTTTACAAAGGATGAGGGCGGAATATTCACTCTTGCATCTGCAAGAAGTGTCCCTTCACTTTACACTCATTATAAAAATCTTCCCGATGTTAAAACTCCCGCAATTGTTCTCAACGGTGCAGGTATTTACGATTTTACGAAGAATAAATATCTTTGGTTTAACAGTATTCCCGAAGGCACTGAGGACATAATCCAGAAGGCTCTTGATAAATTTCCGACCCTTGAGCTTGCAATTTTCACCGATGAGGGTGTTTATCTTGTAAAGCCGAAGATCTCATCAAGGGTTATGATGCTTATTGATAAGCTTGAGCATGAGTGCTGCAGCTCTGTTTCACAGGTGCCCAAGGGCAATTGGGGAAAGGTTATTTTCTTCTGTCTTCCGTGGAACAAGGAAAAAATCAAAAGCTTTATCCTTTCCGGAAATCAGGAAGGAATACATCTGATGGACACTACTTTAGCTTCCTTTGATATTGTGAATGAAAGCACCAACAAGGGTAACGCAGTAAAGGTTCTTGCAGAGATACTCGGAATTGAAGAAAAAAACATCGGTGCAATCGGTGACTACTTCAACGATTATGAAATGCTCAGAAGTGTTGCTCATCCTGCCTGCTGTGCTCAGGCACCCAAGGAGCTTCACGATATCTGCGAATTTCACGCCTGTCACTGCAATAACGGTGCAGTTGCGGATTTCATCTCATATATTGAGAAAAATTATTAAATTACGGCTTATGCCGCAATGATAAACAAATTTGAAAGGAACGTAAAAAATGAAGAAGATATGTGCATTGATTTTAAGTATTATTATGGCATTTTCAGTATGTATGCCTGCTTTTGCCTATGAGTCAGCAGTTGAGACAGATTATGACGGTTATCCCGTTGTAGTTGTAAGAGGCATTGACTTTGGCGGCCTTACCTATGAGGACGGAACAAATGCAATGCAGTTCAAGGTTGAGTATATCCTCGACCTTATTCTCAATATGGTTCTCGGAAAGTACGTTTTTAATAACGAGGAATTCCTTCAGGATGCAATTCTTAAAACCGTATGGCAGATTATGGGCCCCATCGCAAGTAATCCTGACGGCTCATCAATGCTTGAAAATGTAGGTATGAAGCAGTATTACGGTGCAGTCAGTGAATTTCCCGAGCTTGACGAAGCCTTCTTTGAGGTTTCAGGTGAGGGTAATCTAGTAATGGAATTAAGCGACAGAATCGGAGCTGAAAACATTTTCTATTTCACCTATGACTGGAGAAAGAGCCCGGAAAAAATTGCAAAAGAGCTTGACGCTTTTATTGATCTGGCTCTTGAAAAGACAGGTAAGGATAAGGTTCACATTGCGGCTCTCAGCATGGGCGGTATGGTGACAACTGCTTATATGTACTATTACGGCAATAAGACTCTTGACAGCGTTGCTTATCTTTCGGCTGCTCATAACGGTACATATGTGTGCGGTGATGCCCTTAACGGCAGAATCGTTTTCACTCCCGAAACTCTTGAAACCTTCCTTCTTTCACTTATGCCCAACCAGAGCATTGATATCCTTACAAGAATGCTTCTTCTCGTTGCAAAGGCTCTCGGTGCAACAGATATGCTCTGTGATTTCCTTAACGGCTTTGTTGCCGACAGCTCAGAGGCTGCTTATAACGGAGGACTTCGCGATATACTCGGCACGGCAGTAGGTATGTGGGCTCTTTGTCCCGATGAGGATTTTGCAAGCGGTGTTGAATTTATCTTCTCAGGCAGCGAGGAAAAGTATGCAGATGTGCTTTCACAGCTCGAAGAAACAGAGAAGTTTGTTCTTTCAACTCATGACACAATAAACAAGGCTTACGAGGAAGGTGTAAAGGTTGTGTTTACATCAAACTACAATCAGCCCCTTATTCCTCTTTATCCCAGAGCTCACCTTAACAGTGACAGCACAATCGAAAGCGATCTTACAAGTAACTTTGCAACCTTTGCTCCTTACGGTAAAACGCTTTCGGATGAATACATTTCATCAGTTGCTCCCGAGTTTGTTTCAGCTGATAAGGTAGTTGACGCTTCAACCTGTCTTTATCCCGAAACAACCTGGTTCATCAAGGATGCTGACCACGTCAGATTCCTTTACGGCTCAGAGTTCGGCGCTTTTGCAGCAGATCTTATTCTCAGCGAAGCTCAGCCTACTGTAAATACCTTTGCTGAGTATCCGAGATTTATGGTTGTTGATGACGCTTACAATCTTTATCCTCTTACAAAATAAAAAAATAACGCAAGGTACGGTTCTTTGATCGTACCTTTGCGATTTTCAGGAAGTGAAAAATAATGAAACAATGTGCTACCTGTAAAGCAAAAAATAAAAACACAGCAAATTTCTGTGCTTCCTGTGGGGGCAATGCTTTTATTGAAAAGAGCGACAGAGCAAAAAATAAAAAGGTTCTTATCGGTGTGATTGTCTGCATAGTTATAGGTGTTTTATCAAGCCTCGGCTCGGCAGATTCATCCTCGTCAACTCAGACAGCTGCTTCAGCTCCAAAGATAACCTTTGATTACTCCGCTCCTTCGGTCAATACCACATCTGCAACCACCACAGCTTATACTCAGCCGACTAACGCGAGCAGTTATTACACAACTGCTGCTCCTGCAACCTCCTTTGCTGTCAGAGAAATTCCTCTTACAGCGGATTTTCAGCATCATATGAATTCCTTTCTCAGCAGATATTCCGAGACGGATATGCAGAATTTCAGCACTCCTGATGCAGTTGCTATGTCCCGATTCGGTGTCAGATATACCTATATTCAACAGAATGATAAATGGGAAAAGCTCACAAGTCCCGTTACAATAGGCGGTAAAACCTATAATTGCCGTATTGAGAAGCAATATGTAGGAAAAGCAATACTCAATCATTTCTGTTTTTTGACTCTTGTTCCTGATTTTCACGATAATAAGCCTGACTATTATGACGGATATTATTATCACAATGAAATGGGTGGAATGGATATGGATGATTTGACTGTTGTTACCAGGGTTATGCAGGTTGATGAGCGTGAATTTGAGGTTTATTTCAATCTTTACGACGTTGCCGCAAATAATCGCAATATGTATCATATGAACAATGAGCAGGTGCTTGCGGAAATGACGGAAAAGCCGTTCATCCGTTATGTCGGAAACGGAAAGGCTGTCATAGAGTCCTATGATATTTACAATGTCAGTGCAAGCCGTCTTTCTGAATATTATATTTATTATTAAAATAGTGGGAGCTATAAAAAACGAAGGTTTTTTATAGCTCCTTAATATTTACTTTTTGCAGTACTCTGCAGGTGTAATTCCGTACTCACCGGTAAAGGCTCTGTAAAATCCTGCATAATCATTGAAGCCGCAGTTTGCTGCAACGGTTGTGGGCTTGATTCCGCTTGCAAGCATCTGCTTTGCGTGAATGAGCCTTTTGAGGATGATGTAACGGTGAACGCTCGTGCCTACAACGGAATTGAAGGTGTGGGAAAGATAATACTTGCTTACAAAAAATTCATTTGCAATAGAGGAAAGTGAAAGCTTTTCGCAGTAATGCTGATTTATGTAATCAAGAACGGACAAAATAAAAGGAGAGAGTGTGTTTTCGCTTTCGTGCTTTTCACCGTAGCTTACGGAAAGTCGGTTAAGCTCAACGAGTATTCTTAAAAGTATCGCCTTGCAGGCGAGATCCTTTGCATAGCTGTCATTACCTTCTTCTTTTATAAGCTCGTTGAGCATAATGCCAAGCTGCTCCTGAGCAGAGTAGGAGAGCCTTAAAAGGTTGGTGTGACCGGGATTGGTGTTATCAAAGCATCGTGAGAGGCTTGAATCATTGCTTGAAAGCGAGAAAAGAAACTCCTTGTTTATCCACAGAACGATTCTTTCATAGTCACCCTGATCGGGAGTTATTCTCGGCTGATGAAGCTCAAGAGGGTTGATAAGAAGAATATCACCCTTTTTCATTTCATAAATCTTGCCTTCAACGCTGTACTCAACATTTCCGCTGATGAAAAAATATATCTCGTAAAAGTCGTGCTGATGAACAGGTACACCTGAAAAGCGTGCATCTCTGTAGTGGAAAACCTCAAAGTCCTCCCTTGTCATACTTTGTCTCGGGTCAAAAATCTGCATAATATTCTCCTTAGTTGTAAGGTTCCTTTGGCTCTTGGACCTCGCAACTATCATACAGCAATATTAACAATCAGTCAAGCAATTTTCACTATTTTTATTGTTAAAAAAATGTGGTAGAATTAGTTGACAAAATAGGGTGAAAATAATCATTTTTTATGTTGCTTTTGCCCCGAAAGGAGTCAGATAACAAAATGACTGAGTTTATGACAAAGGATTTTCTTCTGAAAAATGAAACGGCAAGAAAGCTTTATCATTCCTATGCCGCTTCACTGCCCATCATTGACTATCATTGCCATGTAAGCCCAAAGGAAATCTATGAGGACAAGCATTTCTCAGATATCACAGAGGTATGGCTTGGCGGCGATCACTATAAGTGGAGACTTATGCGCTCAAACGGTGTAAGTGAGTATTACATCACAGGCGAAGCTCCTGCAAGAGAAAAGTTCCAGAAGTTCGCAGAGGTGCTTTATAAAGCAATCGGCAATCCGATGTATCACTGGTGCCATCTCGAGCTTAAAAAATATTTCGGCTATGAGGGAGTCCTTAATGCCGACACAGCCGAGGAGGTATGGCAGCTCGCTCTTGAAAAGCTCTCTCAGCCCGATATGGGTGTAAGAGGCATCATCGAAAAGAGCAATGTTGCCTTCATCGGCACAACCGATGATCCCATAGATTCACTTGAGTATCATCAGAAAATCCGTGAAGAAGGAAAGCTCAAGGCGGTTGTTGCTCCGTCCTTCCGTCCCGACAAGGCTTTTCAGCTCAATAACCCTACCTATGCTTCATACATTGCCGAGCTTGAAAAGGCTTCAGGTGTGAAGATTGAGGGCATTGATTCTCTTAAAGCGGCGCTTGAAAAGAGAATGGAGCATTTCGCTTCCTGTGGCTGTAAGGCAAGTGACCACGGACTTAATTATATCTACTTTGAAAAAGCTGACAAGGAAAGCCTTGACATTGCAGTCAAAAAAGCACTCGGTGGTGAGGAATGCTCACAGTATGAGGTTGATGCAGTAGGCACAGAGCTTCTCATCTTCTGCGCAAAGAAGTATAAGGAAATGGGTTGGGTCATGCAGCTTCATTATAACTGCCTGAGAAACCCCAACAGCAAGATGTTTGAAAAGCTCGGTCCCGATACAGGCTTTGACGTAATCGGACCTCACGACAGCACCGCTGACCTTGCAAAGCTTCTTGACAGTATGTATTCAGCTGATGCTCTTCCCAGGACAGTTCTTTACAGTCTTGACAGCACAGATAACAGTGCCATTGATACAATGCTCGGTGCTTTCCAGCAGGAGGGCTACGCCGGCACACTTCAGCACGGCTCAGCATGGTGGTTCAATGATACCAAAAAGGGCATGGAGGAGCAGCTTGCAAGCCTTGCTTCCTTAAGCCTTCTTGGTAACTTCATCGGTATGCTTACCGACTCACGCAGCTTCCTTAGCTACACAAGACACGAATACTTCCGCAGAATCCTTTGTAACCTCATCGCTACATGGGTAGAGGAAGGGGAGTATCCCTTTGATGAAAAGGCACTTAAAGAAATTGTGGAGGGTATCTCCTATAATAATGCAAAAAGATTTTTTACATTGGAGGAAATAATATGAAAATGTCATTCCGTTGGTACGGATACGATGATCCCGTTACCTTAAGAAACATCAGTCAGATTCCCAACATGCACTCAATCGTATCTGCCGTTTACGATGTTAAGCCCGGCAAGGTATGGCCTGAAGAATCCATTGAAAAAATGGTCAGGGAATGTGAAAAGAACGGCCTTGTTTTTGATGTTGTTGAATCAATTCCTGTTTCCGAGGATATCAAGCTCGGCTCAGAAAACAGAGATGAGCTCATTGATGTTTACTGCGAAAACATCCGTCGTTGCGCAAAGTACGGCATCAAATGTGTTACCTATAATTTTATGCCCGTTTTCGACTGGACAAGAACTCAGCTTGACAAGGAAGCTCCCGACGGCTCAACAAGCCTTGTTATGTACTGGGATCAGATGAAGGGCCTTGATCCTCTTGTTGACGATATCGACCTTCCCGGCTGGGATGCAAGCTACACAAAGGACGAAATCAAGGAGCTTTTCAGAAAATACGCAGTTATCGGCGAGGACGGTCTTTGGGAAAATCTTGAGTATTT
>JAZKYQ010000013.1:0-35161 GCA_045612205.1 Acutalibacteraceae bacterium | reverse complement strand
AATGCGCAGAATGAACAAACTGAGCTCAAATAAAGCATATTTGCTTTATTTGGGGTTACCCGAAGGCGTACAGTGGTACGTCGAGAGGCGAAGTTTGTTTATAGCATAAACCGCAAAAACTCAGTTTTTGCAATTATTTTGAATATTTATGTTTTAAAGGGTTTCTTCGGACTTTCAAATCCAAAGAAACCCTTTGTTTATCTTGGTTTATGCGGTCTGCACTTTTTTTACAGCCCCTTTATTTAATGCCGTAAGTGCGGTCGGCTTAACCTACGGTTGTTTTTTTGAAGTAAAGAATTTCTCCGGTTGTGTTGAAAATGATGTTGTCAACATTCTTGCCGATTCCGTAGTAGCTCGGATGATCGTAAAGAGGAATAAGTGCACAGCTGTCAAGAAGATACTGTTCAGCCTCCTTGATTGCGGATACGGTGCTGTCAAGGCCCGAGGCGGTTTTGATTTTTGAAACAAGGCTGTCATATTTCTTGTCGGAGAAGCCGATGAGGTTTGCTGAGTTTTCGCTCGTGAACTGAAGAAGTCCGTTGAAGGCAGTAAGATTCGGGAAGGAGAGGTCTGTAAGAGCAATCTGCCAGTCTCCGCCTGTGCTTATCCTGTTTTTGATTTCCGCAGCTTCGGCAATTTCCACGAAAACATTGAGCTTCACACCGAGGGCGGCCTGCCAGCTTTGCATAACGCTTCTTATGGCAGCTTCATGCTCCTGAGTGCAAAGGATTGTAATGGAAATTGAATCCTCATCAAGCTGATCGAGTCCTGCTTCAAGGCATTTCTTGGGATCGTCCTTTTTGCTTAAGGTAAGCGTTCCTGCGGTGTCACGGTATTTTGAGCCGGAAAGAAGCATTGATGAGGGAATGATTCCCTTGGCTGTGGAATCCTGTCCGAGCATCTGATAAAGAGCTTGTGAATTGAAGGAATAAGTGATGGCTTTTCTTATATTGATGTTTGACAGGATGTCGTCTTTACAGTTAAAGGCAAGGCAGAAAAGTCCGCTTTCAAAGGAGCGCACTTCATAGCCGCGCTTGCTTGAGAGCTCATCAGCCTGATCGGCTGTAAGGGGAGCAACATCGTAAACCTCTTCCTTGATTTTGTCAAGTCGGGTGTCCTGCTCGTTGTTGATTGAATAGTAAATAGTGTAGGGCTTGACATTTGCAAAGTCGTAGTAATCGTGGTTTACCTTGAGGTCTAAGGAGTAATCGTCAACCCAGTTAAGAAGATAAAAGGGACCGTTATACATAAGAAATCTCATTGAAAGACCGTATCTTCCGCCGGTCATTTCAAAGAAGTACTGATTACAGGGCATACACTGAGGCTCAAGAAGAACATAAAGGAAGTCAGGGTCAGCTTGGGTGAGCTTGATGACAAGGGTGTAATCGTCAAGAGCCTGAACGCCGAGTGACTCTACGGGAAGCTTGCCTGAATTTACAAGCTCTGCATTTTCGATACTGAAAAGATTCTTTGCGCCGGGACAAAGGGTTTCGGGAAGAAGCGCTCTTCTGAGACCGAAAACAAAGTCGTGGGCAGTTACTCTTGTGTCGAAGCTTTCCTTGTAGTTTTCTCCGAGGAATTCACTTGAGGCGTTAAGGGGAAGCCATTTGCAGCTTTTGTTTAGCACAAAGGTGTAAGTGAGTCCGTCGGGGGAGATTGTCCAGCTTTCGGCACAGCCGGGAGCAATTGCTCCGTTGCTGTCAAGGGTAATGAGGCCTTCAAAGCAGTTAGCTATGATGTTTTTTGCACCTGTGGTTGAAACGGCCTGAGGGTCGAGGTAGCCCGGGTCACCGTCAATAGGAAAAACAAGGTTTGCTTCGGCACCCTTGCCTTTGCAGGCGGATAAAAGCAAAAGCATTATAAAACAAAGAGAGAGGGTAAAAATTCTTTTAATCATTTTTTGTCAATCCTTACTGTTAATATAATTTGAATTTCTCAAAAGGAAAAATAGTTTCATTTTTTATTGCTATAATAAATGAAAAAAACGAAGGGTGAAAATAATGAATACAACAATTGATATTATTATTCTTGTTTTAGTTGTCATTACTCTTATTATAAGCGTTTCTGCTTTGTTTATTTTGACAAAAAAGAAAAATAACAAAGAATATGCACAGCTTTTGCAAAGTCAGCTTGAGCTTGAAAAGAGCATCGACAGAATGTGGCAGAATGTTTCCGTTAATTTCCGTAATGAGTTCGCTTCCTCAAGGCAGGAGAACCTCGAGCTTCAGCGCTCTCAGCGCCAGGAGCTTCAGCAGGCAATGAATGATATGAGTCAGCGACTCAACAAGCTCACAAGGGATAATTACGAGTTCAACATCAAGATGACCGAGCTTATTTCAACCAAGCTTTCTGATATGCAGACAAGCAATGAGAAGAAGCTTGAGCAGATGAGAATGACTGTTGATGAAAAGCTTAACGAAACGCTTACAAAGCGCCTTGATTCTTCCTTCAAGGCGGTAAGTGATCAGCTTGAAAACGTTTATAAGTCTCTCGGTGAGATGAAAATTCTTTCAACAGGCGTTACGGATAACGTTGCCTCCCTTAACCGTATTCTTACCAATGTAAAAGCAAGAGGCACATGGGCAGAGGTTCAGCTTGAGGGACTTCTCAATGAGACAATTCCCGGAATGTTTGACAGAAATGTTATGACTAATCCCGCTTCACGCAATATCGTTGAATTTGCCGTAAGAATTCCTTCGGGCGAGGATAAGAATGTTATCACCTATCTTCCCATTGACTCAAAGTCCCCCGTAGAGGCATACATCCGCCTTTGCGATGCAGCTGACAGAGGTGACAATGCGGCAGTTGAAATTGAAAGAAAGAGCCTTGAAGCAACAATTCTCAATCAGGCTAAAGAGGTCAAGAAGTACATCAACGAGCCTGACACAACTCCCTTTGCAATTATGTATCTTGCAACAGAGGGTCTTTACAGTGAAATCATTTCCTCAAGAAACGGCATTGCCGAGCGTTGTCAGACAGATTTCGGCGTAATGATTGCAGGCCCGAGCACGATTACGGCTCTTCTTAACTCTCTTTCCGTCGGATTCAGAGCAATGGCAATCAATGAAAAGGCCAAGGAAGTCAGAACCTTACTTGCAGCAGCAAAGGTTCAGTATGATAAATTCGGAACCGTGCTTGACAAGGCAAGAAAGAAGATTGAAGAAGCAGGCAAGAGCCTTGATGATGCTCAGGACAGAAACCGCATCATTCAGAAAAAGCCCAAGGGAATTGAAGCTATTGATGCAGATGAGGCAGTAGCTCTTTTGGGAATTGAGGAGTAAAATATGATACGCTTTGAAAGTGACTATACACAGGGCGCAGTTGCTGAGATAATTGACGCTCTTGTGAAAACAAATATGGAAATGACTCCCGGCTACGGCAAGGATGAATATTGCGCCTTAGCCGAAGCGAAGATAAAAGCCGGACTCGGATGTGAAGGTGCCGATGTGCATTTTCTTGTCGGAGGTACACAGACAAACCTTACCTTCATTGCTTCTGCGATAAAGCCTTATCAGGGTGTTATCTGTGCTGATTCGGGCCACATCAACGTTCACGAGTGCGGTAGCATTGAGGCCTGCGGAACAAAGCTTTTGCAGATTCCTTCCGCTGACGGAAAAATCAAAGCAGAGGAAATTGAAAAAACAGCCGCAGACCATTGGGAGGATGTTAACCGTGAGCACGCTGTTCAGCCGGGCATGGTGTACATCTCCTTCCCGACAGAGAACGGAACAATCTATTCAAAAAAAGAGCTTGAGGAAATTTACAAAGTCTGTAAAAAGTATGACCTCATTCTTTATATTGACGGGGCAAGACTCGGTTACGGACTTGCAAGCAAGGAAAACGACCTTGAATTCAGCGATTTTCCGAAGCTTTGTGATGCTTTTTACATCGGCGGAACAAAGGTAGGTGCGCTTTTCGGCGAGGCTCTTGTGATTGTCAATGACAGATGCAAGAGGGATTTCAGATATATGGAAAAGCAGAAGGGTGCAATGCTTGCCAAGGGCAGACTCCTCGGTCTGCAGTTTGATGCACTTTTCACTGACGGTCTTTACTTTGAAATTTCCCGTCACGCTGTTTCTCTTGCGGAAAAAATCCGTAAGGCCTTTGAGGAAAAGGGAATAGAGCTGCTTTTTGATTCTCCGACCAATCAGCAGTTTCCGATTCTTACAAAGCAGCAGAAGGACAAGCTTTCAGAAGGCTTTGCCTACTCTCCCTGGTGCAAGGTGGGAGACAGGTTTGCAGTGCGCTTTTGCACAAGCTGGGCAACAGACGAAGGGGATGTTGATGCTCTTATCAAAGCAATAAAAGAGCTGTAACAGTTCATATAGAAAAAACTCAAATAACAAAAGCAGATATTTTAAGTAGGTTACTTAACGATATCTGCTTTTTGGTTTAATTATGTGGTTTAAGTGTTGAAAGAAGGTTGGTTTTATATTTCTTTCTTAAGGGTGCTGATTGCCTGTGAAACATTACCTTCAACAACGAAGTATTTGTTGGGGTATGAGGCTATAATTCTTTCACATTCTTCAAGGCTGATTTCCTGTCCGTCAAGGTAACAACCCTGCTCGTGTTTTCCGTTGTTTTTGCGAAGCTCGCTTGTAACTGTTGCACTTAAATCGTTGATTTTCACAGCTTTGTAGGTTGCTCCACCTGTATCCGCTGAGGTGGCAATAATAAGATTTTCAGAAGTGCTGTAATAAACATCCATATTATTGCCCTTGCCTTTTCCTGCGCTGTATAATTCACACATGCCGTATTGATCAGTGTATCCGTAAACGACAACATTATTGTTGTAATTCTGAATTACAAGCTCAAATATACCGTCATTGTTTAAGTGGGCAACATCGATTTTGTCGATAGAGCTTCTGTTGGCTTCAAGGAAGCTGATGTATGCACTGTAGGCTTTTGCATGAGTGCTGTAAGTTTCAGCGGGCTTGTATTTTTTGGTTGTTGTGTTATCCTCTGAGGGTCTGTCAGGCTTGTCATTCACAGGCTTTGAAGGCTTGGGCTTTGTTGTTTTCGGCTCTGTGTAACGGGGCTTTGTAGTTGTCGGCTTTGTATAATGAGGTCGTGTAGTTTCAGGTGGCTTGTGAGCCGGAGGAGAAGGCTTGTCGTATCTTTCCTGTGTTGTTGCGGCAGTAGTTGTGACAGTGGTTGCATTTGTTGAAGGTGTTGTGTCGGCTGTCTGACTGCTTTCATCGGAAGAATTCGTGCTGTAGGCAAGCTCAATGATATTTTCAGCAACATATTTGCCGAAGGTAATTGTTGTTTTGTACTTGTTTACGATTATACCTTTTCCCGAGTTATCCTTTGCTTCAACATAATAAGCCTTGTTGAAAAGTCCCGAAAGGAACAGGAGTCCTCTGCTGAAAAATCCCGGATTGAAATTTTCGCCGTTGAGAATTACCCTGTAAGAAAAATCAAAGCTGTCACCGGGATTAAGGCAGTTGATATGTTTTTCGGTGGTGTTCTTTTTCTCTTTTACGGGGGTGAGCTGATCGAAGAGAATCTGTGTGTTGATGTCGTAAAGAGGTTCGCTTGCTTTGTTGGTGACTGAAACCGTAACCTTTGCGACAGATGCTGTGGCGTATTTTTCCTTGTTGGTTTTTACAATGACCTCTATAGAGTCGGATTTTGATTCACTGTTACCCTGTGCAAAAGCAAAAGGAATTGAAGTGAAAGCAAAAAGCAAGGCAAGGAAAAAGCAAACCGATTTTTTAAATGCTTTCATTGTTCTTTTTGTCCTCCTTTTTTATTGATTCAATACTAACATTAAAAACCAAGAAAGTCAACAAAGGTAACAAAAACGATAAAAAGTTATAAAATCGGTTAAGGCGTATTTTCAAATTCACATAAAATTACTGCGGCAGGGAAACAAGCCTTGCCGCAGTTGATTTTTACTTTTCCTTTGCAATTTCTGTAATGATTTTAACGCATATTTCGCTTCCGAGCTTACTGCTGTCAAGGGAGATGTGATAATTTTCAAGCTTACCCCATTCTCTGCCTGTGAAGTATTTGTAATTGACCCTTCGTTTGGTATCCTTCTCCTCAAGGCGCTTCTGAGGGCTTTTGTCTCTTACACCGTAAAGCTCAACAATTCTTTTTGCTCTGTAAGCATCGTCAGCGTGGATGAAAACATTAAGGCAGTCATCTCTGTTGCGAAGTATGTAATCAGCGCATCTGCCGACGATTACACAGTTGCCTTTTTCGGCAATTTCGGTGATAAGACGGCTTTGGGTCGCCCAAAGGTAGTCTGTTGCGCTCATATGATTTCCGACTGCGTGAGGTGTTGTTGTTCCCAGGGCGTAGGAAAGGATGCTTTTTCCCGGAGCGTATTCACCTGCATCGGCAATATAAGACGGATCAAAGCCTGTCTCTTCGGCAACCTTTTGGGTAAGCTCACTGTCATAGTAGCTGTAGCCGAGGCTTTCGGCAATCATTTTTGCAATGCTTCTTCCGCCCGAGCCGAACTGTCGGCTTACTGTTATAATCTTCTTCATAATATGACCTCCTTTGTGAAGCTTCTTTCAATTATATTATACATTTATACATCATAAAATGGCAATATCCAAAATCAACAAAACAAGTGCACGAATATATAGAAAAACAACAGAAGGCTTCAGCGAAATGAAGTTGTGAACTTTGTCGGGGGATAAATAAACATTACCTTTAAAAGTGTTGCATTAGCAGCAAAAAAGGTGGATTTTTTATGGCAACGGCAAATCCGATTTAAAACTGAAGGTTAAAATTATGTGCAAAACTAACAAATGTAAACTTTTTGATAAAAAATCGTTGACAAACAGGGAAGCAAGTAGTAAAATAACGATAGACAAATTAGGGGATAGGTGTCCCTGTTGACCGATTTTATTAAGAATTATGAATTTTCGAAAGGAGATACGCTATGAACTGGGACGTATTTATGGAAGTATGGGAAAGCTTTATGACTTTTATGGATAGAGTTGTTCAGTGGCTTCAGTTTATTTTCGGTGTTACTGATAAGTGGCCCCCCGAAGATTATCCAAACATCGACGACTAATAAAGAAGTTTATCGTATTTTCCGAAAGGAGTTTTAATCATGGATCTTAGCATGTTAGAGCAGATGTATCTTGCAATCAGCCGTATTTTTGATGGTTTCGTACATTTCCTTTACGACATCTTCGGCAAGAAATAAGTTTTAAGCTTCAGGCAGACCGTACATTTTGTGCGGTCTCTTTTTTTGCTTTTTCGGCTTTCGCTTCAGCAGTCGGTTTATTAAGTCTTTGCAAGTCTTGACATCTTAATTAATATTTAGTAAAATAAAATGGTATATAAAAACTTCAAAGGAAGAAGGGAAAATTATGAAGTATATCTGGGAAAATCCGGAAATTATCAAGGAAAACAAGGAAGACGGTCACGTTCTTGCTCTTTGCTATGATAACGAAGAAGCCGCAGTCAGACGTGAAAAATCACCTTATAAAATCTCCCTTAACGGACAGTGGAAATTCTTCTGGTACAAGGGTGTAGGTGAGCTTCCTGCAAAGTACAGAAAGCCTGATTTTGACGACAGCAATTGGGAGGATATCACAATCCCGGGCGTATGGCAGTTCCAGAAGGACTATTCAAAGCCCTGGTACTATGCAAACTCCTTCCCTAACTGCATTTGTGTTGACAAGAAAAAGATTCCCTCTATCGATATAAAGGGTCAGGAGGTTGCAATGCACAGAACTACCTTCAATGTACCCGAGGATTGGGACGGAAGAGAAATCTTCCTTCACTTCGGTGCAGTCAAGGCAGGTATCAGTGTTTATGTAAACGGTCAGTATGTAGGCTATTCACAGGGCTCAAACACACCTCATGAGTTTGATGTAACTGCTTTTGTTAAGCCGGGCGTCAACAGCCTTGCTGCAGGGGTTTACCGTTACACCGACGGCACATACCTTGAGGACCAGGATATGTGGTTCCTTTCAGGTATTTACCGTGAGGTTTACATTTACAGTGAGCCCAAGGCTTGTATCCGTGACTTCTTTGCAAAGACTCTTCTTGTAAATGATTACACAGATGCTGACCTCGATGTTGAAATTCTTCTTAAGGATTACACAAAGAGCGGCAAAAAGGCTGAGGTTGAGGTGACCCTTCTTAAGGGTGATGCTTCGGTTGAAATCGGCAAGCTTGAAGCTGACATAAAGGACGGCGAAGCAAAGCTTACCTTCAGCAAGAGAATTGAAAAGCCTGAGCTCTGGTCAAGCGAGAATCCCGTTCTTTATAATCTTCTTATTGCAATTACCTGCGAAGGAAAAACAAGCTACAAGGCTATCAGAATCGGCTTTAAGCAGATTGAAATCAAGGGCGAAAAGATTCTCGTAAACGGCAAGCCTCTTCTCATAAGAGGTGTAAACCGTCACGACTATGACCCCGATCATGGTTGGGCAGTGCCTGATGAAAGATATATCCAGGACCTCAACATTATGAAGCGCAACAACATTAACTCCATCCGTACAAGCCATTATCCCAATGATCCCCGTTTCTATGAGCTTTGTGATGAATACGGCTTTTATGTTATGGACGAATGTGACCTTGAAACTCACGGCGTAAGAAGAAAGAACGTTCCCGGTGACAACCCCATGTGGACAAAGGCAGTTGTTGACCGTATGGAAAGAATGGTTCTTCGTGACAGAAACCACGCTTGTGTATTTATGTGGAGTCTCGGTAACGAGGCAGGCGACGGCAGCAACTTCCTGAGAATGAAGGAAGCTGCACTCAAGCTTGATAACACCCGTCAGTTCCATTATGAAGGTGACTTTGACTTTACAAAGAGTGACGTTATCAGCCGTATGTATCCCACAGAGGATCAGGTTGAAAAGCTCGGTAAAAAGGAGCCTCTTACAATTTCCTGGTTTGATAATATTGCAAACGCTCTTGCTGGTGACAGTAAGCCCATTCCCAAGGAGCTTTACACAAAGCCTGTTGTTTTCTGTGAGTATGCTCACGCAATGGAAAATTCACTCGGTAACTTCCAGGAATATATGGACGCTTTTGAAAAGTATGATAACCTCTGCGGCGGTTATATCTGGGACTTTGTTGACCAGGCAATCCACAAGGTCAACAAGGACGGCGAGGATATGTGGCTTTACGGCACAGACTATAACGAGAAGGATATGTGGATTCAGCCTCCTTACAATACCTGTGCAATCGTGGGCAGTAACACCTACTTCAACGCAAACGGTATCATTGCCTCCGACAGAAAGGTTCATCCCTCAATTCACGAGGTAAGAAAGGTTTACTGCGAAATTCAGATTAAGGCAATTGACCTTGAAAAGGGAAGGTTTCTTCTTAAAAACAAGCAGATGTTCTCCGATCTTACAAAGTTTGATATTCAGTACCTTATCACAAACAACGGTGAAAAGGTTAAGGACGGCATTCTCAAGAGAGACACCTTTGAAAAGCTTGCTCCTTTGAGTGAAATGGAATTCAGCTTTGATTACGGCCTTGAAAAGCTGCCTGAGGGCGAGGTTATCATCACCTTCTCCTTCATCCGCCGTGATGATTGCCGCTTTGCCAAGGCAGGCTATGAGCAGGGATTTGATCAGTTCATTATCAAAAAGGCTGACGAAAAGCCTGTGAAGGAATACACAGACTCAGTTCTTATCGAGGGCACTGAAAAGGAATTCACAGTAAGCGGTGAGGGCTTCGCTTATTCCTTCAGAAACGGCCTTCTCAGCTCACTTGTCAAGGATGGCAAGGAATACCTTGTCGATTCTGTAAAGCCCAATTATTACAGAGCATTGACAGATAATGATATTGACTACATCAACTTTGTTCCTCCTCTTATTCCCGTTCATCCTCTTCACGCCTGGAAGGTTGCTTCAAGCACCCTTAAAACAAAGGCAACCCTCATTCACCGTTACAGCCACAGCGCTTATATTGAAACAACAATTACTGCTGTTGGCATGAAGGATGCAAAGCTTACCTTTACAGTTTATCCCGACGGTAAGATTGATGTAAGCGAAAAGGGTACACCGATTATGGATATGGTACGCTTCGGTACAGTGCTTACAATGGACAGAAGCTTTGACAATGTCAAGTGGTACGGCAGAGGTCCTCACGAAAACTACATCGACAGACGTGTAGGTGCAAGAGTGGGCATTTTTGAAATGAGCGTAACAGATCTTGAGCATCATTATATGAGACCTCAGGAAAACGGTCACAGAACAGACATCCGTACTCTTGAAATCACCGATGCAGAGGGTGCAGGTCTCAGATTTACCCACAAGGGCGAAACCTTCGAGTTTAACTGTCATCACTACACAGTAAATGACCTTGACAACGCAACTCACATTCACACCCTTAAGCACAAGAATTTCACAACTGTATGCATCGATCATAAGCAGAGAGGTGTCGGCGGTGACACACCGGGCAATGCTTGCCTTCGTGAGCCGTATATTATGCACGGTAATGTGCCTTATGAGTTCTCATACAGCATTGAGGTTATTTAACTTCCATAAATAAAATCATCCCCGTAGCCATCAGGTTACGGGGATAGTTGTTTGTCAGTGATTATTTCTTGCTCCAGGTTGTGGGAGAAAGAGCAATAAGAAGGGGATAAATTTCAAGTCTGCCGAAAAGCATCAGGAATGAAAGTATAGTTTTTGAAAAAGGTGAAAATGCCGCATAGCTTGATGCAGGTCCCGCTGCTCCGAATGCGGGTCCGACATTGTTAAGGCAGGAGACGGAGGCGGAAAGAGTTGTTTCAAAATCAAATCCGTCAAGACTCAGTACAAGAAATGCGGTGCAAAGAATCATAATGTAAACAACAAGGTAAGCTGAGGTCGAGCTAACGATAGGTGAGTCAACTGTTTTTCCTTCAAAGCGGACAGCGTTTACAGAACGCGGATGAAGCAATTTCTTCACTTCTCGTCTGGTTTTTTTGATAAGAAGGATTACTCGTGCGCATTTGAATCCACCTGCGGTAGATCCTGCACATCCGCCCATAAACATCAGAATGAAAATGATAGCCTTTGAGAAAATAGGCCACTGATTGAAGTCTGTGGTTGCGTAACCGGTGGTGCTCATTACTGTTCCGACCTGGAATGCTGCGTGGCGCACAGCATCACCGATTGACTCATTCAAGGGTGTGATGTTGATGCTTATGAGAGTGATTGATATTGCAATAACACTGAGGTAGAAAATAAGTTCGCCGCTTTTTATGGCGGTTTTCCACTTTTTAACAAGGAAAAGGTAGTAAATGTTGAAGTTTACACCGAAGAGGAACATAAATATTGTTGTTACCCATTGAAGATAAGGTGAATATGAGCCGAAGGAGTCGGCTTTGATTCCGAAGCCACCAGTGCCGGCAGTTCCGAGAGCGTGAAGCAGAGCTTCAAAAACGGGCATTCTGCCGATTAAAAGAAATACAAAATTCAGCAAAGTAAGCACAATGTAAATGATGTAGAGAATTCTTGTGGTCTGCTTCATTTTAGGTACAAGCTTGCCGATGATCGGTCCGGGGGATTCTGCACGCAGAATGTGGATGCTTCTGTCAGACAGGGTGTTTACAACTGCCATAATGAAAACGAGAACACCCATACCGCCGATCCAATGAGTGAAGGAACGCCAGAATAAAAGACCCTTGCTCATAGCTTCCACATCGGTGAGAATAGATGCACCCGTTGTGGTGAAGCCGCTGACGGTTTCAAAAAAAGCATCAATGTAGGAAGGAATTTCTTGACTTAAGTAAAAGGGCAGTGCACCAATTGCGGATAAAACGAACCATGAAAGAGCAACAATAACAAAGCCTTCTTTTGCAAAAATAACCTTGTTTGATGGCTTTGAAACAAAGGTGAGGGTGAATCCTGCAAACAATGCAACGGCTATTGAAATAATAAAATCAATAATGCATTCTTCTTTGTAAATAAGGGAGGTTATAAGTGCGGGAATCATAAGTGCAGCTTCAAGCTTGATTACGTTGCCCAGCATATATAGAACCATTCTTCTGTTCATAAAATACCTCTCTTATCTGATTATATCGGTTAAGTCGTTGAGACGCTGACTTGCACTCAGAACAATTACACTGTCACCGCTCATAATAACATCATCACCGGTGGGAATGAGGGCTTTTTTGCCTTCGCGGATGATGCCGACAATAAGAACACCGGACTTTATTTTAAGGTTTTTGATGGGAGTTCCGAGAATGGGTGAATCATCCTTAACCTTGAATTCAAGAGCTTCAGCCTTGCCATCCATAATTTTGTAAAGGGTTTCAATGCTGCTTCCTCTTGAGTTGTTGAGTGCTCTTGTGAAGCGAAGGACAATTTCACTTGTAAGAGTCTTTGTTGAGAAGATGTGTTCGAGTCCGAGACTTTCAGCCATTGAATAAAGCTCTGACTTGTTTACTTTTGAAATAACAGTGGGAACATCCTGACGGGAAACGAAAAGAGAGGTAAGAATATTCTGCTCGTCAAACTGTGTAAGGCTGACAAAAGCATCAAGGCTTCTCATTCCTTCCTCGAGAAGAAGCTCCTGATTTGAGCCGTCGCCGTGGATGATGATAGCATCGCTTGAAAGCTGTTCGCTTAATCTGAGACATCTGTTGTAATCCTTTTCAACGATGCGAACATTGTTGCCAGAATTGATGAGCATCTGTGCAAGATAAAATGCAGTTTTACTTCCGCCGACAATCATAATGTTTCTTGCCTGCTTTTTCATAAATCCTAAGCTCTTGAGAAGCTTCTGAATATCACCGGGAGAAGCGGCAATTGAAATAACGTCGCCTGCTTTAAGTTCAAAGCTACCGTCAGGGATGATAAGCTCACCTTGTCTGAGTACGGCAGAGATGATAAACTCAACCTTCTGCTTTTCGCGGATTTTTGAAATTTTCTTTCCGCAAAGTTCGCTTTCGGGCTTGAGTCGGATTTCAATCATTTCAAGATTTCGTCTTGCAAAGTAGTCAACCTTGTAAGCTGACGGAATCTTAAGAATATTATAAAGCTCTCTGGCCATAAGGCGTTCGGGATTGATAGCCATTGAAAGATGGAGCTTGTGGCGCATAAAAGCAAGAGAATCACCGTTGTATTCGGGATTTCTGATTCGTGCGATTGTGTGCTTTGCACCCATTTCTCTTGAAAGAAAGCAACAAAGCATATTAAGCTCGTCTGAGGCTGTTACGGCAATGATAAGATCAGCCTGACTTACGCCTGCACTTTCAAGAACAGTGCAGTCAACGCCGTTACCACATACACCCATACAGTCATACATATTTGTAATTTCTTCAACTGTGGCACCGTCTGTATCAATTACTGTGATATCGTGGCCCTCCTTTAAAAGCTCGGGAACCACACTGAAGCCGATTTTGCCACAGCCAACAACAATAATGTTCATTTGTAATAACCTTTCCTTTCAGAAAATTTATATACATTATAAGTGATTGTACCCCAAAACCGAAAAAAAATCAATAGTGACGATGATAAATGGCATATCGACGAAATTAATTGGTACTGTTGGAGTTAAAAAAGAGTAAAAAAGTCTTGACCTATTCGCTTTACTCTGTTAAAATAGTAAAGTAATGCTTTTTATCAAAGGAGAGAAAACCGATGGAAAAAATCAAAATGGATAAAATCGTCGAAATGGACGGCGACGAAATGACAAGAATCATCTGGAAGATGATCAAGGATGAATTGCTCTCACCTTATGTGGAGCTTAACACAGAATATTATGACCTCGGCCTTCCTTACCGTGATGAGACAGATGATCAGGTAAGCGTTGACGCTGCAGAAGCAATCAAGAAGTACCGTGTCGGTGTAAAGTGCGCAACAATCACTCCCAACGCTCAGCGTGTTGAAGAATATAAGCTCAAGGAAATGTGGAAGAGCCCCAACGGTACAATCCGTGCAATCCTTGACGGCACGGTTTTCAGAACTCCTATTCTTGTAAGCGGCATCAAGCCCACAGTAAGAACCTGGGAAAAGCCTATCACAATTGCCCGTCACGCTTACGGTGATGTTTATAAGGCAACCGAATTCCGCACAACAAAGCCCGGTAAGGCTGAGCTTGTTTTCACAAGCGAGGACGGTGAAGTGGAAAGAGCAACAATCTATGATTTTGAATGCGGCGGTGTTCTTCAGGGAATGTACAACAAGGACAGCTCAATTGAGTCCTTTGCTCATTCCTGCTTCCAGTTTGCGATTGACACAAAGCAGGTCCTCTGGTTCTCATCAAAGGATACAATCTCCAAAAAGTATGACCAGACCTTCAAGCTTATCTTTGAGGACATCTTCAACAGAGATTACAAGGCTAAGTTTGACGAGCTCGAAATCGAATATTTCTACACCCTCATTGACGATGCCGTTGCAAGAGTTATCCGTTCAAAGGGCGGTTACATCTGGGCCTGCAAGAACTATGACGGTGACGTTATGAGTGATATGGTTTCAACTGCCTTCGGTTCACTTGCAATGATGACAAGCGTTCTCGTTTCACCCGACGGCAACTACGAATACGAGGCTGCACACGGTACGGTTACAAGACACTATTACCGCTACCTTGAGGGTGAAAAGACCTCAACCAACCCCATTGCAACAATCTTTGCATGGACGGGTGCTCTTAATAAGCGTGGTGAGCTTGACGGCAACAAGGAGCTTATGGACTTTGCCGCTAAGCTTGAAAAGGCTTGTATCAGCACTATCGAAAGCGGAAAGATGACAAAGGACCTTGTCGGACTTTGGGAGGGCTGTGAAGCAACAGCTCTTACAACAGAAGAATTCATCCTTGCAATCAAGGCTGAGCTTGAAGCACTTCTGTAATATTCAATATATAAAAATGCTCCCGGAGAATTACTCTTCGGGAGCTTGTGCTTTTAAAAGATGTATCTGAATGCCGCCACAATGCGTTCCTTTGTGGTGTAGCCTGCGCCTTCACTGTTGAGAATGTAACGGTTGAGAAGCTTTTCATCAGAATTGATATCGTAGTAATCTCTGAAGAAAATCACATCGGTTTCATAGGATGTAAGATCCTTTTCATTGAGAAGGATGACTCTTGCACCTCTGTTGTGGTCTCCGTAGGAGCCGAAGGAAGCGGTGGGAGTCTGTACAATATCAAGTCCCTTGTAGGGGATTACGAAGCTGTTTTTGTGGTCGTGACCGACAGCAATGCCAAGCACCTTGCCGTTGTCAATGAGGGCATCGGCCTGACCGTTTGTGAATTTGGGAGGACAGCAGGTTTCACTAAGGAAGGTGTCCTCATCAGCGTACTTTTCGGGGAAGGCGTAAACGAAGCCGTTTTCGATGATTGTCTGATCACCGTAAACAGGGCCGGGAGCTTCAAGCTCCTTTGTCATCTCGTGCTTTTCCATATCAGCCTCACCGACCTTGTAAAGCACGTCATAAATTTCGGGAACGATGATGTGCTGGAAGGCAAAGGAGGGGATGATTTCTCCGCCGTTTGCTTCAGCAAGAGCCTTTTCGGTTCTCACATACCAGTCAACCTGATCCTTGGCAACACAGCCGTAACCGCCAAGGTCGTTTTCGTCGTTGTGCTCCTGTGAGTCAAAGAACCAGAGGGTGAACTTCTGCTTGTCGGAATCGGATGCATTGACGGGGAGATAGTATGTGCCGTAGCCTGTGAGCTCTTCGCTGTCACGCACACCAATGAAGCAGTCATACTTTTCATAAACATCCCACTGCTCTTCCTTGGTCATGCAGTTTCTGTCTGCATCGTGGTTGCCGTAAACGATTGCAACGGGAACCTTTTTATTTTCAAAAATCTTCATAAAATTGTCGATGTTCTTTTTTATCATCCACTTGATAAAGCCTGAGCCGGGAGCAATGTTGTCACCGGTGAGAACCACAAGGTCGGGATTTTCCTTTTCAAGAAGATCTGTGATGAAGATACGGGTAAGAGGTCTGAATAAAATGACATCCTGAATGTCGGCAATCTGAAGGATTTTGAATGAGCCGTCTTCGTTGAATCTGAGAGGCTGTTTTTCAACATTCCCTGCCGTTACATCTGCTTTTGCAGCCGCAAATATGCCGAACACACCGAAGGCTGTGAGAACTGCGAGGGTAAGGGCAATAATTTTCTTCATAATAATCTCTCCTTTTGCTTTTTTATAATTCAACCTTTTCAGGCTTACCGCCGTTTTCTCTTGAAGCGTCTGCAAGATAAACGCTCAGATGTCCCGCTACAGAGTCGAAAATTGAAGTACAGGCAAGGGAGGGCTTTTCTCCGCGGATAAACTTTACAAAGTCCTCGGCAAGTCTTTCGTCACCGCCGCCGTGTCCGCCGTAAGCACCTACCATGTCACCGCTTACCTTAAGGTCAACAACCTCAACGTCACATTCCTCGTGGTGAGCAACGGGGGAGGGATTGATTTTAAGCACGGTGAATTTTGATTCCTCAAAGTTGCCGAAGATTTCGCCCTTTGTTCCCACAATGTGGATGTTTCTTCTCGGCTCGGCTGAGCCTCCGACCATATTGTGGGTGCCGGTAGCTCCGCTTCTGAAGTTGACAAGCACGCTCTGATGGTCAACGACATTGTTGTCGCACTTGTAAATGCAACGGGCATAGGGATTGTCCGTTTTCATAAGAGCGATTTTATCCTCGATGGTGGGATTGTCAAGATGCTCAAGAGCATCCCATACATAAAAGCTCCAGCGGTCAGGATGGTCAATGTAAAGGCGCTTTGTGGAGTAAACGCAGGTGTCAACATGGGGACAATCCTTCATACAGATTGTGCCTGCGCCCTCGGGAGCGTTTTCAGGCCTGAACTGATACTTTCCGCCAAAGGAGCTGATCTGTGTCGGCTCGGTTTCCGCCATCATCCACATCATAATATCCATATCGTGACAGCATTTTGCAAGAAGCATGGTGGTGTGACACTTATCACTGTTTGCCCATTTGCCTCTTACATAAGAGGTGGAAAGGTGGTGATAGGAAACGTGCTCCGTTGTCTGAATGTTGATAATGTCACCGATTTCGCCACGTGCGATTCTTTCCTTGATTCCGTAGTAGAAGGGAGTGTATCTTAAAACGTGGCAGATCATTACCTTTGAGCCGTTTTTCTTTGCAACATCAACAAGGTAACGCATTTCCTTTTCGTTGACAGCAAAGGGCTTTTCAAGGAGCATATCGTAGCCCTGCTCGAGAAGAGGAACTGCAGTTTCAATGTGCTGCTCGTCCATTGTGCCGTTGATGATTGTGTCTGCAAGCTTGCCTTTTTTTGCAAGCTCTTCGGCATTTTCAAAGCACATATCCTCAGAAAAGCCGAAGTATTCCATTGTCTTTTTGCGGCGTACGGGATTAGGATCTGCAACGCCGACAATTTTTAAAAGCTCGGGATTTGTCTTTGCAAGCTCACTGTAAACAAGGGCTCTGTGACCTGCACCGACGATTATAGCTGTTACGGGTTTGTTAGTCATATGTTTTACCTCACAGGTTTATTCAATGAAATTATAACATATACGCATACAATTTCAATAGCAAAATGTAATTTTCTGAACTGATATTAAAAATAAAAACAACGGCTGCCAAAAAAAAGACAGCCGTTGTTTCCTTTAACAATTGTTAAAAATTAAAGAGCTGCAACGAATGCGATGATGCCGTAAAGAGTATTTACGAGATCATAGAAGGGGTTTTCGAAGTTAGCTTCAGTATCTAACCAAGCCTTTACCATTTCAAGCATGATTACAATCTCCTTTCTTATTTTAGTACTTATAATATAACAATTTTTTTAAAAGGATTTGTTAATAATTTTTAAACAAAGCACATAAAAATTAAAAGCCGGAAGAAAACTATCTTCCGGCTTTTTTGCGAATTAAAGAGAAAGAACGAAATCGATGATACCTGCAAGAATCTTGATGTATTCTGCGAAGAAGTTATCGGGGTTAGCGTCTACCCAGTCAGTTAAAACCTTAACGATATCCATTGTAAGTACTCCTTTCTTAATTTGGTATTATAAATATAACAAGATTTGGAAAAAGGTTTGTTAACTTTTTTAAAACAAATACAATAAAATTTTAAAAAAATCAAGAGTTTATATTGATAAACTGTGTTCTGAGCTTGTAAAGTTTTTTTGTTAAAATCTATAATGTTGACTTTGACGGGATGTAGATGTATAATTTAAGCTGTAATTTTATGCAAAGGAGAATACTATGGATAGCTACGCAAAAAGATTTAAAATTGATTGCTCACCTGTAGCCGCGGAAGGTCAGAGTCATATTTTCGGTAATACAAGATTTACTGTTATTACTCCCTGCCTTCTCAGAGTTGAAGTGCAGTCAAAGGGTAAATTCTGCGATGAGCCTACACAGAGCGTGTGGTTTCGTGACTTTGACAATGCAAAGCACGAGGTGAAAGAGGAAGGCGGCATTGTTACAATCAAAACCACAAAGGCTAACTTCCGTTACAGCCTCAAAAGCGGTAAGATGCTCAGAATCAAGCTTATTGACGGCAGAACAGTAACAGATTACAACAAAGGCAACCTTAAGGGTACCTGCCGTACACTCGATATCACCGCAGGTATTATCACTCTCGGTGACGGTGTTTGCTCACGAGAGGGTGTTGCAGTGCTCGACGACAGCGATACTCTTGCAATCAAGCCTGACGGCACAATTTTCAAGAGAGAATATAAGGAAAGCGACAAGTATTACTTCGCTTACGGCAACGATTACATAGGTGCAACAACTGCTCTTTATAAGCTTACAGGTAAGGTGCCTCTTATTCCCAGATACGCTCTTTCAAACTGGTGGAGCCGTTACAAGGCATACTCACAGCAGGAATACCTTGATCTTATGGATAAGTTCAAGGATGAGGAAGTGCCCATTACTGTTGCAACAGTTGACATGGACTGGCATTGGGTAAACATCAAGGATAAGTTCGGTAAGGATAGCCACAAGGTTATGCCTCACAAGAACTTTATGGAATATGTTTACGACGTATGGTCAACAGGCTGGACAGGCTACAGCTTCAACACAGATCTTTTCCCCAATCCCGAAGGCTTCCTTAAAAAGCTCAAGGACGATAACTACAAGGTAACCTTCAACATTCATCCTTCAATGGGTGTTCGTTGGTTCGAGGATCAGTATGAGGAAATGTGCCGTGCGATGGGACAGAATCCTCTTGATAAGGAGCCTGTCAAGTTCGACATCACAGACAAGAAGTTCACCGAAAACTACTTTGACATTCTTCATCATCCCTTTGAGAAGATGGGCGTTGACTTCTGGTGGATTGACTGGCAGCAGGGCACAAGAACAAACACTCCCGGCCTTGATCCTCTCTGGGCACTCAATCATTACCACTTCCTTGACAACGCAAAGGATAACCACAGACCTCTCATTCTTTCACGCTTCTGCGGTGCAGGCTCACAGCGTTATCCTCTCGGCTTCAGCGGTGACACAACTCAGACCTGGAAGAGCCTTGATTTCCAGCCCGGATTTACCGCAACTGCTTCAAACATCGCTTATCCCTGGTGGAGCCACGATATCGGCGGTCACTGCATGGGTAAGAAGGATGATGAGCTTTATCTTCGTTGGGTTCAGCTCGGTGTGTACAGCCCTGTTATGAGACTTCACTCAACCAACAACGAATTTGCAGGTAAGGAGCCCTGGAATTACAGCGGACCCGTTGAGCGTATTGCAAAGGATGCACTTCGCTTAAGACACAAGCTCCTTCCTTATATCTACACAATGAACTACCGTACTCACAACGATTGCAGAGCTATCTGTGAGCCTATGTATTACTACTATCCCGAGGATAAGAATGCATATGAGTGCAAGAATGAATTCTTCTTCGGCACAGAGATGATTGTTGCTCCCATCACAGAGCACACCTCACTTGACACAAATCTTGCAGGTGTAAATGTATGGATTCCCGAGGGCAGATACACAGATATCTTCACCGGCAGAATCTATAAGGGCAATCAGTTCGTTAAGATGTACCGTGACATTGAGAACATTCCCGTTCTTGCAAAAGAGGGCGCAATCATTCCTATGAGTGCAAACGACAGAACAAACGATTGCTCCAATCCCGAAGCTCTCGAGGTTCTTATCTACAGAGGTAACAATACCTTCACTCTTTACGAGGACGATGGCGAAAGCCTTTCATATCAGCAGGGTGTATACCTCAAGACTGCGTTTACCGTAAGCGAGGACGGTGACAAGGTTACCTTCGTTATCAATAAGGGCGAGGGAGATACCTCGGTTTCACCTGAAAAGAGAACATATAACCTCAAGTTCAGGGACATCACAGCTGCTGACGTGACTGTGACTGTAGGCGGAAGAAAGGTAAACGCTGAAATCAAGAAGGTTGGCAAGACTGTTGAGCTTACCGTTTCTGCAAAGACAACAGCAAAGGTTGAAGTTATCCTTGAAAGCTGCAGCTTCCTTAAGAATGAGGACAAGAAGCAGGCACTTACAACTGCAATTTCCAAGTTCCAGATGTCAACTGACTATAAGGGAATGCTCTTCTCTGCGTTCATCAAGGACGGAAAAATGCCCTCAAGAATTTCAAAGGATTTTGAAGGTCCTATTGAAGAAATTCTTAAGCTTGCAGAATAAACAATAAAAGTTTTTTGAGTACTTTTTTCAAAAAAGTACTGCCATACGGCGAACAAAAGGGGAGGTTTTTACTTCTCCTTTTTTTGTTTTAACTAAAAAAAGTACCATTGGCGTTTCTTCACCAATGGTACTTAATATTTCTCTGGATTGATTTATGTTTTAATTAAAACATTGCAACTGCCTTGTTAACAAGCTCTGTTGCCTTTGCAACAACTGCTTCGTCGCCTTCCTCAAGGTTGAGAAGGGGAGCTCTTACGCCGCCGAAGTTAACGCCGATTCTGTTTTCGAGAACAGCCTTTGCAACTGCGTACATATTGCCCTTTGCTGAGCACATTGTGTAGGTAACCTCGTTTGCTGCATCCTGAAGCTCTCTTGCCTTGTCGAATTCACCGTTCTTGATAAGCTCGTCAAGCTTTACATAAACCACGGGCATTACACCGTAGGTGCCGCCGATGCCACCTTCAGCACCGATGAGTCTGCCGCCTACAAACTGCTCGTCGGGACCGTTGAAGATAACGATTTCTCTGCCGTTCATCTTAGCCTGTCTTCTGAACATCTGAATGTCCTGAATGGGCATTGAGGAGTTCTTTACACCGATAACTCGGGGATTTTTGAGCATTTCATCAAAAAGAGGAAGAGTAAGTGCAACACCTGCAAGCTGAGGAATGTTGTAGATTACAAAATCTGTGTTGGGAGCAGCTGCTGAAATGTCGTTCCAGTACTTTGCTATTGCCTTTTCGGGAAGGCGGAAATAGATGGGAGGAATTGCAGCGATAGCGTCAACACCGAGGCTTTCAGCGTGACGGGCAAGCTCGCAGCTGTCCTTTGTGTTGTTGCAGGCAACGTGGGCGATGATTGCAATCTTGCCCTTTGCAGCTTCCATAACAGCCTCAAGAGTTTCCTTTCTGTCCTGAACGCTGTGGTAGATGCATTCACCTGATGAACCGCCTACATAAAGACCTGCTACGCCTTTTTCGATAAGAAATTCAACAAGCTTGATTGTTCTTTCCTTTGAGATGTTGCCTTCGTCGTCATAGCAAGCGTAGAAGGCAGGAATTATTCCTTTATACTTTTCGAGACTCATAATTTTAACCTCTTTCTTCAATTTCTTTTAACATCTGATCGAGCATAATAAGACATCTGGGCACGTGGAAGGGACCTTTGAAGGTTGAACCGATGCAAGCGGGGAGAGTGGGGTTACCGTCACGTCTGAGATAGCCGTACCATTCGCCGCAGGGTGCTGATGCGAAATATTTCTTGCTGTAGTCAAGAATCTGACCGAAAATGTCAAGATACTTTTCGTCATTTGTATCTCTGTAAATCATAAGTGAAGCGATAAGGGCTTCATTGTGAGGCCACCAGAGCTTCATATCGTGCTCATAAGCTTCGGGAGGATTGCCGAGGCAGTCGATGAAGTAAAGAATGCCGCCGAATTCCTTGTCCCAGCCCTTTTCAAAGGCCATATCGAAAATTTCGATTGCCTTTTTGTGAAGCTCCTTGTCACCGGTCTGATTAGCTCTTTCCATAAGGAACCAGCTGCATTCGATGTCGTGACCGGGGTTGACAATTCTGCCTTCTGTAACGTCAAGTCTTGCAGTGCCGTCAACTGCAACGGATTCAAGAGTGCAGCCGAGGTCGTATTTTACGTGATACTTGAAGATATCGTTTACGCATTCATCAGCACGGCTGTTGTAAAGCTCTGCGTTTTTCTTGTCAACACGAAGAAGCACGGATGTAACATTGAGAAGAATCATCGGAATTCCGAGACCTCTGCCTGTTCTTGTTTCAGGCTCGGTTTTCGGACCCATACCTGTGGGGTCTTTCATACCGTGGTTGAGGTTCCAGTACATATCATAGGCTCTTCTTGCTCTTTCGAGATGCTCTTTTTCGCCTGTAATGCCGTAATATTCTGCGTTTGCAATACAGTAGAACGCCTCGGAGTAGCAGTATCTGCGCTGACGAAGAGGCTTGCCGTCAGCAGTTACGGTAAAGTAGAGTCTGCCCCCGGCATTTTTGTTGATGCAGTGGTTTTCAAGGAAATCAAGGCAGCTTTTACTTGCCTCAAGCCATTCCTTTTTCACACCGTAAACATTACAAAGGTAAGCAAAAATCCAACCGCAACGGCCCTGCATCCACACGCTTTTATCTGTGGAGAAAACCTTGCCGTCCTTATCAAGGCATGTGTAAACGCCTCCGTTGACTTTATCCATACCGTTTTTAAGCCAGAAATCAGCAACCTGTTCAAGCTCATTTTTTATCCAGAGTCTTTCTTTTGTGAGATTCATAGTGACCTCCTTAGGATTTTGTGAAGCATATAAATGCATTTTGATTATAGCACACAAACAAAAGGCTGTAAAGTCTTAAATCAACAAAATTCTTTTTAAAAAGAGTTGATAATAGTTGTTTTTTTTATTATAATTAAAAGCAGAAAAAGTGAAAGGAAAAGCATTATGGAATTCAAAACAATATTTGGTCCGGGTACAGGCGGACCGTCAGATTATTACAGAATCCCCTCAATGATAACAACAAAAAGCGGGGTTGTTGTTGCTTGTGCTGATGCCAGATTTTTTACCGGTGCAGATAATCCCAACAGAATTGATAAGGTTGTCCGCAGAAGCTTTGATTCAGGTGAAACCTGGACAGATTATGTGACTGTGGTTGAGGAGCAGGGCACATCAAAGCCTCTTTCTTCTGCTGCAATAGATCCGATTCTCACCTATGACGGTGATACAGGCAGAATTTTCCTTCATTATTGCCACACACCTGCAGGCGTCGGTATACTCAACTGCAAAAGCACTGTCGGTGAGGACAAGGACGGAAACAAAATCATTTATGACAAGCGCAAAAAATACATTCTTAAGGATGGCGCTCTTTACACAAAAAAAGGCAAGAAAACAGATTACATAGTAAGTGAAAAGGGTGATGTAAGCAAAAACGGTGAGGACTTCGGTAATATTTACACCGGAGGAACCTTCAAGGCTTCACCTACCTCAACTCTTATGATGTGCTACAGTGACGATGACGGTGCAACCTGGTCAAAGCCTGTTTCTCTCAACACACAGATCAAGCTTAAATATATGAGCTTCATCGGTCCCGGCCCCGGTAACGGCATAGTATGTGCAAGAGGCAAGTACAAGGGAAGAATAATTGTGCCTATTTATTACGGTGTAAGAAAGTTCCCTCTCGGTCTTTCATGCTGCGTAATTTACAGTGACGATAAGGGCAAAACCTGGTCACTTGGTGAG
This sequence comes from Acutalibacteraceae bacterium, assembly GCA_045612205.1. Lineage (GTDB taxonomy): Bacteria > Bacillota > Clostridia > Oscillospirales > Acutalibacteraceae > UBA6857. The sequence goes on along the minus strand of JAZKYQ010000013.1, from coordinate 11,397 downwards.
ACTCCCAACAATACCCGTAAAATCTGCGGCTTCAGGGCAAACAGCAGACTCATCATTGAGCAGAATATGCTTACCGAATCTCAGGTTATTGAGCAGGAGGACGGCACCTTAAAATATTTCATGAGAAACCACGCCTCAAAGCGTTGCGTAGCAGTTGCTTACAGTAAAAACGGCGGTGAGAGCTGGGAGGACTTCACATGGGACGAAAACCTTCCTCAGCCCATCTGTCAGACCTCTGTAATCAGACTCGAAAATATGGACAAGCCCTATGTTGTACTTCTCAATGCCGCAGATAAAAAGGAAAGACGCTGCGGTACTGTCAGACTTTCCGAGGACGACGGTGAAACCTTCAAATATAGCCGGGTACTCAAGGAGGACAGCTTTGTCTACAGCTCGCTTACACATCTTCCCGACGGAAACATCGGTGTACTGTTTGAGCCCGACCTTGAGTGTCAGAATATCTGGTTTACCAAGTTTTCACTTGACTGGATAAGGGGTAAAGAATAATACGAAAAATCCCGACAAGGTTTTATGCCTTGTCGGGTGATTTTTTATCAACTGAAATATTTTTCAAGGTCAAATCTGTTTCTGAAGTCGAATTTTTTCTCAAGTAAATCTGAGAATTTTCCGATGAGAAAGCCATTGATAAAAGCGCAGATAACCGTGCCGAGCTTCACTCCTTCAAAAACGCCGAAGCCAAAGAAGGCAAAGGACATTATTATTCCGAGAAGGGTGCTTATGCAGTCGTAAGAGGTTTTTACCTTATTTATGTTGAAGCTGAATTTTGCGGCAATCTCTTTAACTATAAGCTCGTAGGCTTCGGGTGAAATATAGGTGTGGAAGAACAGTGAAACAGCAAGAGAGCAAAAAACTGTTCCGAGGATATACCACAACAGACGAACAGAAAAGTCCGCATCGGGAAGAGGAGCGATAAGGGTCATTGCAAGGTCGAGCAGGGTGCCGTAAAGCACGGCAGTGACAAAGGAAAAGAGATAGGACAGGCGGAACCTTCTCATTACAATTACAGTCAGAAGCACAAGCACGCCCTGAAAGATATATTCAGCCACTCCGAAGGTGAACCAGGGAAAAAGCTGAGACATTTTTAAATGAAGTATGTAAGCAGGTGCCACCACCATAGACATACCGAAGTCGGCTTTTTCCGTGAAGGCGGCGGCAAAGGCCATTATTACAAGGCCGAGCACATAGGATATTTCCGTGTAAAAAATTTTCTTTTTCAAAAAATCATCTCCTGACATAAAAAGCCCTTGGTGTTTGATAAAGAAACACCAAAAGCTTCACGAATTATAATTAAATAAGTTCTGAAAGATTACAGGTATTTTTATTCAAGGATTAAAGCGTCCATTACAGCATCTGCCATAACCTTATGACCGAGATTTGTCGGATGTATTCCGTCAATGGCAAGCTTCACAGGTGCGATTGTCTTTTGTGCCTGATAAAAAACTTCCTGTAAATCAATTACCCCTGCACCGTTTTCAAGTGCAATCTTTTTGAGAACCTCACGGTACTCATCAAGTGTTTTGTGGAAGGGAAGCTTGGATTCGACGGAATCAATCATAAAGGGCATAAGATAGAGAATCTGAGTGTCGGGCAATTCCGTTCTGATTCTTCTGTAAATTTCACGGATGTGAGGCTCCATGGGCCTGAGAAGAGGAGGATAATCCTCAGGTGCATAATTTTCCCAGGCATCGTTAACACCGATGAGCATAATAATCACATCGGGCTTTAAGCTGATGCAGTCCTTTGTAAGTCTGTCATAAACGTGGTAGGTGCGGTTGCTTGCGATACCTTTTATGTCAACCTTTATGCTCTTGCTGTGTTTCTTGAATTTCTCTTTAAGCTGCAAAGCATAAATTTTTCTTCCCTTGATGTCCTTCATCATACGGAGGTTGAATTTGGTGTCAGTTATACTGTCACCGATAAATAAAACCTTACTGTCTTTTTTGATTTTGATTTTATCCATAATAATCACCCTTTGAGATAAGTCTTTTATTCAGAGCCGTTAATTTTTAAAGCTATCCTTCTGAAAAAGCAGGAGGCTGTCATTTTTATATCAGCGGGCAAATCCAATGTCCTTCCGATATGAGCCTCTCTTGAAATATGAGAGCGTGAGGAAAACAAAAATACCGTGCAGTTTTTGCTTGTAAAGAATGTCTCAGCCTTGTAGTACATATCTCTTCTGAAATATGTAAGCTTTTCAACAATTATTTTGAAATTCATTTCTCATTTTCTCCTTGCGGTGTTACTGCAGCTCTGAACACCGTTAAAATTGCTTTAAGGCATTTTAACATATTTTGTCGCTATTTGCAACAGAAAATCCCCATCGATTATTACGGTGGGGATAAATTCTTTGCAGTGATAATTATTTTTTTGCAGTTTTCTTTGCTCTGAGCTTTTCAGCGTGAGCCTTCTTTTCTGCTTCGGCACGTTCTGCTTCAAGACGAGCGTCTTCAACAGCCTGCTCGTGTCTTGCCTTTGCTTCTTCGTAAAGGCTTTCGATTTCTTCAAGCTTTGTGTAATTTTCAGCCTGGAGCAGAAGCTTCTTAGCCTTGATTACAGGACGGGCTGCACGGGTGTAAAGAGAGTTTTCGCTTGTTGCATCCTTGATTTCTTTTTCGATAGCGCTGCGTTCAGCCTTGAGCTTCTTGAGCTCAGCCTTGCAGCTTGCGGCAGTAGCCTTGTCCTTGTCATCGTTAGCCTTGTAAAGCCTGGTGTATGTTTCTTCAATCTTTGCTGAGATTTCATCCTCACGCTTGAAGAGACGGTCAAATACGCTTGAATCAAATACAACGATGTTATTGTTGAAGCTCTTCTTTGCAACCTTCTGTGCATCAACAAAATCTTTGGCAACGGAGATTGCATTCTTTCTGAAGTCTTTTTCTTCTTCTGTGCTTTTGGGAAGAGCCTTTGCCTTTGATAGCTCATTGCGGTCATAGTTGTAAATAGCTTCGAAGCCTAAAGCGGCAGTTTCCTTTGCCTGGCTGAGCTGAATCTTGCCGAAGCTTGAGTTGAAGCGTGAGATTTCCTCAAGAACGAGCTTTGAGGTTTCCACATCAATGTTAAACTGCTTTGCTGATTTATAGTCAAGCTTTGCGGCCTTTTTATCAGCCTTTCCCTTTGCCTGCTTTACAGCAAGCTTGCATGCCTTGAGATCCTTGGGCTGTGCATTGCCGACCTCTTTGGCTCTTTTGATGATATCAATTGCTTCAACAAGATCACTGTCCTTAAGAATGCCGTTGCCGTAATCTTCAAATAAGGCACGGATTTTAAGAACCTTGATGATGCCCTGCTGCTTGATTTCTGTAAGGTCGTAGAAGAAGTAAGGAACAACGTTCATAAATGCACCTACAACAGACGCAGCAACAAGAACACCGAAGATAGCAATAAAGGTTTCCTTGTGATAAAGAACGTTATAAACATTAGTCGGGTCATCGAGAGGGCCTTCCTGTGCAATGATGAGAGGAAGAAGCTCCTGGAGCTTTTGCTCATTGAAGCCGACCTTTTCGTAAATAGCGGGAAGAACTGAGCTTGTTGCCATTGTAACAACGCTGCCGATGAGACCTACAGCGGCAAACATACCGTCGATTCTTTCACCTGAAACATACTGCTGATAGTCACGGATGTCACCGTTGATGCTGGGTGTAAGAATGTGGCCGAAGGAGCTTACAAGAGCGTTCATCCAAAGGCAGATAAGAACAAGCCAGATCATAATGCTGATATCTGCATACTTAACGATGGGATAAATAGCACCGATAAAGAAGATGTTAAGTGCATTTATAAGAATGAGAGTTTTGCCCTTACCGAACTTCTTGATTGAAAGGGGAGCAAGGAGCATACCCCAGAGAGAAGCGTTACCGTAAACGGTAGTAATCAATGCGTACTGACCGGCAGTACATGCATGCTGATAGGAATAAAGCCAGTTGAGGATGTTCAGGCATGCGCCTTCAAGGAATCCGAGCCAGCCTGCCAGTGAAATAATCCAGAAATACTTGTTTTTGGTAACCTCACGAAGAGCGTCCATAAACTTGATCTGAACAACGTGGGTTTTTGCCTGGATGATTCTTTCGTTGGTGTTTGCATAAACGATAATGCTAAGGAAAAGACCTGCGATAAGGATAGGTACCCAGATGTATCTGTAAATTCTGATATCGTTAAGGTTTCCTGTTCCGATAAAGTTCTTTGCGAAAAGAGGAATGATGATACCTGTGATTGAAGGTCCGAAGGATTCAACAACAGCCTTTATTGAGGAAACATTGGCTCTTTCCTGAGTGTTGGGTGAAAGAACAACAACATAGTTGTAATATGCTTCATAAAGGAAGTTATAGAAGAACTGGAAGCCGATGTTGAACAAAAGAACAACAGCACATTTTGTAATCTGGCTTTCCATTTTATCATAGGGCATCCAGAAGTAACCTATTGATAAAAGAACCGTGGGAATACCCATTGAGATGAGATAGGGTCTGTATTTACCCTTTTTGTTTCTTGTATTGTCAACGATATAAGCTCTTAACATTGTAAGAGGGAAGCTGACAATAACCGCAATAAGATATATGTAGTAAAGATTCATAGGCTCAATACCGATGGTATTACCTACGAAAACGTTGGTAGCAGAAAGAAGTACAGATGAAACGCACTGGGTGATAAATCTGATACCCATACCGCCTCCGGCAAGGGCTGCAATTTCTTTCAACGGCATATAATTGCCTAACGGTGGTGTTTTCCAATATGTTTTCACATATGAAAAACCGTCCTTGACTTTGTTAACTAAGGGCATGTTTTCACTCTCCTAAAAATTTTTATAAAATTATATCATTTATACAATAATAAATCAATATTAAAATTAACTATTATTTTTGTGTTTGCAACAAAAAATCCCCACCGAGTCCTCGATGGAGATTAAAATTTTGCTTACTTAATCTGGAGCTTGCCGGAAAGGAGCTTTATCAGATTAATCAGCCATTCGATAAGAGCCTTTACTGATGTGAAGATAAATTCCTTCTTTGTAGCAGGCATATCTTCCTTAGGATCTGCTTCCCACTGTTCTGTGTGACAGTTTTCGGTGGTCATTTTATCAGCCCAGTTGCGATCCTTGTCATAAACAACATACTGTGAGCAATCAAAGTCATCAATTGAAAGCTGTCTGTCTGCGGTGACAACTGTATAAACAAGGTCGTTTTCCCACCAGCTCCAGTTTGAGTGCTTGTTGCCCTTGATGAACCATGTGTAGTCGGGGAAAAGGCAGGTTGAAGCGTCAATCTGCTTGTCGGGAGAGATGTATTTGCCCTTGCCCTCTGCTTGTCTTGCGGCAATGTATTCGTCGGAGAGGGTGTCATAAACCGTTGATGTTGTTGCACCGAAGGATGCTCTGTTTACTGAAACAAACTGATCAGCCACAAGCTTTGCCGATTCACTTGTAGGAATCATCTGAGCGCCGTACTTGGCAATGAAAGCAACATTTGCACCGCTATCTTTAACTTGCATAAGAAGCTCGGGAATTCTCTGGCGGACATAGGTGTTATAATTGTCAAGCTTTTCAATCAGACCGGCATATTCAGTTCTTTTAGGATCGTTTTCATCGCCGAAAACATACTTGATAGCAGTAGCGTAATCTTCGGCAGTAACAGCTGCCCAATAGCTTGGCCATGTCATAACTGTTGCACGGGCAAGAGCTGAGGTTACACCTTCAACTAACTTTGCATAAAGCATTTCTTCGGTAAAGCCGACAACTCTGTCAAGTATGCCTGTTTTTGTAACCATATCCACTGTCTGGATGATAAACGGGCTTATATTCATAATATTATAGAAATTGCAGTCTGTAAGGATACGGGAAATCGCATTGCCGTCAACGGAAAACTTACCGCTGATTGCATCGCTGATAGGCTCCATACCGTTAACTGTGCCGCCGTCAAAGCCGAGACCGTAGATGCTGTCGGTGCCGTATTTTGCCACATAGGCAAGAACAACGTTTGTGCCCAGACACTTAGCCATAATAGCAACCTTGTCAGCGCCTGTTGTTTTCTTTACAGCTTCAATGTGGTTATAAAACTCATCGGCTACTGCCCAGGGGTCAAGTCTCCAGTCATAATAGAATTTATAGTCAATATCTCCGTACCAGCCTCTTTCTTTCTTGAAATCGGTTGCTACTCTTGATGCAACCTCAGCCTTGCGTTCTGCTGAAAGGCCTGAGCCTTCGGGCGCGGTGCCGTCTTTATTAAGATGTGAAGCTGCAAAAAGCTCACTTATTTCAAGGTAGAGATTTTCGTAGTATCTGTCCCATTTGTCAAAAAGAATACCTTCAATAAGGAAGGGCTCAAGAACGTTAACTACAGATCCGATAAGGTCGCTGTCACCGCTTTCGCCTTCCTCGTCACTGCCGAGAAGACCTGAAAGAAGGTCAGTTGTTTTAAAAATCTGGTTACCCTCTGCGTCATAAAGAGGTTCACCGTCACCTGAAATTTCAACAATAGGGATCTGACTTCCCCAGCCGCTTATGTTTGCCGCAAAAGCCGGAGTAGCCAAGGACAGTATCATAATTAATGTCAGAACAATTGAAAGTACTTTTTTCATAATCGTTTCTCCTTTTTTCTTGATAATAATAATGATAGCACAAAAAAATGGCAAAATCAACAGTTTGAATTGCTCAAATAAAAAAATCCCCGCCGATTTCTCGGTGAGGATTAGCATTATCAACACGGTATTGCTTTTTTTACCATGAACATATAACCTCGGGATTGTTAAAAATCTCCTCAAGCTTTGATATGAAAGGTATAAGCTCATGGAATCCGCCTATTTTGTGGTCAAAATTCAGTCCCAACGGTAAAATCTGCTTTGTGCCTATGCGAACGTTTCCGTTTTCATCCTCGTAGGCATAGGTTTCTTCACGTACCTTGCCCACGCTGAAGAGAAAAACCTGAGGATATAACATTGGTGCGCTGACTACATTGAATCGGGGAGTGTTGCAGATAGCACCCCAGTTTGTGAAACAAACTGAACCTTCTTTGAATTCCTCCATTCTTACACTGCTTTCATCCTGTAAGGGCTTTTTACCTGTAAGCTTAAGAAAATCCGATTTCAAGGTTTTGGAAAGATGTACTACCTTGCCTTTGCCAAAGGAGCCGCAGATAGCCTGAGCCAAGGGAGAAATAAGCTTACCTCTGGAGATTTCACCGATAATACGCTGACGTGAAACCTCAAACATAACCTCGTCGAGCTCTGCTTTTTCCAATCTTTCACGAGCATCGGCAGCAAGATCAGCAATTTCCTTGAGACTTTTATCTTCGAGCTGCTGAAGCTTCATCTGAAAGGTCATTCCGTCACTTTTGCATATAGCCATAGAAACATCTATGTGCTTTTTAATTATAAGTTTACCTGAAGTGGCGGTATGATTGTAGGGAAAATGTGCATTAAGTCTCGGAGCAGCCTTGAGTCCCTCTACCATAACCTTCAGCATAATGGTATTGAAGGTAAGTCTGTAGTCACATTCGCTTTTTAGATGACTGTAAACCTTCATAAGCTCTGTAACATCTGCTTCATATACACCGCTGGCTGTGGGTGATTTTCTCTGACCGTTAACGAAAACATTGCTCATCATTTTATCGGCAAGTGTCATATATTTTATTGTGTCATCCTTACCTGCTGTGATTTTTGCAGTCTTTATGTATTCCTTAAAGTTCATATCGGGCATATTTCTCCTTTGAATTTTCGAACACTACTATTTTACAACATTTGATTGAATTTGTAAAGGGTTGAAAAAATCCCCACCGATTTCTCGATGGGGATTAACATTATCAGAACGATAATTATTTGTTAGCAATAGCTGCCTGTGGTGCAACGAGGGAATGTAGGAATTAAATTACTTAATTTCCTTATCCATAAACACTCTTGAACCTGTTGCCCCACGCTGTCCTTGGTACTTTCCGTTATACGGATTGAGTGCTGTTTCATCCATTTTCGCAAAAACAAGCTGACCAACTCTTCTGCCTGCTTTAAGTTCTATTGCACAACGATTAGCATTGTAGAGTTCAAGTGTGATTTCACCCTTAAATCCAGGGTCAACCCAACCTGCATTTTGAATAAACAATCCCATTCTGCCAAGAGAACTTCTACCTTCAACAAATGCTGTTAAATCATCGGGCAAATCGAAATACTCCATAGTAGTTGCTAACACGAATTGGTTAGGTAACAATATGTATGAGTCACTTGTTATTGTTTTGTATTTTATTTCATTTTCTAAATTTATAATACCTGTTGATGTATCTTCTACAATACTAAATGTATTACCTAAACGAATATCAATACTCGCAGGCTGAATCTGTTCTTTTTCAATCGGCTCAACGATAAGTGTTTTTTCATCGAGCATTTTCATTAATGTTTTATCTGATAATATCATATTATTTTACCTCCTCGTTAATTGAACTATAAAATTCGAATCACATAATGTATTCAATATACAAAAACGCACGCAAAAACACACGCGTGCGTTTTTGCGTTGTGTTTTTTATTTTAAAATATATTTTGAACCAGCACCTTTACCTACTAACACTATTTTTTCATTTTGTGCCAATTTCTTCAGAATTCTAAAAGCTTGTGGTTCTGTAACATGAAGTAAATCTACAACATCTGCTCTGCATACAGAACCTTGCTTTCGCAATAACTCCAAAACCAACTCATCATAACGGATATAATCAATATCTTTCTGTCTAACATAGGCTGCGGTATTATTAATACTTTTATAATACTTGGAACTAAGCATATAATACCTTCCTCTACCTGTTCCACCTGCTTCGATCATCCCTGAAGAAACAAGCATTTCTATTGATGTTCGAATACGATTTTCATCTAGTTTTAGTTCTTCGGTAATCTCTTGTGATGTAAGGCGATTGAACCTTTTTAAGGTATTCAAAATTAAAAGTGTATATATGGGTAATGATTTTCCTGTTCGCTGCTGTTCTAAAGATATCATACTTATGAATGCACGGTCGGTAGGACCTTTGGGAATAAATAATTTTACCATATTGGAAGAAGACTGTGAATAGTCAGGTAGTAATCTACCATATAAAAGAGATCCTTCATAAATACGATCAATACCTCTTCCTGTTCTTTCTGCCAATCCGATTCGCTTCATAGCATCAGCAAGAACTGGATTACGACCATGAGGTTCTGCATCCAGAAGATTATCTTTATTTATACCTTCAATAAATCCACCTGGATTACTAACTGTCATTCCCTCATCATTAATTTGGATTCGTACTCTTCCCAAAATCGAATAATCTCTATGGCAATACGCATTTACCAATGCTTCTCTAAAAGCCCTTACATCATAATCTGGGATAGACATTCTAAAAAGCCCCAACTCTAATTCTTCACTTTTATTCCAAGCTGAAAAATACTCAACAATCTTTTCAAATGCAGCTAATATCGGCAAGTGAAAAGATTCATTAACCTTTATATCTGTGCCGCTTAAAACCTGAATTGCTGATTCCGCTGTTGGCATATGCTTTTTTAATGCCTCTCTTTTTCCAATTAAAAGTAATCCACAAAAAGTTGGTGTTAACTCACCTTCGTTTATAGTAACTAACTGTAAAGCTTTGTCTAATTCTTCGTCACTCAGCTCTAACAATGTGCTTTCGCCTCTATATGCACGGATAATGTTACGTAAACGTTCTCTTTCTACCTTATCCAAATCACTATAATCCGAACCAGGAACTGGTTGAGCAGAATAGTCCAACAAACTTAATGATGAAAGTCTTGATGAAATCTCGTATGGATACATTGGAATATTTTCAGGTGAACCATCTAATTTAATTCTTCTTCTTTGAATTTTTCCGGTTGAAGATGCAACAATCGATGTTTTTTTAGGCACAGATATCTTTAATATAGGTTTATCAAAATCCAGTCTTTCTACTCTAATTGCCAGTGGAGGTACAGTTCTGTTTGCTATAAATGCAGATAATTTTGTGCTGTCCATATGGTTTGTATGCAAGCCTGTAATATCGCCATTATCTTCTACTCCAATATACAAGTCTCCTCCATCGGTATTTGCAAATGCTACTATACAATCAACAATAGCATCATCTGAAATACAATTTCTGTCACTTTTAAATTCTATTGTTAAACTTTCTTGCATATTAAGTTTTGACATACAATCACCTCGAAGCAATGATAACACACATTTTGTGCGTTTGTCAACCTAAAAAAACGCGCGCGTGTGTTTATTTGTGTTATAATAAAAAAATAATCACAAGGCTACACACTAATTTATATGATGCCAAATTTTTGTTTTTATTGCAAAAATACAAAAACTCCCCATATTCTTTCGAATACAGGGAGTTGATTGCTAGTTTAGCAGTTCTTTTTACAAACAATACGAGCAATCGGAAGCCTTGATATTACTGGGCTCAAGCCGATTTCTTATTTGTTAGCAATAGCTGCCTGAGCTGCTGCAAGACGTGCGATGGGCACACGGAAGGGTGAGCATGATACATAGTCGAGGCCAATCTTGTGGCAGAATTCAACTGATGTGGGATCACCGCCGTGCTCGCCGCAGATACCGCAGTGGAGAGCAGGGTTAACGGGCTTACCAAGCTTAAGAGTCATATCCATGAGCTTGCCTACGCCGTTCTGGTCGAGCTTTGCGAAGGGATCGTTTTCGAAGATCTTTGCATCGTAGTATGCATCAAGGAACTTACCTGCGTCATCACGGCTGAAGCCGAATGCCATCTGAGTAAGGTCGTTTGTGCCGAAGCAGAAGAAGTCAGCTTCCTTAGCGATTTCGTCAGCTGTGAGAGCTGCTCTGGGAATTTCGATCATTGTACCAACTTCGTACTTGAGATCTGACCCTGCTGCTGCGATTTCTGCATCAGCTGTTTCAACAACGAAGTTCTTAACGTACTTGATTTCCTTAACATCGCCGGCAAGAGGAATCATGATTTCGGGAACAATGTTCCAGTCGGGATGAGCCTTCTTAACATTGATAGCTGCACGGATAACAGCAGCTGTCTGCATCTTTGCAATTTCAGGATATGTAACTGCAAGACGGCAGCCACGGTGACCCATCATGGGGTTGAACTCGTGGAGTGAAGCGATGATGTTCTTGATCTGCTCAACAGTCTTACCCTGAGCTGCTGCAAGTGCTGCGATGTCAGCTTCTTCTGTGGGAACGAACTCGTGGAGAGGAGGATCAAGGAAACGGATGGTAACGGGGTTACCTTCAAGTGCTTCGTAGAGAGCTTCGAAGTCGCCCTGCTGCATGGGAAGGATCTTAGCAAGAGCTGCTTCTCTTTCTTCAACTGTATCTGAGCAGATCATTTCACGGAATGCTGCGATTCTGTCAGCCTCGAAGAACATGTGCTCTGTACGGCAAAGACCGATACCTTCTGC
>JAZKYQ010000012.1:0-23765 GCA_045612205.1 Acutalibacteraceae bacterium | reverse complement strand
TCCTGACCCTTCTTAAGGAACTTCATAGCAGCTTGCTTCATATAGCCGATTGCTTCGTCCTTAGGAAGAACGTTTGCAAGAGCGAAGAAAGATGCCTGAAGAATTGTGTTTGTACGCTTGCCAAGACCGATTTCAGCAGCCAAGTCAATAGCGTTAACTGTGTAAAGCTGAATGTTGTTTTCAGCGATATATTTCTTTGTTTCAGCGTTGAGTTTAGCATTAAGTTCATCAGCTGACCACTGGCAGTTGATAAGGAATACACCACCTGGCTTAACGTCGTTAACCATCTTGAAGCCCTTATCAATATATGAGGGGTTGTGACATGCAACAAAGTCAGCCTTGTTGATGTAGTAGGGGCTCTTGATGGGCTTGTCACCGAAACGAAGGTGAGAAATTGTGATACCGCCGGTCTTCTTTGAGTCATACTGGAAGTAAGCCTGAACATACTTGTCTGTATGGTCACCGATGATCTTGATGGAGTTCTTGTTAGCACCAACAGTACCGTCACCGCCGAGACCCCAGAACTTACATTCAATTGTGCCTTCAGCAGCTGTGTTGGGAGCAACCTCTTCCTCGAGTGAAAGGTTGGTAACGTCGTCAACGATGCCGAGAGTGAATTGAGTCTTGGGAGCGTCCTTGCTGAGCTCGTTGAAGATAGCGAAGATGCTTGAGGGAGGTGTATCCTTTGAGCCGAGACCGTAACGGCCGCCGATTACCTTGATGTCAGCCTTGCCGTTTGTTGCAAGAGCAGTAACAACGGCGAGGTAAAGAGGTTCACCGAGGGAGCCGGGTTCCTTTGTTCTGTCGAGAACAGCAATTTTCTTTACTGTTTCGGGGATAGCTGCAAGAAGGTGCTTTGCTGAGAAGGGTCTGTAAAGACGAACCTTGACAAGGCCGACCTTTTCGCCTGCTGCTGTGAGGTAATCGATAACTTCTTCAGCAACGTCGTTGATTGAACCCATTGCGATGATAATCTTTTCAGCATCGGGAGCACCGTAGTAGTTGAAGAGCTTGTAGTCTGTGCCGATCTTGGCGTTGACCTTGTTCATGTATTCCTCAACGATTTCGGGAACTGCATCGTAGTACTTGTTACATGCTTCTCTGTTCTGGAAGAAGATGTCGTCGTTTTCGTGTGAACCGCGCATTACGGGACGTTCGGGGTTGAGAGCTCTCTTGCGGAAGGCTTCAACAGCGTCCATATCGCACATTTCCTTGAGGTCTTCAAAATCCCATACCTGGATCTTCTGAAGCTCGTGAGATGTACGGAAGCCGTCAAAGAAGTTCAGGAAGGGAACACGGCTCTTGATTGATGCAAGGTGAGCAACAGCACCGATGTCCATAACTTCCTGTGTATTTGTTTCAGCGAGCATTGCGAAGCCTGTCTGACGGCAGGCATAAACGTCTGAATGGTCACCGAAGATGTTAAGAGCGTGAGAAGCTACACAACGTGCGGAAACGTGGAAAACGCAGGGGAGAAGCTCACCGGCGATTTTGTACATATTGGGGATCATAAGAAGAAGACCCTGTGAAGCTGTGTAGGTAGTTGTAAGAGCACCTGCTGCGAGTGAGCCGTGAACGGTACCTGCTGCACCTGCTTCTGACTGCATTTCAACAACGTTTACTCTTGTTCCGAAAATATTTTTGAGACCCTGAGCGGACCACTGGTCAACATAGTCGGCCATGGGGCTGGAAGGTGTGATGGGGTAAATACCTGCTACTTCTGTGAACGCATAGGATACGTGAGCAGCAGCATTGTTACCGTCCATGGTTTTCATTTTTCTTGCCATTGGATATTTCCTCCTGATATTTGAATTTTAAACCATAATAATTTGCAAAGAAATTACCAATTGTTATTTTAGCACTTAAAAGTCAAGTTGTAAATACAATTTGCATAAAAATCTTTTTCCTTATAAGGGAATTTTATCTAAGAACAAGATAAATGAACGTTATATATGATATGCGTTAACAATTGGTATTTGGCGAGTTTACAAAATGTTAATATTCTTAAAGAAGCGTCGCAAAAATTTATTAATACAATGTGAACACAGATGATTAGAGTATAAACACAGAGAATCAGGAGGTATAAATTATGAAAAAAATTATTTCTGTTGTTTTATGTTTTCTTCTTATGATGTCAATATGCGCTCCTGCGCTTGCAGCAGATTACGAGGAATACCCCACAATTTATGTCACCGGTGCGCAGACAAATGAGCTTCGTAACGCTGAGGGCGAGAGAATTTATCCTCTTTCCGATGATATTGACGCTATGCAAATCATTCAGGAAAATCTCAAGCCCTGTCTTGAAAAGCTCGCCCTCGGTCTTCTTACAGATAACTATGAAGCTTACGCTCAGGAGTTTTATAACGCATTCGTTCCTATATATGAGGATGTTGCTCTTGATAAGAACGGTGAAGTAAGTGACGGAAGTCACCCTGCAAGAAACATCTATAATGCAGATCTTCCCAAAAAGAGCGGAGGTTACGGTGAATGGGATTACCGTTTCTGGTACGATTGGCGAATTTCACCCATGGTTGCGGCTGATGATCTTAAAATCTGGGTTGATATGGTCAAGGAAGCAACAGGTAAGGACAAGGTAAACATCATGGGACGCTGCTACGGAGCAAATGTTGTTGCGGCTTACCTTACCAAGTACGAATCACATGCAATTGAAAATGTAAACGGTGTATCCTATCTTTCATCTTCCGTTATCGGTATCGATATGCTTTCCGCACTGTTTACAGGTAATCTTGTTTTCGAGGATCAGGCAATCGCTAACTTTGTCGATTTCTTTATGGAAAACGAAGATTTAATTGAGGATGAGACAATCAAGCTTTTCGTTCTTACATTGGTAGAGCTTTTCAATCAGGTTAAGGTTCTCGGTATTACAGGTGAAAGCCTCGGTCTGCTTGTTGCCAAGGTCAAGGATGACCTTATTCCTCCTCTTCTTCGTGACACCTTCGGTTCAATGCCTTCATACTGGTCAATGACTACTCCCGAGACCTATGAGGATGCAATTGAGTTTGTGTTCGGCGGTTATGAGGAAGAATATGCAAAGCTTATTGAAAAAACAGATGCTTACCATTATGATGTTCAGCTTATTGCAGAAGAAAAAATGCTTCAGCTCAAGAAAAAGGGCATAGATTTTCAGATTATTGTAAAGTACGATTTCCCTGACTATCCTCTTTACAAGGGTGCATCCACACAGAGCGACGGCAACACAACTGCAGTAAGACAGGCTTTTGGCGGAGAGTATGCGGATTTCGGTAAGGTGTTCTCAGATAAGTACATTGCTTCTCTTAAGGATAAGACATACCTTTCAGCTGATCATAAGATCAATGCGGCTACTTGCCTGTTCCCGGAAAACACATGGTTTATCAAGGGTATTCATCACAACCATTTCCCCGGTGCGATGACAGTTCTTGCGATGAATGTTATGAATAAGCACCTTACCGTCAGTGACGGAGAATATGCTCAGTTCAATTCTTACATTGACGGCAGACTTGTTGAGACAGACGGTCTTGATGAGGACGGAACCAAGCCACCTGATAACAAATTCAGCGCTTTGTTCAGATTCCTTACTGCATTTCTTAAGCTTATTACCAAGATATTCAACGGAGAGCTTTCGCTCAATCTTGGTGAGAACAGATAATTACAGGCGGAGCGGTGAAAATCGCTCCGCTTTTTATAGTTACTAATCTTTTTTTAACATTTTATTAATAAATGCTTGCGTATAATGTGGTAAATTATTTCTGTCAGATTTTATAATTGTGAAAGGAGAAAACATTATGGATCTTAAGAAAATTATTGACAAAAAGGCAGAAGCTGCACAGTATATGGTTGATGAAATAACATATATCTGTAACACATTTGAAAAGCGTGGCCCCGGTGACTACGGCGAACAGCAGGCTTGTGAATACTGCGGTGAAAAAATGAAGGAGCTCGGCTGTGACCGCGTTTATGTTGAAGGCTTCAAGGAAAATCCCGGCTCATTCTTCGGCTGGATTTACTTCACAATCACTTGCTGCTTCCTTGCATTGGCTTCATATTTCTTTGTGCCTGCTCTTACAATTGCATTTATCTTAATCGGTCTTCTTATCTGTGTGCTTCAGTTCGGTCTTTACAAGAAGTTCGTTGACCGCTTTTTCAAGGAAAAGACAGGTCACAACGTTGCCGGCTTCAAAAAGCCCACAGGTGAAGTTAAGCGCAGAATTATCTTCAACGGTCACCCCGACGGTGCGTGGGAATGGCCTTTCAAGTACAAGTTTACATACCTCGGCTTTGATATCCATATGATTGTATGCTTCCTTGGCGCTTTCTATACTCTCGGTCTTGGTATTGCAAAAACCTTAGGTGCTTTTGAAGGAAATGAAGCTCTTGCAACAAAGCTCGGACTTGTTGCTCTTGTATTCGTTCCCTTCTGGTTCGGTCTCTACTTTATGTGGAACCGCAACAAGATTGTTGACGGTGCAAATGACAACCTTTCAGGCTGTTACATCGGTATGGCTGTTCTCAAAATGCTTCACGATGAGGGCATCGAGCTTGAAAACACCGAAATCGGTGTTGTTCTCACCGGCTCTGAAGAAGCAGGTCTTCGCGGTGCAAAGGCATGGGCTGAAAAGCATTGTAAGGAATTTGATGACGTTCCCACATTTGTTTATTCCTATGATACAATCGCTCAGAATGAGCAGCTTATGGTAAACTACCGTGACCTTAACGCTACAGTCAAGGTTGACAAGGACGTTTCCGACTTGTTTATGGAAGCTTGTGAGGATCTCGGCATTCCCGTTAAGAAGGGCTTTGTTCCTCCTCTTGGCGGTGCAACAGACTCAGCAGCTTTTGCTCAGGCAGGTATGCGTTCAACAGGTATCACAGCTCTTAACCATGCACTTCCCGATTTCTATCACACAAGACTCGACTCTCCCGAAGCTCTTAATCCCAGCTGTCTTGCTGATTGCTTTGCCGCAAGTGTGAAGGTTCTTGAAAAGTTTGATAACGGTGCAAAACAGTAAAATTTAACATCAAATAATCTCTCTGTGTAAAAGCAGGGAGATTTTTTCAACAAGTTTGTTAAGAAAATGTTGAAAAACGGTTGATTTTATTAATTTTGTGTGCTATGATACCTCTGTACAATTGTCTATTATGGATAATAGGCTGTTTATAGTTAATATTTCTCGCAAAAAAATAAAAATCGAGGAGAGAAAGACAATGAAAAAAATCACAAGTCTCATGCTCGCACTTATTATGATCCTTTCATTTGCAGTTACTGCTTCAGCAGCAAACACAGGTGCAAAGAACGGTCTCAGTGTGGCAATCTCAACAAACGCTGACGCTTACTTTGAAGAAGAAGCAGTTAAGGTTACAATCACAGTGAAGAACAACAGCGGCAAAGCTATCAAGGATATCACTGCTGAAACACTTCTTCCCGAAGGCCTTTACGCTTCAAAGGGTCAGAGCACAAACGCAAAGTTCAGCCTTGCAGCAGGTGAAACAAAGACAATCCGTCTTGAAGTTTATGCTGACCGCGCTCCTGATCTTCCTTCATGCGATAAGGGAGATAAGGGTCCTCACAAGGGTGACAAGGGTCCCGATAAGGGCGATAAGAAGCCTGACAAGAATGCAAACGATTACAACGATCTCGAGGGTGACGGCTGCCTTCCCACAGAGGAATGCAAAAAGCACAATGATTGCGCAGGCGACGACTGCCTTCCTACAGACGAATGCAACAAGGATAAGGATTGCAACAAGAAGGAAGACACCTGCAAGGGTGACGGCACTTGCCCCGATGATTGCTATTGCAAGCAGCCCTGCACAGGCGACAGCTTCAATGCATTCTTATGGGTTGCAGTTCTCATGTTCGCAGTAGCAGCAGGTGTTCTTGTTCTCAAGGGTAACAAGAAGGCTATCAAGACAATGTGTCTTATGTTCTGCGTACTTATGGCTCTTGCAGTAATTCCTGTTGGTGCATCCGCTGCAAATGATGTAATCGTTGTTGATACAACCGTACAGATCGGTTACTACGAATACATCATCAAGGCTAAGGTTTCCTTCAACGGTGGTTCATCAAACGGTGTAGGTAGTGCTCCCGAAACAACAGCTCCCGCAACTGAATGGGAAGATGATGTAACATTCGTTCCTGATCTTGGTGAAGGCGACTTTATTGAAGAGGACGTTGCTACAACAGCTCCCGTAGTAGTTGAAACAACAGCTTCACCTCTCGATGCAGGTCTTGATGCTATTGCAGGTGCAATCTCAGATATGACTGAAGACGGCACAGTTGATAAGCTTATTGCGCTTTTCAAATAATCATATAATCAAAAAACAAAATGGGTTGCATATTTGCAGCCCATTTTTTATGCCTGACAGTTGCCTATTGACAGTGCTTTTTAAATGAGATATAATTTCTGCGAACAAAGAAAACGAGGTGTTAACCATGAGAATGAGAAAAAAGAAGTACCTTACAGAAAGACTTGATGCGGTTAAGTCTTTGATACTTGATACAGATCTTGAAGAGCGTGACTTTGAAAAGGCAATTCAGACAAAGGATTATTTTGATTTTGAGGAAATGTTCGGCAACGGCAATCCCGTTCATCTGGAAATTGGTTGCGGTAAGGGACAGTTTGTCTGTGAAATGGCGAAGAGATGTCCCGACATCAATTTCATTGCCGTTGAAAAGGAAAGAAATGTTATCGTTGCCGCTGTGGAAAAGGTGGAAAACGCAGGACTTACCAATGTGCGTTTTATTGCCGGTTGTGCAGAGTACCTTCCGAGATTCATTCCCGAGCATAGCATCGAAAGAATTTACCTCAACTTCTCTTGCCCTTATCCCAAGGAGAAGTATAAGAAGCATCGCCTTACTCACAGATTTTTCCTTAATATTTATAAGGGACTTCTTGCTGAAAACGGCGACATTCATCAGAAGACCGACAATATGCACTTTTTTGAATTCTCACTTCAGGAGTTCAGTGCTGAAGGCTTCAGACTTGAAAATGTATCTCTTGACCTTCATAACAGCTCCTTTGAGGGTAACATCGTTACCGAGTATGAGAAGAGATTCTCCGATTTAGGTCAGCCGATTTACAGACTTGAAGCAAGACTGAATAAATAAAGTTAATCAAGGCTAAAGTTAACCCCTGCGAGTTAAATCGCAGGGGTTGAGTTGTTTAATTGTAGCTGATGGTGTAAGCACTTGTGTAATCGCCGTGCATTGTCGTTGTGGCAGTGATACCTAATATGTTACCTGAACCGCCACCTTGTGATACAAGAATGTGCTGCATTGAAACGATTCTGTTAAGTGAGTCAAATACAGCGGTGATTGTTGTTGGAGCATAGTTAACTGTCATTTCTTGAATTGTAAAACCTGCAGGAAGAAGGGTGTTGGCATCATATACCTGAACCATAGTTGAAAGGTTCGGAGCAGGAGAGGATAAGGTCTGAACTTCCGGTTGAATAACAAGCTGAATAGTGTATCCTCCGTCAGGATTCTGCTGTGCAACTGCGCTTGTAACAGCGTTGACATCAACTTTTGCCGCTTTGTTGAGAGGAGCGATAGTTGAATTTGGTGTTGCATTTGTTGCAGAATCAACTCCGCCTACAAAGGTATAACTTTCAGGTGATGGAGAGGGGATAAGAGTGTTTAGAAAACTTTGAACCATTGATCCACCTGTGATTTCATCAATTGTGATATTGAGAGTATCATTTTTGTTCATAGTGAAATTTTTTGTGTTCTTGAGTGCGTTTACACCGTTAATATAAGCGGAAACAATGTTTTCTTTGGTTTCAGGTGTTGAAAATGCTCTAGCAATAATCTCTTTATATCCACTCCATATTGTGCCTGAAGCAGTATTGATATAAGCTCTTACTGCAAAAATGTAGTTTTTAGTTGTATTGAAGGTTTTGCTTGTTGCAGTGGTTGAAGAAACGGCAGTTTTCCAACCGGAAGAACCGGTTTTGTAATAAACTCTGTAGCCGTCAGCACCGCTTACCTTGTTCCATTTAAGAGAAATGCTTGATTCGGTAGATGTGGCACTAACTTTTGGCGTTGCAGGCTTTGTTGCAGTTTCGATTGTTTTATAATTGCCATAGAATGTGCCGAAGGCGGATTTTGTATAGCTTCTTACTGCGAAAATATATTTCTTGCCTGAAGGGAGATCTTTGAAGGTGTATGTAGTTTTATCTGTTGATTTGACGATTACATTCCATGGATCTGAGGAAGCTGTTTTATAAAAAATTCTGTAGCCTTTGGCAGATTCAACCTTTGACCAGGTAAGCTTGATTGCACTTGTGGTCTGAGTTGCAGTAAGCTTTTTGGGTGCGGCAGTTTTTGTCGCTGTTGCAATCTGCTTGTAACTACCCCAGGTGATCTTCCCGTTTGATTTTGTGTAGCTTCTGACTGCAAAGGTGTAGGACTGACCTTCGGGAAGACCTTTAAAGGTGTGAGTTGTGGAGGCGGTTGAAGAAAGTCCGGTTCTCCAGCTGATGTCACCGGGAAGCTTGTAATAAATTCTGTAGCCTGTTGCACCGCTGACCTTTGACCAGGTGAGTTTGATTGATGATGTAGTCGGTGTTGCGGTAATGGTTGCAGGTGCCTTTGGTGCAGTTGCCGCTGAAGCGGGCAGGATTATCACTGATGAAAGCATAAGAAGTGCCATCAGAAGTGAAATGATTTTTGCAGAATACTTAGTTTTCTTCATTGAGTTTACCTCCTTGTTTTATGAAAATATTTTAGCATAATTGTTCCTTAAAATCAACAACCCCACGGATTTACCGTGGGGTCAGTTGTTACTTAACAAAAAGGTTTGCCTTTTCATATTCAGGCTCGCAGGTGAGCTGTAAGCCTAACTTGTTAAACATAATTGAGTCAACGCTTGAGGGAATGACGGAAATGTGAGCCTGACATCCGCGAAGCATGGGTAAGCAGGCGAGAGCCTTTGCCGCATCCTCGTCAGTTGCCGCACTTACAGAAAGAGCAACAAGCACCTCATCAACGTGAAGTCGTGGGTTCTTGCTTCCGAGATAATCAACCTTGAGTCCCTGAACCGGCTCAATGAGATGCTCGGGAAGAAGGAGAAGTCTGTCGTCAAGACCTGCAAGATGCTTGAGAGCGTTGAGCACAGCCGCTGAAGCCGCACCTAAAAGCTCCTTTGTTTTGCCGATTACGATTGTGCCGTCGGAAAGCTCAATTGCCGCCGCGGGAAGAGAGGTTTCCTCTGCAATTCTGTTTGCACGAAGAGCGACAAGTCTGTCCTCGGTGCTGATTCCTGCCTTGTTCATAAGAAGGAGAATCTTGTCCTTTTCCTTGGTCTGACCTGTGCCTGAGCGTGCATCGCAAAGGCAGTTGTAATATCTGCGGAGAATTTCCTGCTTTGCCGCATCGCATACAGCTGAGTCATCGGTGATGCAGTTGCCGACCATATTGACACCCATATCTGTGGGAGATTTATAGGCTGAAAAGCCGTAAATCTTTGTGAAGATAGCCTGAAGTACGGGGAAGATTTCAACATCACGGTTGTAGTTGACCGTTGCCTTGCCGTAAGCTTCAAGGTGGAAGGGGTCAATCATATTCATATCGTTAAGGTCAGCCGTTGCCGCTTCATAGGCAAGGTTGACAGGATGATTGAGAGGAAGGTTCCAGATGGGGAAGGTCTCGAATTTTGCATAGCCTGCTTCAACACCTCTTAAATGCTCATGGTAAAGCTGTGAAAGGCAGACTGCCATTTTTCCGCTGCCGGGACCGGGAGCTGTTACAACGACAATTTTTCTCTGGGTTTCAACAAATTCGTCCTTGCCGTAACCGTTTTCGGAAACGATGAGAGGAACATCTGAGGGGTAACCGGGGATGAGGTAATGAGTGAAAACCTTGATTCCGAGATTCTGAAGCTTTTCCTTGAAGGTGTCTGCGGCTCTTTGTCCGTCATACTGAGTGATGACAACGCTTCCGACGAAAAGACCTACACTTCTGAAAAGGTCAATGAGTCGGAGCACCTCTTTATCATAGGAAATGTTAAGGTCACGGCGAAGCTTCTTTTGCTCAATTGCCTTTGCGCTGACAGCGATGACAATTTCAGCCTCATCCTTGAGCTCAAGGAGCATCTGAAGCTTACTGTCGGGCTTGAATCCGGGAAGAACTCTTGCTGCGTGGTTGTCGTCAAAAAGCTTGCCGCCGAATTCAAGATAGAGCTTACCTCCGAACTGTGACAGTCTTTTTCTGATGTGCTCAGACTGCGTTCTTATATATTTGTCGTTGTCAAAACCAATTCTCATTTTTTATCCCTCATTTGTTTTAAAAAAACTACATCAATTAATATATCACAAAAAAGATTTTTTTTCAACTTGAATTTATATCTTTTCTTTAGAAAATACTGTATAATAATTGTGCACAATTATGAAGTGAGGTTTAATGTGATGAAAAATAAATATGAGAGGCTCTATAAAAAGGCTAAGGATATAATGCAGGACAAGACTCCGCTGAAAAAGGATTGCGGACTTCTTTGCGGCAAGGCCTGCTGTAAGGGCGACAAGGAAACAGGAATGCTTCTGTTTCCTTGCGAGGAAACAACACTTGAGGTTGCAGAGAAGGATGGTGTAAGACTTTGTGTTTGCGACGGAAGCTGTGACAGAAATGAAAGACCGCTTTCCTGTATGATTTTTCCCTTTTTCCCCTACATAACTCAAGATGGCAGAGTGAAGGTTATACCTGATATAAGAGGATACGAAATCTGTCCCATTGTCAGAAACTTTTCTGACACAAGGCTTGACCGACGTTTCATTCGCCGTGTAAAAGAGGTGGGAAGACTTCTCAAAGAGGATGAGGAGTGCAGAAGCTTTCTTGAAGGAATAAGCAGAGAAATGGATATTTATTTTTCGCTTATGGATAAATAACTGCCGTGCAACGCATTGTTGCGGGAGTTTTTTAAACAAAACAGTTTCTTTATTTAATAAGTAATGATAAAATGAAGCTACGATAAAGAAAAAAGGAAGGTGAGATTTATGAGCAAAATTTCACGCAATATCAAAAAGCTCAGAGCTTCCTCGGATATGACTCAGGAGGAGCTTGCGGTAAAAATTCATGTTACCAGACAGACGGTGTCGTCCTGGGAAACGGACAGAACTCAGCCCGATTTGCAGATGCTTCTGAGTATCGCAGAGGTCTTCTCAATTGAGCCTGAAGAGCTCATATACGGAAAAAAGAGAAACACAGCCGAAGAAAAGGAAAAGCAGTTTTTCGGTAACACTCTTGTTACGGTGCTTTCGATTTTAGGTTGTCTTCTTATCGGTGTCGGCGTTGTGATGATTTTCATAAAGTGGTGGCAGGAATTTCCTGACCTGCTCAAGCTTCTTACCTGCTTTGTGCCTGCAATTCTCGGTCAGGCCTTCGGAATTTATACATACATAAAAAAGAAGGCAAGTCAGGCGTGGTGTGAGGGCGCATCGGTTTTGTGGATGCTCGGTGTCGGCGTTACAACTTCTATTCTTGTGAATCTCACATCAGACTACACCTTTGTGGATTATTCCCTTGTTTTCATTTTTCTTGCGGCGGGATATTTTATTCTGATGCTTGTTTTTGGCAGCCTTTCTCCGCTTCCTGTGGTGCAGATTCTGAATATTATGTGGTTTGTAAATGCCCTTGAAACAACTACGGGTGTGTTCTGTTATCTTAATCTTGAATCGGGTGTGGCAGAGCTTTTGCAATATATTCTGATTGTAGCGATAGAAGCAGCATTTACCGGAATTATTATTTATTCTTCAAAAAAACTTTACCCGAAAGCGCAGAATATTCTTCGTTATACCTTTGCACAGTGGATAAATCTTGCATCAATGGTTGTGTTTGTATTTTTTGCTTTTGAAAGACTTTCTCTCAGTGAATGCTTTGTTTCACTGCTTGTGCTTGCTTCGATTGTATTTTTTGCCTTCGGTCATAAGGAAAAGGATGTTGCTTCACCCTACAGAGTACTGGGACTGCCCGGCTCTGCAATAGCGATGTGCTTCTTTTCAATAATGATGGACTTTGATGTTTACTCGGAAAAATGGGCATGTATCAGTGTTCTTCTTTTAGGTCTTCTGCCCTTTATTCTTTACCTTTACGGCAGCACAAAGCCTGAAAGCGTTTATCTCAGAGCTTACGGGGTTCTTGCAACAACCGGACTTCTCGTTTTCAATATCCTTACTGTTATTGAGGCTTTTGTGAATTCTGATTATAATATGGGCGAACATATTTATGCGGATACCCATGAATTTATAGGAAATGTGCTTTTAAGCACCAACTTCCCCATATGCTTTGCGGCACTTATTATGCTTGTAATTCACGGTGCAAGGGAAAGAAAGCTCCTTTATCTCAATCTCGGATTTATACTTTCCTGTGTTTCGGTAATTGTAAAGCTTTATCTGCTTGAGCTTGGCTTCATTGCAACGGGTGTTGTGCTTATTGCCTGCGGAGCGGCACTTCTCTTTGTGAATCTTAAATTTTCAAGGCTACGTGAAAAAGAGAAGCTTGCTTCCTTGACTGAGGGAGAGGAGGAAGAACAGTGAAGAATAAAAAAATTGTAATTTTACTTGTACTGCTTTGTGTTTTTCAGCTTCTGTTTCCGATGAGCTTTGTAGTCAACGAAAGACGTACTATTGATAACCTTTTTGAAAATGGCAAAAGCTATACTCTTGATTTTACACGCTTTGAGTATTTTAACCCTACATATATAGATGTTGATACAGGCAGTATTTATGCTGTAGGTCACACATTTAACAGAGAGGAATATTATGACGAAGAGGCGGATGACTATTACATTCCTTATGATACTGTTTTTGTGCATGACAGAGTAGGTATCAGCGAAAAAGAGGACGGCACTCTTGAATTCTTTGATGCAGAAAATTGCGACAAGGCTCTTCTTACAAAAGATAATTGGTTTCACACCTACCACGCTTTTCAGATTGAGCTGAAGGATTACGAGTTTGTGCGTGACAACTTTGGTCTCAAGGAGCTTTTTGAATTAGCACTTGATTGCGGTGCTGAAAATTATAACGGACTTGACTTTGAAGGCTTTACCTGTCTTAGCGAGGGCGGATACTATGACGGAATTTTTGATGCAAAAATCGAAG
This sequence comes from Acutalibacteraceae bacterium, assembly GCA_045612205.1. GTDB lineage: Bacteria > Bacillota > Clostridia > Oscillospirales > Acutalibacteraceae > UBA6857. The sequence goes on along the minus strand of JAZKYQ010000012.1, from coordinate 10,676 downwards.
GCAAGGTAGTAATGAAGGTTTATGACGGATATGCAAGAGTGTCAGAGCTTTATATAGACGATGTGCTTGTGCTCAGACATAAATAAAAAACTTTTATTTATTTTTAAGGTTAATGGTAATATAATGTAAATACAAAGAGCATCGCAATGCTTTTAGCTTTGTTCCGGAGGTGAAGGCAAAGTGTACAGATCGAAAAAACGTATCTTAAAAATATCCGTAACGGTGTTGATTGTACTTGTTCTTGCCTGCGGTGCCATGCTCGCTTACATTAACTCGCCTTTGCATCCTTCGGGCATCAAGGACAAAACAGTTATAGAAAAAGGTGAGGAATACACCGTAAAGCTTATCGGTGTTTCCGAATATGACAGTGAAGGCTTTATGCCTGTGACTGATTCCTTTTATTATACCTACAATAAGTCGTATCTTTACATCGATGAGGACGGCTTTGCCCGTACCACTTATGATGAAGGTGAGAATAAAAACAGATTATACGGGGAGTATAATTCTGCTTTTGTTTCTTATGATGAGTTTGATTTCTGCGGAAAGGTGTACAAAAATCGTGAGGAGCTTGAGAGCTTTTTCAAGGAGCCTGACCCTATATATAATTTTGATATTAACAAGCTTTCATATTATATATCCGATATTATCCATTATGAAAGGAAGTTTAACGGAAGGGCGACAATTAAGGTTTACCGCGGAAGATGCGTGATTACCGAGGTGTTTATCGGTGAGGAAAAGGTGCTTGAAAGAAAAGGTGCTTAAAATCCCGACGGTAAATATTGACATTTGATTTTTCTTATGCTAAAATGAAACAGTAAAAACCCAAAGGGGAGTAGCTCTTTGTTGCAAATCAACATCATGCCGTCTGGCTGGTTTGCAAGCCTTATCAGGTAGCAAGACCTTTAACGAAGTTTAAATCCGCTTCGTTAAAGGTCTTTTTTGATATATAAAAACAAAAGCAAAAAAATATTCATAAAACGAAAGGAAGAAATCTATGAAACATTATCTCAGCTCTGTTGATGAAGTGTTTAACCACGTTGCTTCATCAGAAACAGGTCTTACCGAAAAGGAAGCTCAGGCAAGACTTGAGAAGAACGGTAAGAACAAGCTTGATGAAGGCAAAAAGAAAACAATGTTTGCCAGAGTAATCGAGCAGCTTTCCGACCCGATGATTATCATTCTTATTGTTGCGGCAGTTATCTCTGCTGTTACGGAATGGTTTGAAGCAGGCGGATTCGTGTTCCCCACAGACACAGTAATCATCCTCGTTGTTGTTGTAATCAACACAGTTCTCGGTGTGCTTCAGGAAAGCAAGGCTGAAGCCGCAATTGAAGCCTTGCAGGAAATGTCTGCGGCAACAAGCAAGGTTTACCGTGACGGAAAAATGGTCCCTGTAAGAAGTGAGGATCTCGTTGTCGGTGACGTTGTTGTGCTTGAAGCAGGTGACGCTGTTCCTGCTGACTGCCGAATCTTTGAATGTGCAAGCATGAAAATCGAAGAAGCCGCACTTACCGGTGAATCAGTTCCCGTTGATAAGCTTATCAAGGTGCTCGGCGGCAAGGAAAACGATGAAATTCCTCTCGGTGACAGAAAGAACATGGCTTACATGGGCTCAACTGTTGTTTACGGCAGAGGTAAGGCAGTTGTTGTTGCAACAGGTATGGATACCGAAATGGGCAAGATTGCCGATGCTATCGCTCAGGCTGAAGAGAGTCAGACTCCTCTTCAGATCAAGCTTTCACAGCTTTCAAAAATTCTCACCTGGCTTGTTCTCGGTATCTGTGTGTTCATCTTCGGCTTCCAGGCAATTATGGCATACAAGAATACAGGCAGTGTAAGCCTTGAGGTTTTCCTTGACAGCTTTATGGTTGCTGTTTCACTTGCGGTTGCTGCAATTCCCGAGGGTCTTGCCGCAGTTGTTACCATTGTTCTTTCAATCGGCGTTACAAATATGTCAAAGAAGAATGCAATTATCCGTAAGCTTACCGCAGTTGAAACTCTCGGCTGTGCACAGATTATCTGCTCGGACAAGACAGGTACACTCACTCAGAACAAGATGACTGTTGTTGAGGCCTTCTGCAGTGATAAGGATTTCTTTGCCACAGGCATGGCTCTTTGCACTGATGCAGAGGTTGACGGAGAAAATGTCAACGGCGAGCCTACAGAAGCAGCTCTCGTTGCTTATGCTCTTTCAAGAGATCTCAATAAGAATGACCTTAAGGTTAAATACCCAAGAGTTGCAGAGGTTCCCTTTGACTCAGGCAGAAAGATGATGACCACCGTACATGAATATGACGGTGCATACATCCAGTTTACAAAGGGTGGCCCCGACGTTATTCTCAGCCGTTGCAAGACTGCAATCATCGACGGCAAGGAAGTGCCTATGACCGATGAGGTAAAGGCTAAGATTATGGCTGAAAACAAGGCTATGGCAGACAGAGCCCTTCGTGTGCTTGCTCTTTCAATGAAGAAGCTTTCAGCGCTTCCTTCCGAGCAGACAAGCGAGGCTTTGGAAAATGATCTTGTGTTTGTCGGTCTTTCAGGTATGATTGACCCTGTCCGTCCCGAGGTTAAGGACGCAATCGCAGAATGCCGCAGTGCAGGTATCACACCCATTATGATTACAGGTGACCATAAGGATACAGCCGTTGCTATTGCAAAGGAGCTCGGTATTCTTGAGGATGCTGCAGCTGCAATTACAGGTGCGGATCTTGATAAAATCAGCGATGAAGAATTTGCTGAAAAGGTTACATCCTTCCGTGTTTATGCCCGTGTTCAGCCTGAGCATAAGACAAGAATCGTCAACGCATGGCGTGCACGCGGTATGATTACCGCAATGACAGGTGACGGTGTTAACGATGCTCCCTCAATCAAGAGTGCTGACATCGGTATCGGTATGGGTATCACAGGTACAGACGTTACAAAGAATGTTGCTGATATGGTTCTCGCAGACGATAACTTTGCAACAATCGTTGGTGCAGTTTCCGAAGGCAGAAGAATTTACGATAACATCAGAAAGGCAATTCAGTTCCTTCTCGGCTCAAACCTTTCCGAGGTGCTTTCAATCTTTGTTGCAACTCTTCTCAATTTCACAATTCTCAAGCCTGTTCACCTTCTTTTTATCAACCTTGTAACAGACAGTATTCCTGCTCTTGCTCTCGGTCTTGAAAGACCTGAAAGAGACATTATGCAGCGCAAGCCCAGAAGCAGTAAGGAAGGCGTATTTGCCGGCGGTATGGGCTTTGACGTGTTCTATCAGGGCGTGCTCGTAACAGCACTTACGCTTGCCGCCTTCTTTATCGGTGAGTTCCTTGAAACAGGTCACTGGCAGTTCACAAATATCGCTGACTGTAAAGAAGGCATGACAATGGCTTTCCTTACAATGAGCATGTGCGAGATTTTCCATTCCTTCAATATGCGCTCACAGAGAGGCTCAGCTGTTGCAATGAGCTTCGGTCAGAAGTCACACAACATCGTGCTTTACGGCGCAATGGTACTTTCACTTGTGCTTACAACTGCAATTATCGAGGTTCCCTTCCTTGCAGATATGTTTGACTTTGCACATCTTGACTTCAAGGCTTACGGCATTTCAATCGGTCTTGCATTCCTTGTAATTCCCATTGTTGAAACAGTAAAGGCTGTGCAGAGAGCAGTTGCAAAGAAGTAAGTGTTTAGTTAATAAATTAATACAACTTAGAAAAAAAGTGAGGATGCTCTGAAGGCGTCCTCATTTTTTATGTTGCTTTTATTATTCTTTAGTGGTAGAATGATAAAAAAGGAGGAATAATAAATGAACAAGACAAAACACTTGACAAAGCTCATTTCACTGATTTTTGCTTTTGTGATGCTTTCATCGGTGATGGTTATTTCGGCTTCAGCCGCAACGGCTCCGAAGGCACCCTCAAAGGTCAGCGCAACACAGACAACCTCATCAATCACACTTTCCTGGTCAAAGGTCAGCGGTGCAACGGGTTACAGAATTTACTATAAATTCCCGAAAGACCTTCATTGGAAAACAGCAGTAAGCTCAACAACGGCAACAAGCAAAACATGGAAGAATCTTCCTTCAGGTGAAACTTACATTTTTGCAGTCAAGAGCTATACTAAGTCAGGCGGAAAAACAACCTGGGGCGGTAACAGACAGCTTACAACAGCAACAAAGCCTGCTGTACCAAAGAAACTCACTGCTTCACAGACCGAAAATTCCATAAAACTCAACTGGTCAGATGTGAAGGGTGCAACGGGCTACAGAGTTTACTACAAAACATCAGCAAATGGTAATTGGAAAATTGCAACATCAGCTATCGATGATAACACCGTTACATATTCAAATCTCTCATCAGCAAAGAAGTATACCTTTGCCGTGAAGCCTTACATCAAAACTTCATCAGGTGTTATCTGGGGCGCATACAAGGAAATCGGAACTGCTACCAAGCCGAAGGCACCGAAGGGGCTTGTTACAAGTTCTAATTATGATAAAAAGACCCTTACTGTTTCATGGGACAAGGTTAGTGGAGCGGATGGCTATAAAATTTATTATAGAAAAAATAATGGATTAATGCCTGCTAATGATGCATGGAAATTAGTAGCAAACGGAATAACTTCGACAAGTTACACTTTTAAAAATGTGCCCGTAGGTATCGGTTATGATTTTGCGGTTCTTGCTTATGTGAGTACTGCCACTGGAAAAATTAGTGGTGCTTATGACACTTGCTATGGCAGTGTTTATAATACGATTACACTTCCTTCGTATACTACAACAGGAGTTGCAATCATCACAACTCCTGTTGTAAGCACAACAAAAACAATTACTACAACTTGGGCAACAATTGCTACAACTACGACAAGAACTACAACAACGAAAGCAACTACGACAACAAAAGCATATACTACCACAACAGCTCCTACGACCACAACTCAGCCTACCACAAAGGCAGAGCCTGAGGCTGTTTGTGTTTCAATCAGCGAAGTCGGTGTTGATTCTCAAGGTAGAGTATACGCTGCAATCGACAGTGACGGATGGGGCGGAAAGCTCAAGTCAAACTCTCAGAGAGTTTCCGTTTATGTTGACGGAGTTGAAATGGAGGAGCAGGTAATGCTTCAGATTTCATCAAGCACAACAGGTGACGGTTATCAGTATGTTTACCTTATGCTTGAGGATTATGAAATTGATCCTTCAAGTTGTACAATTACCTTTGAAATTCCTGAAGGCTTCCTTGAAAATAAAAGCGGTACTAAATATAATCTCGCCTGTGAAGTGACAATGTAACATACACCCCCTGCGACAATGACAATCGCAGGGGATAACTTTTATCTTCGTTTTCATCCAACTTCTGCGCCGTAAGGCGCTCCTGACTACTTACTACTCACTACTTACTACTAAAAAAAGGCACGGAACTTAATCCGTGCCTTTCGTGCTGTTATTCAACAAGCATATTGTGATATCTGCCCATCCAGTAGGGAAGTGAGTAGGTTGTTGAGCCTTCCATTTCACCGGGATTGTAAGCGCCGTCCATAACGTAGGTTGAGCCGTTGTACTTATGAAGTGCTCTTTCGTCAGCGGGAGCAACTGCCCAGTCAAGCTTTGAAAGACCGAGAACGATACCGATCATCTTGAGGATGTTGCTGTCGGAATTCCAGAAGAGAGGTACATAGCCGTTTGCATCGAATGAAAGCTCTTCTGTTTCGCCGATGCCTACATCGTCAAGGTCAAGCTCGAAAATATCATCACGAAGTGAGTTGCTTGCGCCAAGACGTCTTAAGTCGATGGGATGACGGTCAAGTACCCATGCAGCTGTGTCGATAACTTCGTTGCCGTAGTGGTCGGTTACAGCTTCGTCGGGATATGCAAGCTGATAAATGTAGTACCAGAGAGCGTTTTCGCTGAAGCTCATTGAGTACCACCAGTCTTCAAGAGCGGCTCTGTAGTATGTGAGAAGCTCTTCATCATCTTCAAGCTGGAAGAGGGTGTAGAAGCCGAGCATTGCCATTTCCTCGTCAGAGTAGTTGAGGATAAGACGGTAAATTGCCTTGAAGAGATTTGTCTTTGTGATGGGACGGAGAATGAAGCCTAAAGCAGGTGAAACGCTGTTTGCAACTTCAAGAACGCTCATTGTGTAGCGCTCAAAATTCTGAGTCATAATTTCTGCAAATTCATAACCTTCGTCAAGAGCTGCCATTCTGTATTCATCTTCCCACTTCTGATTGCCTGTGATGTAAGCAGCAACCTTGAATGCTGTGAGAAGAACGAGTGAGTTGAGACCTGCGCCGCCGAGAGTCTGTCCGTTGTGGAAGTAGATTCTTGCGAACTTTGCCCATGTTGTAGGCTGACCTGAGCCGTCAACCATAGTGTAGGAGTTGTCAACGAGGTGCTGTGCAAACTTTTCCATTGTTTCCTCAAGCATTGCCTTGAGCTCGGGATCCTCAGGAGCAAGAATGTCATAAGCAAGCTTGTAAAGGAAGAGGTGACCGATGATTTCGTCGGAGCTTGTGTCGCCCTTGTAAACGATGTCGGAAATGTCATAATCTGCACCGATAAGGTCGTTCCAGAGTCTTTCGGGAACTGTGCCGGTTGCATTTACCTGAAGTCCACGGTAGTTTTCGTTGTGAAGAAGGAAGTCTGTGCCGTCGCTGTAGGTCTTTGTTGACATACCTGTTGCAGTGCCGTCACCGTTGTGTGACCAGTAAGCATAGCCGTCATAGTTGCTGTAGCCTGCTTCCTTTTCGCTCTTGAAGGAGTAGGTTCTTGCCCAGAAGCCTTCGAGGAGCTTTGTGCGCTTTGCATAGTCGCCTTCTGTTGTGTTAGGATCTGCCCAGCCCTCTGTGTTGTAAAGAGCGAGGTTCTGACTGTCCTTGTAATCCTGAATGTAGGATCTCTTGCCGGTCTTCATATATGAGTTGTACATATCGTTGAAGCTGTCAGCAGGACTTGCGTAAGGAACATTCTGTGAATAATCTCCACCTTCGAGAAGAGCCTCGTTGGTGTAGTACTTACCTGTTTCGTAGTCACTTGCAGAGCCGTTTCTCTGTGCTCTGTAGTAAGCTTCAACTGTTCCTTCGCGCATTGAGATGTATGTAAGAAGAAGAACGGCTTCAACTGAAAGCGTTGCAGTTTTTCTTGCGTCTTCAATCTGCTCCTTTGTTGCGTTGGGATCATTCTTTAAAACAGCGTAGCGCATAAGCTCACCGCCACCGTACATTGAGGTCCAGAGACCGTCGTTGTCGCTTTCTTCGGGAATCCATTCTCCGTCGATAAGGTAAGCGTTGGAAACCATACCTCGTCTTGCAACGTACTTATGAGTCTGCTCGTTCATGATTTCGGCTTTTTCTGTTCCGTTGATATCGAGCATTTCAATGTGTGAATAGCCCTCTTCCATTACGGTCCAGATGCCGTTTTTGCCGTCAGCAAAGATTGCAAGAACCTTGCCGTCGGTTGTGTCGTTTGAATAGAAGTATCTGTCGCCCATGAAGCGCTGTTCAACGTCTCTTTCGTTTTCAGCCTTTTCATCTGTACGAAGAACACCGTAAGCGGTGATTTCCCATTTTGCGCCGTCCTTTGTTTCGGCTGTCTGAGCTTCGGCATATTTGGAAGCATCAGTAATTTCTTCGGGAACATCCTTGCTGTCTTTTTCGTAGCGTGTAACAATCTTCTGAAGGTTTGAGCCTTCCTTGACTGCTTCACCCTGATAGTCAACCTTTCTGATGCCGGTTGATTTGATTTTTGTGCTTTCCTTTACAACTGAAAGCTCAACGCTGTCTGTGATGCCGTCGCTGTTTTGTGCGGTGACAACTGCAGTACCTTCTTTAAGAGCAGTAACTCTGCCCCAGGCGTCAACGCTTGCAATATCGGAGGGGTCAACACTCCAGGCAAGCACTCTGTTTTCTGTGCCGTCCATAATTGTGTCAACTGTTCTGCTGTCACCGATTTCCATTTCCCAGCTTTCGGGAACGATGAGTCGCAGAACTGCTGTGCTGTCAGCTACATTGCCGTCTGTGGCAAGTGCGGGAAGATACATACCCAACAAGAGGGTAAGTGAGAGGATAATTGCTATTGATCTCTTCATAAAAAACTCTCCTTTTTAATGTGTTTTCAGATGGATTTCTCCTTCTTGACTAACATCCTTATAATACCATTGTGTCAGCTTTACCGTCAAGTTCTTTTTGATAATTTTACTAAAATTTTAATAAATAAAAAGACATCTTCGGTCTTTTTGACCAAAGATGTCCTCGTTTGTGCTTTTGATGATTTATTTAACGATAAATCCGCATTTTTTCATTGCCTTGTGGAGAGTTCTGTCAGCGATTCTTGAGGCTGTATCAGCACCCTTTGCTGCCATTTCCATAAGATACGCCTGATCCTTCATGAGCATATTGTACTTTTCACGGACAGGACGAAGCTCTTCAACAACTGCTTCACCGACAGCGTTCTTGAAGTCACCGTAGCCCTTGCCTGCGAATTCTCTTTCAATCTGTTCCATTGAGAGGTTTGTGCAGCAGGAGTAAATACCCATGAGGTTGTTGATGCCTTCCTTGCCCTCGCCGTAGTAAACACCGCCCTCGGAGTCGGTGACCGCACTTCTGATTTTCTTCATAATAGTGTTAGGCTCGTCGAAAACAGAAATGTATGACTTGGGGTTGGGGTCGGATTTGCTCATTTTCTTCATAGGATCCTGAAGAGACATAACTCTTGCGCCCTGCTTGCCGATATAGGGATCGGGGATGGTGAAGGTTTTGCCGTAAATGCCGTTGAAGCGTGAAGCGATGTCTCTTGCAATTTCAAGATGCTGCTTCTGGTCAGCACCGACAGGAACAAGGTCAGCCTGATAAAGAAGGATGTCAGCCGCCATAAGAACAGGGTAGGAGAAAAGACCTACATTTACATTGTCTGCGTGGGACTGTGATTTATCCTTGAACTGTGTCATTCTTGACATTTCACCGAACTGTGTGTAGCAGTTGAGAATCCAGCCGAGCTGAGCGTGGGCAGGAACCTGGCTCTGAATGAAAATGATGCTCTTTTCGGGGTCGAGTCCGATTGCAAGAAGAAGAGCGAAAACCTCTGTAATCTGCTGACGGAGCTTTTTGGGGTCCTGTCTTACGGTGATTGCGTGAAGGTCAGCAACAGCAAAGGCTGAATCGAATTCGTCAGAAAGAAGCTTCCAATTTTTGAGCGCACCGAGGTAGTTGCCGAGAGTTGGGATACCTGAGGGCTGAATGCAGGAAAGTATCTTCTTTTTCTTTTCGGGCTGTGCATTTTCTGCGGTGATGATTTTTTCTTCCATTTTTATTTCATCCTTTCGGGAATTTACATTAACTGATATATTATATAACTTTATTTCATACGGGTCAAGTTATTTTTAAAAATAGCGCTTAAAACTGTCAGACGGATAAAAAAGGAAGAATTTTTAATATAAAAATTTTCGTAAATACTTGAAAAAGTGCCTAAATCCGTGCTATAATGCCTTAATATATTTTCAGCCTGAAAATAAAATGCGGAAAGGAAAATGATTATGGAATACAATTCAAAGTTTGTAAAAGAAGGCCTTACATTTGACGATGTTCTGCTTATCCCTGCAGAATCCGATGTTCTCCCTGCTGACGTAAGCCTTGAAACACAGCTTACAAAGGGTATCAGACTCAACATCCCCGTGATGACTGCGGCAATGGATACAGTTACAGAGTCAAGAATGGCAATTGCTATCGCACGTGAAGGTGGTCTCGGTGTTATTCATAAGAACATGAGCATCGAAGAACAGGTTGCAGAGGTAGACAAGGTTAAGAGAAGTGAAAACGGTGTTATTACCAACCCCATGTTCCTTGCTCCCGATAACTATGTTTACGAAGCAGAGGAGCTTATGCACAACTATCGCATTTCAGGTGTACCTATCTGCGAAAACGGCAAGCTTGTAGGTATTCTTACAAACCGTGATCTTCGTTTCCTTTCTGATTACAATATCAGAATCAGCGAGGTTATGACAAAGAATAACCTTGTTACAGGTAAGGAAAACACAACTCTCGAAGAAGCAAAGATCATTCTTATGCAGAACAAGATCGAAAAGCTTCCTCTTATCGATGCAGAAGGCTATCTCAAGGGCCTTATTACAATCAAGGATATTGAAAAGGCTGTTCAGTATCCCCATTCAGCCCGTGACGAACGCGGCAGACTTCTTTGTGCTGGAGCTCTCGGTGCAACAGCAGACGTTCTTGACAGAGCAGCTCCTCTTGTTGCTGCAGGCGTTGACGCTTTTGTTCTTGACTCAGCTCACGGTCACAGCAAGAATATCCTCAAGGCTGTTGAAAAGGTTAAGGCAGCATTCCCCGACGTTTCACTTATTGCAGGTAACGTTGCAACTGCTGCTGCAACAAAGGCACTTCTTGAATCAGGCGCTGACTGCGTAAAGGTTGGTATCGGCCCCGGCTCAATCTGTACAACTCGTGTTGTTGCAGGTATCGGTGTTCCTCAGATTACAGCAATTTATGACTGTGCTGAAGCTGCTGCAAAGTACGGTAAGAATGTAATCGGTGACGGCGGTATCAAGTACTCAGGTGAAATAGTTAAGGCTATTGCTGCAGGTGCATCAGCTATCATGGTAGGCTCACTCGTTGCAGGTTGTGAAGAATCACCCAGTGACACAGAAATCTATCAGGGCAGAAAGTACAAGGTTTACCGTGGTATGGGT
>JAZKYQ010000011.1:0-22790 GCA_045612205.1 Acutalibacteraceae bacterium | reverse complement strand
ACCGCATCGATTATTGTTTTAAGGTTGTCAACCCCGTAGTTCACGCTTGTCAGGAACAAATCGGTCTTTGTATCGAAATACTTGTAAAGTGAACCGACGCTTACCTCAGCCTTTTTTGCAATAACGTTGATGTTGGCATTTTCAAAGCCGCAATAAGCAAATTCTCTGACTGCGATTTCGAGGATTTTTCTGCGTTTTTCTTCGGGGATATTTTCAAATGTGGGTTTACAGTAAAGCTTATAACCTTCCATTGTTGTCTCCGTTCAGCAATTTTATATATTCTAACAATTTTTGCGTCTTTTTTCAAGTGCTGAAATAAATTTTTACATTGCCGAGCTGTTCATTGCATATCTGAGAATGTTCATTGCACTTCTCTGAATTTCACCAAGAGTGATGCCCTCAGCCTTGCCGAGAGTCTTAAGAAGTGTTCCGTCAGGCTTCTTGATAAGGCAGACTCTGGGACCGCCGGGCATAAGGAGGTCAACCTGAGCACGGACTCTGTATGCCTGATCGCACATCTCGGGGAATTCCTGGCTCTTTGACTTCTTCATCCACCAGTCGGTCATAACGTTACCCTCGTAGCCCCATTCTCCTCGGAGAATTCTTGTGCAAAGCTCGTAATTGTAATGTCCCCATACACCGTTGATAAGATTGTAGGAGGTCATAATATTCTTCGGCTGTCCTTCACGCACGCAGATTTCAAAGCCTCTGAGATAAATTTCTCTGAGTGCTCTTTCTGAAAGACGTGAGTCATTACCTGCACGGTTGAATTCCTGGCTGTTGCAGGCAAAATGCTTGGGACAGGCTGATCTGCCGTTTTTCTGAATACCTCTTACGGCTGCAGCTGCAATCTTACCGCAGAGATAGGGATCCTCTGAATAATATTCAAAGTTTCTGCCGCAGAGAGGGCTTCTGTGAATGTTGATACCGGGAGCAAGAAGCACGTCACTGCCCTTGTCCTTCATTTCACCTGAAACTGCGGTGTAAACCTTTTCAACAAGCTCTTCGTCAAAGCTGCTTGCAAGAAGTGTGCCGATGGGAATAAGTGAGCAGCAGGCTGAAAGTCTGATGCCTGAAGGGCCGTCAGTTGTTGTCACTGCGGGAATACCCTTTTTGCGAAGCGAGGGAAGCACGCCTGCAAAGCAGCCTGCATTGCCGGGAACACCGAGAGGACTGCCCATTACATAAGCGCCTCTTGTGATTGCTTCAAGCTCTTTTTCATCAAGCTGAGCAACGAACTGCTCCATTGTGTTTCTGCCGCTTCTTACGTCACTTAACTTAATTCCCCTGTCACCTGTCATGGGAATATCCTTGGGAAGGTTCTCGGTGATGATCTTCTTGAGATCGTACTGTCTCTTGACAACATTTTCCTTCCTGATTTCATACTTGCCGTTATTCTTCACGGCAGTGATAATCTGAAAATCCTTCTGAGGAGCAGAGGTCTGCTGAAGCTGATTTACAACCTCTGTTTCCTCGTAAAGCTTTTTATAAAGGCTCTTTGCATCACGTACGTTATCGCCCACTGCGATGCCGTGCTCACCCTTTTCAATTACATAAGCAAACTGATGTCCTGTAACTCCTCTGTCGTCATAGCTTGAGAAGGCAGTAAAGGGAACAAAGATTGTCACTCTTTCGCTTTCACCCTTTTTGAGAAGCTTTGTCTTTTTATAGGCTGCAAGCTCTCTTACGGGATTGCCGAGCTTTCCGCAGTCCTTTTCCGCAAAGACCTCAACAACGTGTCTGCCGCTGTAAGGGCCCTTGTTTGTAACGATGCAGACAATTTCAACACCGTCGCCCTTTTCCTTGAAGGTTTCACCGTCAATGACGAACTTGCTGTAGGAAAGGCCGTAGCCGAAGGGATATTTTACACCCTCCTTATTGAAGGTTTCAAAATAACGGTAGCCGACATAAATATCTTCTGTGTAGTTGTTGTATTCCTTTGCACCGAAATCCTTTGAGCAAGGGAAGTCCTCATAGCTTCTTGCAACGGTTGCCGTAAGCTTACCTGAGGGATTGACCTTACCTGTAAGAAGGTCGCATACTGCGTTACCGCTTTCCATACCGCCCTGCCATACAAGAAGAACGGCTGAAATCTTATCGCCGAACTTTTCAAGCCAGGTAAGATCCATAATGCAGCCGATGTTTAAAAGCACAACAACCTTCTCAAATTCATCGGTAACTCTTGAAATCATATCGATTTCTTCATCTGTAATATAGTAGCTGCCCTTTTCAAGAGCGTTTTCTCTGTCCTCACCGCTTGAGCGTCCGATTACAACAACGGCTGTATCGTCCTCTCTTTTATCAAGGGAAACGGTTCTTTTTGTAAGAGGCATTTCGGGATAAAAGCGGGGCCACTGTCCCCACACACCGTGATCAACAGGATTTTTCTCGCACCAGTCCTCATAGGTTTTTGCAACAGCTTCATTGAGTCTGAGAGAGTCACAGCCTCTTACGCCCTTGAGAAGGTTCACCGCATAAGGCTTGTTTACGTCACCGCCTGAGCCGTAGCCTGTGTAGAACCAGTCATTCTGCACTCTGCCGAAAAGTGTTACTCTGCTGCCCTTTTCAAGAGGAAGAACACCGTTATTTTCAAGCAGAATTGCACCCTCTGCTGCAGCCTGACGCAAAATTTCGGGCATGCCCCTTGTGATTACCTTGGGAGCCTTGCTTCTTGCCTGCTCAGCCTGGGAAAGGCTGTTGAACTTACTGTAAACAGAAGCTCCTGCATTGTACACCGTCTGAAAAATCTTGTTCATTTTATTTATCTCCTTTTTAATCCTCGGCAAAAATTTGCCTGAATTTGTGTCTGTTGACCTCGTGGACAATAACGGACACAAGAATAATACCGACTGCAAGACCGCTTGCAATTCTGAGAAGTGCAATAAGGGAATCGTAAAACATTTCCATCTCCCCTACTACAAAATAATAGGTTGTGTAATAAAGCTTTCCGCCCGGCACAAGAGGAATGATCGAGCAGGCAAGAATAGGTGTTGCCGGGGCCTTTACAGCCCTTGCCATAATCTCCGAATATGCCGTTGCCACAAGGGCAGGAAAAATGTTCTGTATAAGCTCGTGGTCAAAATACGTGCTTGAGAAGGCGAAAACCACACAGGTCAGTGCTCCTCCGAGAGAGGAGATCACCACTCTGTTTTTATTTGAACGAAACAAAAGCGAAAAGCCGAGGGTGCCTATGAAGCCTGTGATAACAAGGCGCAAAAATTCCTGCAAATTCATATTTACGCCCCCTTAAAGTATTCTGCCCATAGTGATGATTGCAACGGCAAAGCCGCAGGCAATCGCCATGGCGATAATTATCGATTCAAGCAGTCTGAGAAGTCCTGACATAATATCACCGCAGAGCATTTCTCTTACGGAGTTGACAATCATCAGTCCCGGGATGATAAGCATAATGTCGCCTATCATTATCATATTGGCGTTTTCACCAAAGCCGAAGTGCACGAAGGTCAGAGCCATAAAGCCTGCCACTGCCGAAGAAAGAGCAGTGAAGAAAAGTCGGTTGACGCCTGTTGACTTGACATAAGCACTGATAAGGTAAATAACAAAGGCTATGGGTGCCGAAGCGATGCTGTCAGGAAGTGTGCCGCCGAAAAACAGCGTAAAGCCCATTGCGGCTATAATATAGCCCAGACAGACCGTGGGGCGGAATCTCTTCTTTTTGCTGAAAATGAGCCTGAGCTCTTCTGCTGCCTGATCAACATCGGGCTTTTCAGAGCAGATTTTTCTTGAAAGGGAATTGAGCTTTTCAAGGCGGTCAAAGTTGGGCGCATAAGAAAGAATTCGTCTCATCTGTGTATGGGTCTTGCCGTTTTTTTCTATTGTTGTGGCATAAACCATGGAGATGATTGAAAAAACATCGGTTTTACCCAGACCGTAAGCATAGCAGACCCTTTTCACGGTTTCCTCAACGCGGTTGATTTCCGCACCGCACTGAACCATACTTTTACCCAGATCAAGCGCCAGACTCAGAACCCTTTCAGGAAAGGAGGGCTCATTTGACTGACTTTCATTTTTTATATCTTGCATAATTTACCCCTCATAAGAAAACGGTTTTTATACAGAATTATACAGATACAATTATAATACTTATCAGCTCAAAAAGTCAAGCCTATTAACAGTTATATCATATAATCTTGTATATTCCTTCGTTTCATCATCACGCACAACAGTCGCCCTGTTTTTTGAAAGCAGTCTTACAAGGTTATAAACGTCAAGCCAGATCTGATTTTCACCCTCCTTCTGACTTTCGTCAAAGATAAGCTGAAGACCGAAATGAAGGTGAGGCACATTCATCCCGTTGACGTTTTCCGTCAGACTGTAGCCTGTCATTCCCATATAGCCTATGACCTGCCCGGGCTTGACCTTTACTCCCTCTTTTATCCCCCGGGCATAAGGTCTGTCCTTTCTTAAGTGGGCGTAATAGTATGACCTTTTACCGTCGTGGCTTCGGATTCCGAGCCGCCACCCTCCGTACTGATTCCAGCCGATGCACTCAACAGTACCGCCTTCAACGGAAACAATCGGTGTGCCCACATAACCCATAAGGTCATTTCCCAGGTGGCTTCTTCTGTAGCCGTAGCTTCTCGAGGCTCCGAAGTCATCATAATGGGAATAGGAAAAGCCTTCAGCAACAGGACTGTAGGCTACAAGGCCGTAACCGCTGACAATTTTCTTTCCGCCCTTTCCGTCGGGTGCTTCTTTTTCATAAGAGCCGAGCAAGCCCGAAAGCATAGCCGAAAAGCTTTGCTTATAGTAAGCATAGTACTTGTTATCTCCCATAAGCTCATCAATTGTGTTGCTTTCCCCGAGAGCCTCAAGCATTTTGTCAAGGTCGCTCTTTTTGTAGCTGCCCCAATTGTTACCGTTTTTACAGGCAAGATAGGAAAGAGAATCAATCCAGCTTATGTGATAAAGCTTGCCGAAGGTGTCAATATCAAGCTTCATTGTGTCCTCAAGGGCAGAAAGGCTCACATTAAGCTCCGCCCATTTTATATAGGTCTCGCCCTTCTCCTGTTCACCCTCGGCATTTACGTTTGTGTAAAGGGAAAGCCCAACCGTCGCAAGTGCAAGAACAAGCGACAGCAGACCCGCAAGCCTTCTTCCGTCGATGCGAAAAATCATATCATCACTCCTTTTTATATACTAAATACATATAAAAAAAGGCGCAAAAGAATGTATCCTCTGCGACCTTAAATTTAAATTTTTAAAGAAAGTGAATTAATCTTCGGTTTCATTCTCTTCACATTCATCCTCAAAGCCTTCAACGCTTCCGTCACGGTGCTTCTTTGTCATAAAGTAACCCATAACAGAGAATGCGGCAAGAAGGCTCGAAGGCACTGCAACAACCTCAGGGCTTTCCTTTACTGTTTCCGTAACCTTTTCGATGATGCTTTCCTGAAGCTCATCCTCTTCATTATAATTGAAGGATGCGGTTGTTACAATGTTTCCGTTTGCATCGGTAACATAAACGCCGTCAATAAGCTCCTCAAGATAACCGAAGTCGAATCTGTCGGTTGTTTTTTCAGCTGAAGCTGATGTTGTTGAGGAAGCGCTTACGCTGATGTCATTGCCTGCAATCGTTGTAAGCTCAGTGCTGTAGGTTGTAAGGAGGTTATCCTCCACCTTGTCACCAACCTGAGAAACAGCTGAGTCAATTGATGAGAAAATCTCGTCAACCTTTTCATTTGCAACGGTGTTGCTGTTGGGAATGATTGTGCCGATAAACTCTTCAACCTTGCCGACCATATCGTTTTCGGCAACAGGCTCTTTTTCCTGACTGAGAGCTGCGCTCTTGATTACTCTGAACTTGTAAATTGCCTGCTCGGGAGCATTGCGTCCGTCATCGTAAACAACCTTAAGCTCAATTGTTTCCTCTGCAAGGGTGGGATTGAGAGGTGTGCTTGCAGTTGAGTTGATTGCCATCTGTGCCCCGTTGAGGTAAGCTGTCAGATATGAATCATCACCGCCGATCTGTGAAGCGAGAGCAAAGGGTGTGAACCAGATTTTCTCGCACTCAGCAGGAACTGTAAGCTCATAAGAGAAAATATCGGTATAGAAATCCTCTTCAAGATCGAAGAAGCCGTTCTGACATGCAAGAACAAAAAGCTCTTCACAGCCAGCCTCCTCAGCGTAGCCGATCTGCTTTTCGTCGAGCATTGACTTGAGAATGAATCTCTGCAAAGCGTTTTCCTGAGTGCTCTGCATTGCGAGGATAAGATAAACAGGATCAACATTCACATCATAAACGGTGTTGATGATTGAAGCATAGTAGAGATAGTCAACATATTCCTTCTGGGCTCTTGTTGCTTCCTGATAGGTAACCACGGGAACCTGATAATCGTTTTCGGAAGCGGTGATAACCTTTGCCCAATGGAAAATTTCTGCCGCATCGGGGTTTTCACTTACGGGAAGTGCTTCAAAGCTTGTGACATAATTCTTAAGAGTAAGAACGCCGAGACCTGAATAGGTATCAATTCCCGAGGGAAGGTCTATTGCAAGAAGCTCTGACATAATGATGATAAGTGCATAGTCAACGGTGGCACCGTAAGGGATTTCCACCTGCTTGTTGTAAAGCACATAAACTGCATCGTACTTGAGTGCGGCATAAACAATTGAAACTGCCATTGAATTTTCAATGTAGTTATCAGTGAGATTGATTCCTCTGCCTTGTATGTATTCACACATGGTATTGAAATCCGTTGTAAAGCCCATAGCAGTAACAGCATAGTAAATAAGTGTTGCCATTTCCTGATAAGCTGAGCCCACGGTTTCCTCGTCAAGCTCAAAAAGAAGAGCGTAATTGTCAACCTCTTTGATGAACTGATCGTAGGTCTGATTGTAGGGATAATCCTCGGGAGTGGGCTTATAAACCGTTGAGGTTACAGCGTTCGGATCTGAACGGACAACAACATTGTCAAGCCATGCGTAGCTGTATTCGGGCTTATCAGCACGGGGATTACCGGGATCAATGCTGATATCAGCTGTATAGAATGCTTCAAGAGGACTTGCCGATGCGGAAACCGCAAAGGTGAAAAGCATTATAAGTGCAAGAACGAGAGCAGAAAGCTTTTTCATTTTTTGTTGCTCCTTTATATTTATTCGTCGGGACATAACTATCCATTTTCATTATTATTCATAGTATATGATACAACTTTATTTACCTCTTGTCAACCGAAAGTGAGATTATTAAAGAAAACTTTTAAATAAAAGAATACTCCCCTCTTGAAAAAAGCATTACATTATGCAATAATAATGGCAGAAAACAACGGAGGGATACTATGGCTATCTTTTTACTTATCACATTACTCATCGTTTTTATCGATATGAAGGCATCAAAGAAAAACGAATTTTACACCGATTACATTTCAATAAAACAGACCACTTCCATCAACGGTCTTTTCACGATTCTCGTTTTCTTAAGCCACGTGTGTACATACATAAACCTTGACTCAGCCTTTGACAAGCCTTACACCACCTTCAAAAGCTATCTTCTGCAGATGGTGGTTGTGCCCTTCCTTTTTTATTCAGGCTTCGGCATTATGGAGTCAATCAAGAAAAAAGGCACCGACTATGTTAAGCAGATTCCGAAAAACAGATTTTTAAAGGTGCTTTTGCATCTTGATATTGCCGTTGTGCTTTTTCTTGCTGTTAACCTTGTTTTCGGCAAAACCTTTCCCGTAAAGCATATTCTTTTATCCTTAACCGGATATTCCTCTGTAGGCAACAGCAACTGGTATATTTTTGCCGTGCTCGGGCTTTACGCAATTGTTTTTATTTCCTTTATGCTTGCAAGGAAAAACAATGTACTCGCTGTCGCTCTTGTAACCCTGCTTTCCGTAGGCTTTGTTTTTGCCCAGATGCTTCTTAAAAGAGGCTCCTGGTGCTATGACACAATCATCCTCTTTCCTGTGGGCATGATTTTCTCACTTGTAAAAGAGCCTTTTGAAAAAATCCTTACAAAGCACGAGGCTATTTATTATTCCGCCTTCGGTCTTTCCTTCCTTGCTTACACTCTTTTCTATTTCAAAAGAGATGACGGCATCGAGTTCTACTCAATGTGGGGCATATTCTTTATGGTGCTGATTGTTCTTGCAACAATGAAGGTCAAGGTCGGTAACGGCATTCTCGACTTTTTCGGCTCCCACGTTTTCAGCGTATATATCCTTCAGAGAATACCTATGATAATCTTAAGCAAGCTCGGACTTGCCCAAAGCCACAAATATGTGTTTGTGGCGCTGTGCTTCGTATGCACTGTTGTAATGGCAGTTCTGTTCGATTTATTTACCGATAAGCTTGACGGTATCATTTTCAGAAAAAGAGTAAAAAAATCTGAAAAAACCGCATAAAAAATCCTGAAAAACTATTGACAACTGAATTTTTATGTGGTAATATAATCGGGCATTCAAACGGAGAGATACCGAAGTGGTCATAACGGAACGGTCTTGAAAACCGTCGTACGTCCTGCGTACCGTGGGTTCGAATCCCACTCTCTCCGCCATTTTTTTATTTATAGTCGTTTTTAGCGGCACCAATGGAGAAGTACTCAAGTTGGTGACGAGGCGCCCCTGCTAAGGGCGTAGGTCGGGTAACCGGCGCAGGAGTTCGAGTCTCCTCTTCTCCGCCAAAAATAAAAGCAAGTCTACGGACTTGCTTTTATTTTTTATCCATTGCGAAAGCAATGGCATATCATCAGCCGTCAGGCTGTATATCATCAAGGGCGGCATTGCCACCCTTGCATCTCATCACCGAAGGTGCATCATACTTTCGCAATGATGATATGCAATGCTGCACATTGATCACTGCCGTGAGCACCAGCGTTGCAATTTCACCCCAGCGCCACATCCAGGCTCATCATAACAACAAAGCCGAGAGTGAAAAACACCGTACCTCTTTTGCCCTTCATCTCATCAGAAAGCTCATTGATCACAACAAAAATCATTGCACCTGCGGCAAAGGAAAGGAACACGGGCATCAAGGGCGAAAAAAATCCTGCGAAGAAGAAGGTCAACACTGCTCCGAGTGGCTCAACCGCACCCGAGAGCACTCCTGATGTAAAAGCCGCAAGCCTTCCTCTTCTGTCTGAAAAAAGCGGCAAGGAAACAATCGCTCCCTCAGGGATGTTCTGTATCGCAATTCCGAGACTCAGAGAAAGTGCCGCCGAAAGTGATACAGCATCGGAAAAAGCAACAACAGCGGCATAAGCTATGCCTACCGCCATGCCCTCGGGAAGGTTATGCACGGTAACGGCAAGGGCGGTAATAAGCTTGTTTTTTGCCTTCCCACCCTTGCAAAGCACAGACCCTTCAAGCAGCCTCTCACACAAAGCCATAAAGGCAATACCCGACGAAAATCCGATTGAGACAGGCACAAAGGCATAAGCACCGTAAGCGTCGCTCCCTTCAATGGCAGGTATCAGAAGGCTCCACAGGGAAGCGGCAAGCATAACTCCCCCTGCAAAGCCCGAAAGGCAATCCGTAAAAGCCGCCTTTCTGTTTTTCCTCATTGCAAAAACCGCACTGCTCCCGAGAGCCGTGCCGAAAAAGGGCAACATAATACCGATAATAACTGTTAAAAGCAAGGGCGTCACCTCATTGAATCAGTCAGTCATTTTCAGTATATGGAGTTGTTTGAGAATGGTGAATGATGATAGTAGTAAGTAGTAAGTAGTAAGTAGCGAGGATGCAGGGACAGGTCCGTGTCCGCAACGAAACATAAAATCGCGTAGAGGAGACCAAACGGGGTCTCCCTACGCGATTCCTTACTACTTACTACTCACTACTTGCTACTAAAAAGGGCTGTAAAAACTTTCGTTTTACAGCCTCTTTTTTTACTTAAGATTTTTCATAAGCTCTGTGTAGAACTCTATCATCTTCATATAATCATCGATGGGTATTCTTTCGTCAGCTGAGTGAACGGTTGAAAAACGGTCATCATCAAGTCTGAATGCACCGAAGCGGTAAATCTTGTCGCAGATTTTTGCAAAGTGGCGTGAGTCTGTGCCTGCATTGAGAATGAAGGGAGAAACGCCAACCTCGGGGAACACCTTGTTAATGGTTTCCTTGATGTAGCTGAAGGCTTCTGTTCTGAAGTCGGAAATCTTCGGCGGCTCTGACTTGTCGGTAACCTCGATTGTGATATCCTTGCCGACTACCTTTTTGATGTGGGCGAGAATCTCATCAAGGGTGTCCTGAGGAGCGATTCTCACCTTGACTGTTGCCGTTGCAATCTCGGGAGTTGCGCCCTTTACGGGGGTTGCCTCGTAGCCGTTGATGATGATAGCCGAACGGATCATAGCGGCTGTGTCAGCGTTGCTTTCCATTGCCTTTTTGATAACAGGCTTGAGATATGCCACATTTTCAAACACCTTATTAAGAGGTCCTGAAACATAAGGCGCAAAGCTCTGAAGCATACCTTCAAGAGCAGGTGTGATTGTAGCCTTTGAGGGTGAGTCCTCGAGCTTGTTGAGAGCCTTTATGAGCTTAACGGGAGCGGAAACCTTGTCCCCTGCTGAGGTAGCTTTTGCACCGTGAGCGGCATTTTTAGCCTTTGCGGTGAGCTTGAGTGTTGCCCAGCCCTTTTCGGAAAGAGCAATCATTGCAAAAGGAGTCTTGATGCCCATGGGAAGGCTTGACATAATTGCGCCGCCTTCATCAAGAACAAAGCCCGGCTGAACGCCTCTTTCTTCAAGAAGGTCAACAATCTTCGGCATTGTGTCCCCTGCAACCTCTTCAGCGTTGCTTGAAGCGAACCAGATATCTCTTTCGGGAACAAAGCCTTCCTTTACAAGGTTATTGATGCCTTCAAGGATTGCACCGATGATGCACTTTGTATCGATTGTACCTCTGCCCCAAACGCAGTCGTCGTGAATTTCAGCACCGAAGGCGGGATATTTCCACTCCTGACCTTCATCGGAAACAACGTCATAATGAGCCATAAGCACCATAGGATTACTGCTTGTTTTACCCTTCCAGCGAAGAAGGATGCCGAACTCGTTTACAAGCTCTGCTTCAAGCACGGTGAAGGCATCAGCATAAAGCTCCTTTAAAAGAGGAAGGAACCTTGCAAATTCTTCTTTATCAAAATTGCCGTCCTTAGAGGAAACGGTCTTAACCTTTATAAGCTCCTGAAAGCGTGAAACCGCTTCATTTACAGTGATTTCTGACATTAAAATCTCTCCTTTTGTTGTACTGAAGATTATTTTAGCACTTTATGGAGGATTTGTCTATACGGCAAAGGAAAAATCCCACAGAAGCGATGGCCTTCCGTGGGATTCGATTGTTAAATATAGCAATTCTTTGTGCATTCAATCGCCCATGAATAACACTTAATAGAGTTTTTACCCAGTTCTATAAAATCTGATAATTCTTGCTCTGCAATATATACTCTATATGTTCCGTAATCATCCCCAAGATTAAGGGTTGCACCTGACTTTGTATCAAACTCACAAATCCAATTTCCGTTAGTATCCCTCAGGGTAACGTGAATTTTTCCGCTTGTTTTAGAGCCGGATTTACTATATGTATAAATTTTTATCTGAGCATCTCCGGTATTTTTATTAAGTGTTACTGTAGTATAATTTTTTGCAGTATGTCCTGCTTCAAAATTGCCGGTTTTCCATTTATTGGCAGCGCTTACAGTAATTGTCTGACTTCCAACCCGACCGTCAGATGTTTTCACTGTAATTGTTGCAGTTCCTGCAGATTTCGCAGTCATTTTACCATTCGAACTAATACTTACAATTTTACTGTTAGATGTGTACCACGTAAACTCTGTTGTATCTGAAGGATATGCCTTTGCACTGAGATAATAAATATCACCTACCACCGGAAGGGTATAGAACCATTCTCCTGATATCTTAACACCCTTTACTGTTACCTTACAACTCTTTGTTTTTCCGTTGCTTGTCTTCGCTGTAATTGTAGCAACACCCGGTGCCTCGGCTGTAATCTTACCACTACTTGATACGTAAACTACTGCACTGTCAGATGATGACCAGTAAACTTTTTTGTCAGTTGAATTTGAAGGATAAACTGTTGCTGTTAACTGTTTTGTTTTTCCTACATTTAACGTACAAGAAGTACTGTTAAGGCTTACACTTGTAGGATTAACCGTCGGTTTCTTTTTCCATACAGCATATAATGTCACATTGGAACTGAGTTTCACACCCTTCCCTGGTGCATAAGATGCTGACGTTGCATTCTTTTTTGTGCTCCAACCAAGAAATGTATATCCTGGACGGATAGGCTCAGACGAGCTGAGATAGAAGCCTGTATTAGCCTTTACTGTTTGTGATGCAGGTGCTCCTGCTCCGCCGTTAGCATTATAGGTAAGGGTGTAATATTTAGCTTCGGAATCATCAACATTCTTTTTCCATACAGCATATAATGTCACATTGGAACTGAGTTTCACACCCTTCCCTGGTGCATAAGATGCTGACGTTGCATTCTTTTTTGTGCTCCAACCAAGAAATGTATAACCTGAACGGGTGGGCTTAGACGAGCTGAGATAGAAGCCTGTATTAGCCTTTACTGTTTGTGATGCAGGTGCTCCCGAACCGCCGTTAGCATTATAGGTAAGGGTATAATATTTAGTCGCAGAACTATCACCTGAGTTTTTGTATATACAATAATCCAAGCATACCCAACCTGATTTAGTTCCATTTGTACACTTAATTGATGAGGTATACCCCCAATTATTGCTTACTTTGGAAACATAAAATGCAATTCCTTTCGAAGCCGCACCGACTACTGCGTTACTTGTACCTGCTCCATTTCTGACATAAACACCGTTAGTCGCCGATACAGCATAATTACCCGTAGAATAAGTTGCCGCACTTGATGTGATAATCAAAGTACTGAAAATTGTAATTATTACAAGCACCAATGAGAGAGTTTTCTTAGCCATAATTTACCTCCGTTTTGATTATTCTTATATTTACATCATAATTGCATTATTTTATCTGAATATCGGATCTCAGACAAACACAATATATGAACAACATAATTAATTAAAATCATCCCTCAGAAATAAGCACCGATAAGTGTTTTGCTAAGTCAATAATATCACCACAAAGTGCAATTGTCAACACCAATCGGTGTTTTTTTGTTAAATTATAACCGAGGTGATATTATGGGACAGTATAGCAGATTAAAAAATCTCCGTGAAGACAGTGATCTTACTCAAAAGCAGGTCGCCGATTCACTTTTTATGCAATTAACTCAATACAGACGTTATGAAACCGGTGAACGCGAATTGCCTTTAGAAATTGCCATATCTTTAGCAAAATTTTATAACGTGCCCATCGACTATATTGCCGGAATTTCCGATAAAATTACTACATCCAAAAGTGATCTTACAGCAGAAGAAGCTGAATTACTAACCACATTCAGGTTAATTTCTTCAGACGATAAACAAAAACTTTTAAATATTTCAAAGGTTTTCAAGTCTTTAAACAACAAATAAAAACAAAGGAGACAGTTGTGAACGTCTCCTTTATTCATTAATATACAGAATAATCCGCTCGCATCGTAACATATAATTACACCATAGCATCATTGCCAATTACGCACACCGTAGATGTAATGTCATTCCGAGGAACGAGGAATCTTATACAGCTTAAAAGATTCTTCACTTCGTTCAGAATGACAAAATAAACGATGTCGTCGACTTCAACACGGCAGGAGCAAGCCCCTGCCCTACTGTATTCTGTAATATTCCCCTTAACCCTGAACGCCGTAAGGTGTCCCTGACTACTCACTACTTACTACTCACTACTTACTACTAAAAAAATCACCGCAAAAGCTGCGGTGATTTTCAATCTTATTCATCAATATGAGCAAAGAAGAATTCTTTTCTTTCGTCAGTGTTGATAACTGTAACGGGCTTGATCTGATTGAGAACTCTGCCCTGCTTCTTGAGCATCTCTTTGTAATCGTTGTAGGTGTCCTTCTTGAGAAGTGTAACCTTTGATTCGCCGAGCATACCCCAACGACGGTACTTGAAGTACTTTTCGTTGCTTTCGCTGAGCCATTTGTCAAGACAGGCTGAAATTTCGGGAAGCTTTGCCTTGTCGATTTCACCGTCGGGCTCTGCGAACATTACGTAACGAACGGGATCGCTTTCCTTATCGTCGTAGAAGCTGTAGCCCTTGAAGGATACGCCCATTTCCTCCTGAACCTTTGCAGCTGCCCAGTCAACCATCTGTGTGGTTGTCTTTTCGTTTGCGATGTTCATTGCAAGATTGTTTCTGTAAAGGAACTCAATCTTGGGAGTCTTGTTGTAGTAGCCTGTGATGCGTACAACGTCCTCAATCTGATAACGGTAAAGACCTGAGAAGTTTGTAACAACAAGCTCGTAATCCTTGCCTACTTCAACCTCACCGATAGTAAGAGGTCTCTTGCATTCGGGATCATCAACGGGGATAAACTCGAAGAAGATTGAACGGGGAAGAAGAACTGCATCATTTACGTCAAGCTCAACGGGCATAGCCATATAGCCTTCAGCAGCAGCGTAACCCATGTTGTGAATGGGAGCGTCACCTGTGTGCTTACGAAGCTTCTGAACGTAGAACTGAAGGTTTGAACCGATCATACCGTAGGACCATGCGAATTTCGGCCAGATTCTCGGTGCGATGGGATCATCAAAGCCCTTTGCACATTCTCTTCTGATTTCTTCTGCACGCTTGGGCATGGGCTTGAACTTCTTTTCCCACTTTGCACGAAGGTCATCGGGACACTTAACGCTCTTGTCGATTGTACCGAGCTCGATGTCCTTACAGATCATTTCCCAGTTCTGCTCAAGGTAGTCAAACATACCTGTAAGAAGGGTAACAACCATTGAACCGAGGAAGGAAACGTCTCTTCTCTGAAGAGCGAAGCGAAGGTGGAAATATGTTGAATCAACTGCATCCTCGTTTTCGGGATACATGAATTCGTTGGGAGTTGTCATGAAGAACTTTGAGATAGGCTTGAGGTAGGTGAAGGGAACCTGACCTGCACCGTTACCCATTTTACCGTCCTTCATCTTGTGGCCGGTAAGGATAATTGCAACGGGACCAACCTGCTTGGGGAACTTCTTGCCGTGCTTGTCAAACCAGAGCTTGGCACAAGCGGGAGTTGCGGCAAAGCCCATTGACTGCATGTTGAAGATAGCCTTTGCAGACTGAGGAAGAATCTTGGGCTTACCTACTGAGCCTGATGATGTGCAGTATCTGATGCACTTTCTTGCCATCATAAGATTCTCTTCGCCGTTCATCATACGGTCAACGTAGTCTGAATATGTATCATAATTTGAAAGAGGTACGATTCTCTGGAAATCTTCAACGGAGTGAACGTCCTTGAAGCCGATTTTCTTACCGTATTCTGTGTCCTTGTTTTCGTCCATAATCTGGAGAAGGATCTGTTCCTGAGTTTCAACAGGAATGGATGTAAAGTGGTTTACGCCCTTGAAAACAACTTTTCCGAGCAATACGCCGATATCTGACAATGCCATTGGTGTTTTACCTCACTTTTTGATTATTTTTTGTAGATTTCTGACACTTTGTATCATACTTTTATATAATAGCACTTTTTTATTATTCTTGTCAATAAAATTATGAACATTTTATGAAACGATACATTACTTCATCTTTATGTCCCAATTCTCCTCAAGATAGCCGTCTATTGTGCCGTAGCCTGTAATTCCGAGGCCGTAGCCTTCACCTGTACCGCTGATGGGAAGCTTCTCATAATAGCCCACGATGTTTCCCTCGGGGTCAAGAGTGACGGAAACTGTTGCTCCCGAATAATCAAAATCAACTCTTGTCAGGGTGATAATGGGAATTTCAACGCTTGAAAGGTCAAGTGTATCCGCCGCCGAATTATGATGAGGAGGACGGGGATTTTCAAGAGTGCTTGACTCAGGCACAATCACAACGGTGTAAACCGTGTTTTCTCCGTCAGCGGTCTTCGTTGCCTTTGCAACGCCCTCCTTCGTAAGCTCGAAGGGCTTATCTCCGGGAGGAAATGTGCCGTTGGCATTGACCGTACCGTCACTTTCAGGGTCGGGTGAAACACCGTTTGTGAAATCGTAATCGAGTATTTCTTCCTTTATAAATGCGCTCAGGACACTGTTGATTATGTTATTTACTGCAGGCACACTGCTGTCAACAAGGTGAAGGTTGATGTTCTGCACCTTGTGGCCTGTGAAGTTAGCCTTATCTGACTTGAGATAATTGACGCTGTCGGAAACAACCTTGAGAATTTCAGCTGTTTCGTCAACAACAACGGGAGCAGTCGTCTGTGCAGGCTTTGTTGTTTTTTCGGGTGCCGTTGTCATTTCTGCAGTTGTTGTCTGAGTCGGTGCAACGGTTGTTGTAACAGAAGGCTGTACAGCCTGAGTTACGACAGTTGTCGGTGAAGCTGTCACGGTGTCTGTTTTGTAAGCATTGACGCAAAAAACAATCAGCACAAGTGAAACTGCAACAAGAACGGCAATAAGCGCTTTTTCCTTTTTCTGCTGTGAGGTCAGCTTTGTTTTCTTCAAAAAAATCCCTCCGATTAATTACTGTCCGGATATTATACCATTTATAGCTTTTTTATTCAAGGCTATTTACAAATTTAAAATCTATAACAAAACAATGCCACAATACAAAAAGCTGTACTGTGGCAATTTCATTTATTTTACCA
This sequence comes from Acutalibacteraceae bacterium, assembly GCA_045612205.1. Taxonomy (GTDB): domain Bacteria; phylum Bacillota; class Clostridia; order Oscillospirales; family Acutalibacteraceae; genus UBA6857. The sequence goes on along the minus strand of JAZKYQ010000011.1, from coordinate 6,108 downwards.
CTCCCTGATAACTTCGGGATTGGAAAAAATTTCATCAAGCTTCTTTATAAAAGGCATAAGGTCTGCCGCACCGCCGATTTTGTGATCGAAGTTCATCATCATCGGAAGCACCTTTTTCACCCGGAAATCAACCTCGCCCTTCTCGTTGCGGAAAACATCCTTTTCGTCCCTGACTCTGCCCGTGCCGAACATAAACACCTGGGGATAAAGAGGCGGGATGTAGGTGATATCTGCCTTCAGGTCATCATAAAGAGTGCCCCAGTTTGTAAAGCAGACTGTTCCCTCGGTGAAGTCGTCAACCTTAAGTGAGCCGACACCGTCCTTTTTGTAGCCCTCATGACGGTAGGATTTTTTCTTGAAAAGCTTTGAGAACTTCGCAATTTTACCCTTGCCCACATAAGCGGCAAGAAACTGTGCAAAGGTGGTGATAAGCTTACCCTTTACCGCATAGCCGAACATTCTCTGTCCTGCCACGTTGAAGAGCACCTTTTTGAAGTTGGTATTTTCAAGCTTTGCCTTTGTAAGCTCAATCTGGTCGGAAATCTCCTTAAGGCTCTTGTTCTCGAGCTGCTTGAGCTTTACGGTGAAGGTCTCACCGTTTTCAAAGCAGACGGGCATTGAAACATCAATGTGCTTTTTGATAATCAGCTTACCTGAGGAGGATGTGTGATTGTACTCAAAGTGAGCGTTGAGCCTCGGAGCCGCCTTGAGTCCCTCAACAAGCACCTTCATCATAAGGGTGTTGAAGGGAAGAGCGTAGCCGCATTCTGCCTTAAGCTTCTTGTACTCCTGCCAGAAGGCGGTAACATCAGCCTCGTAATTACAGGCTGCACCGGGAATGCTTCTCTGGGAATTGACAAGAGCGTTGCAGGCAACCCTGCTTCTTATGCTCAGATATTCAATTTCGTCTTCCTCATCGGGTGCGAGGGTCGCAACCTTTAAATATTCCTTGAAGCTCATAATTCTTTACCAAATAACTCTTGACTCGATTTCACTCTTTACAAGCTCAACGAAGTCTGCAACAGCCATTGAGCCCTGGTCACCGTGGCCGCGCTTTCTTACGGAAACTGTGCCTTCCTCTGCTTCCTTGTCACCGATAACGAGCATATAGGGAATCTTTTCAAGCTGAGCCTCACGAAGCTTGTAGCCGAGCTTTTCGCTTCTGATGTCAACATCAACATCGTCGATGCCTGCAGCCATAAGAGCTTCCTTTACTGCGTAAGCGGCATCCTGATGACGGTCAGCAATGGGAAGAATACGAACCTTTTCGGGAGCAAGCCATACGGGGAATGCACCTGCGTACTTTTCGATAAGAAGGGCAAGTGTTCTTTCGTAGCAGCCGATTGAGGTACGGTGGATGATGTAGGGATTCTTCTTGCTTCCGTCGGGAGCAACATATTCCATGCCGAACTTTTCAGCAAGCATCTGGTCAATCTGAATTGTGATAAGTGTATCTTCCTTACCGTGAACGTTCTTGATCTGAATGTCAAGCTTGGGTCCGTAGAAGGCTGCTTCACCGATACCGATTTTGTAATTGATACCGAGGTTGTCAAGGATCTTGTACATTACGCCCTGAGCCTCATCCCACTGTTCGGCTGTACCGATGTACTTTTCTGTATCTGCGGGATCCCACTGTGAGAAACGGTAGGAAACGTCATCGTAAAGGCCGAGAGTCTTGAGCATAAATACGCAAAGGTCAAGGCAGTTCTTGAATTCATCTTCAAGCTGTTCGGGAGTACACATAAGGTGACCTTCGGAGATAGTGAACTGACGGACACGGATAAGGCCGTGCATTTCACCTGAGGATTCGTTTCTGAAAAGAGTTGAGGTTTCACCGAGTCTCATAGGAAGATCACGGTAGGAACGGGCTCTGTTGAGATATGCCTGATACTGGAAGGGACAGGTCATGGGACGAAGTGCGAATACTTCATCGTCCTTTTCTTCCTCGCCCATTACGAACATACCGTCCTTATAGTGATCCCAGTGACCTGAGATTTTGTAAAGGTCGCTTTTTGCCATAAGAGGAGTCTTTGTACGAAGCCATCCACGCTTCTTTTCCTCGTCTTCAACAAAGCGCTGAAGAGTCTGAACAATGTGAGTACCCTTGGGAAGAAGGATGGGAAGACCCTGACCGATATAGTCAACAGTTGTGAAGATTTCAAGCTCACGGCCAAGCTTGTTGTGGTCACGCTTCTTTGCTTCTTCAAGCTGAGCAAGGTGAGCTTCAAGGTCAGCAGCCTTTGTGAAGGCTGTACCGTAGATACGCTGAAGCATCTTGTTCTTGCTGTCACCTCTCCAGTAAGCACCTGTGCATGAGGTGAGCTTGAATGCCTTTACTCTTGAAGTGTCGGGAATGTGAGGACCTGCGCAAAGCTCTGTGAATTCGCCCTGACGGTAGAAGGAAATAGGCTCGCCGTTGTCAGCGTGCTCCTTGATAAGCTCAACCTTATAGGTTTCACCCTTTTCTTCCATCATTTTGATTGCTTCGTCAGCAGGCATCTCAAACTTTTCAAGGAAAAGTCCTTCCTTAACGATTTTCTTCATTTCAGCTTCAATCTTTTCAAGGATTTCGGGAGTGAAGCTTACCTCGCTGTCGAAGTCATAGTAGAAGCCGTTATCAACTGCAGGACCGATTGCAAGCTTTACATCGGGGTAAAGTCTTTTCACAGCCTGAGCAAGGATGTGTGAGCAGGTGTGCCAGAAGGTCTTTTTTGCCTCCTCGTCGTCAAAGGTAAGAATTTCAACCTCGCAGTCACCTGTAAGAACTGTGCGAAGGTCGCAGATTTCACCGTTAATCTTTGCAAGGCAGGCAGCCTTATAAAGGCCTGCCCCAAGGCTCTTTGCAACGGTGATTACGCTTGAGCCCTCTTCATACTCGCGGACAACGCCGCCTTTTAATGTTACGTTGATCATTGTTAAATTACTCCTTTCGTTTTTAGGTTAACCCGCGTAGGGGCGACCCCGTGTGGTCGCCCGGGAAAGCATTTTCTTGTTTTTGGGACGCCACATGGGGCGTCCCCTACGCGTTTTCCTTATTGAAAAAAAGAAAACGCTCCACCCCAAAAACTTGGGATGAAGCGGTTAAATGCTCCACGGTTCCACCCGTATTCCGTTTAATATAAAACGGCACTCTTGTGACTTTAACGCAGTCTTACGGCGTGCCTTATTTCGGCACACGCTCGAAAGTGGTAGATTTTTCCGTGAATCTGCCTTGCTTACAGCCAACGGCAAGGCTCTCTGTGAAATCCGTAAAAGGAAAAACCCTCTTTCTCATCGCTTTAAAAGGGATGTTGAATTTTCTTTTATTACGGATTATTTTATCACCGTAAATGTGGTTTGTCAAGACTTAATTAATCATTCTGCGGTCAGCAGGCACAGTGAAGCCGTGCTTTTCTAAAATAGCCTTAAATTCTTCTGCATTCTGATAAAGGTCATCAAAAAAGCATACCTCTTCACCGTCAACAATGATTGCCTTATAGTCTCTTAAATAAAGCTCGGTGGTTTTCACCTTTACCTCGTCAATTTCGTGATAGAAATACTCTCTGCCACCTTTGACAACAAACTTTTCCTCGTCAAAGCTTATACCCTTATCAGAAAAGAGACAGACGCCGACTACGAAAACAGCCGAAAGTCCCAGCGCAATACAGACGGCTATGACAGCATCAAGCTGCAACAGCACCACCAACGCCAAGGCAAACAAACAGGATGCAATCACACCGGTCACTATACCCCGTGCCATCATGCTTTTGCTTGTTTTTAGTTTTTTCATTCTATTACTCCCTCCCAGTCCTTAAGACTGTTTTTTACACGGAATTTAACTCTGTGCTTTTTAAGCATTGCGGCAAACTCCTTTGCCCCGGGCTCGTCAAAGGTGAAGCTGAAAACATATTCGCCCTTGACATAGATTTCTATTTTGTCCTCTCTGTGCAAAGAAAACAGCCTGCGCCTCCTGCTGAACACCCCCGGCAAAACACCCACGATCTCATAACCCGTAACGGCCCTTGAAATCTGTGAAAAATTATAGGTTTTGCCATAGACGGTGAAGGTGTCATCATCAAAATAAACTCTGCCTCTCAGGATATATCTGAGAAGATAAAAGATGAACATAACACCCGATGCCATGCAGGGCAACACCATTGCATATCCATCTCCGCCATCAATATCGATAATTACAATAAAAGCCAACACACCGGTGATTATGGCATATATCAAAAGCATTACAGGTGACGGCTTGATTGTTTTTTTCATTGTTTTACTCCCCTTTCAGTTTCGTTCTTTAAGCTAATTATACTATACTGAAAGAAAAATACAATATCAACTTTGATACTTTCTGTTGCAAAAAGTATCATAAATGCATACTTTTCACAAGTTTTTCCTTACTACTCACTACTTAATACTAAAAAAGGCAGCAGATTCTACTCTGCCGCCTTTTGTGTTATTCATATTAAAGGAGACCGAGAACCTGGTCAAAGTTAGCAAAGAGCTTGATGAGAATCTTAAGGAAGCCGATAAGCTCGGTGATCATTGAGTTCTTCTTGTTGCCCTGTGCGTCAAGTGAGCCTGTGTCACCCTTGAATTCATCTGTGATTGTGAAGGTGAGTGTACCTTCTGCGCAAGCGTGGTCAGAAGCTCTTAAGCCTTCGCCTGCGCCGTTGAGGAACTGATATTTGAAGGAATCAGCAGTGATTTCAATTCCGCCGCCGCTTCTGTACATAATCTTTTCAACGCTGTCCCATCTGCCCCAGTAGTGGTCAAAATGGTTAGGATCGTCTGTTGCCTTCCAGGAGTCGAAGTTGTGATAGTCGCCGTTGTTGTAAAGCTCAACCCAGGCATCCTTGAGTCCGCACTTTTCAAGGAAGTAGTAGTGGATGTTGCTGTCGTCAGCTGTTGTGCCGTGGAAGTGATAATTGAAGTCACCTACGATAACAACGGGTCTGTTGTTCTTTTCGTAGTTTTCAACGATGAGGTCGGAAACCTGCTTGAAGTTATCCTCACGGGCAGCTCTGTCCTTTTCGCTGTCATAAGCGTCAGCGTGGATGTTATAAAAGTCAACATAAACACCGTCAGCGATTTCGATGATGCTGTACATAAGGCCCTTGCTTGAAAGCTCGTCTGCACCGTCCTCGATAACGCCTGAAAGCTGATTCCACATATCTCTTCTTGTACTGATGATGGGAAGATCTCTTGTGAAGATGTTCATACCGTCACCGCCGAGGAAGGAGCCGCTGTGAGTTGTCTGATAGTTGTAGCCTGACATTGCACCTACAAGATAATCATGGTATGTAAAATCCTCCTGAACGGCAACGATGTCAAAGTTGCCCTCTGTGAGATACTTACCGATGATTTCCTGATTTTCGGAAATGTCGTTGTCGTTTTTGCCGAGCCAGTTACCCACGTCGGGAAGGCCTGCAACGTTGAAGTTTGCGATTCTGAGTGTTACTTTGTTGCTTTCACCTTCTGCAAATGCGGGAATTGCAAAGGAAACGAGCATAAGCATCGCAAGTAAAACTGCTGAGATTTTTCTGAAGTTTTTCATCTGAAATTCCTCCGTTTTATTTATTTTCTATACATTAACACAAATATTCCGAAAAATCAATAATTTTCTTTTCAGAAAAGACAGTCGCCCATGGGGCGACGCTACATTTCGGACGACCAATGGTCGCCCTGTAGTAGTAAGTAGTGAGTAGTAGGGGAGACCCCGTGTGGTCTCCCTGTAGTAGTAAGTAGTGAGGATGGACAGGTTGTGCCGTGTCCGCATTGTAGGGGCTCGCATTGCGAGTCCTTACGGTTTTAATGGTCGACGAAGGCGTCAACAGCTACATCGTTTTTTGTTACAACAAACAAAAAAGTCACGAGAAAAAATCCCCGTGACATTAATTGTGAATTGTGAATTGTGAATTGTGAATTTCCAGGGAGACCACACGGGGTCTCCCCTACGACTCCCTCAGGGAGGGAAATTTTGCTCCCCTGAAAGGGGAGCTGGCAAAATCTTTGATTTTGACTGAGGGGTTTCACAGCCCACGAGGACATCCTCTGCGGACACGAAACAACATATCCCTACAGTAACACACAACGGCAGGAGCAAGCCCCTGCCCTACAATTATAATT
>JAZKYQ010000010.1:0-48965 GCA_045612205.1 Acutalibacteraceae bacterium | reverse complement strand
GTGCAGAATATATTGAGATTCATCAAAGCGGCATTGAAAATGAACTGACAAGATATATGTTGAAAGGAAGAAAACATTATGAAATACGCACTTGCCTATGATATCGGCACAACAGGTGTTAAAACCTGTCTTTATGAAATTGACAAAAGCATCAAGCTTATTGCAGACGCAATTGAAGGCTATCAGCTTTATGTTTATCCCGACGGAGGAGCAGAGCAGGATCCTAACGAATGGTGGGCTGCAATGTGCAAAACCACAAAGGAGCTTTTTGCTTCCTGCGATGTAAAGCCCGAGCAGGTTGACGGTATTTCCTTCTGCTCACAGGCTCAGGGTCTCGTTCTTGTTGACAAGGAAGGCCTTCCCGTTCGCCGTGCATTCAGTTATATGGATCAGCGTGCAAGAAAAGAACAAAAGGAGCTTATGGACCACGGCTTCCTTCATCAGATTGCAGGCGCAAGCCTTCCCAAGCTTCTTGTTTCCCTTGCAAAGACAGGTGCAGTTGCAGCTTCGGTAAAGGACCCCGTTTTCAAGTATAACTGGACAAGAAACAACGAGCCCGAAAACTTTGAAAGAGTACATAAGTGGCTTGACGTTAAGGAAGCTCTCATTGCAAGAATGACAGGCAAGTTCATCATGACAGAGGACTCAGCCTTCGGCACACTTCTTTTTGATATTCACAAAAAGTGCTGGAGCCAGGAAATCTGCAAGATTCTCAAGGTTGATATGCGCCACCTTGCAAAGATCATCAAGTCAACAGATGTTGCAGGTGAGCTTACAGAAAAGGCAGCTGCTGAGCTTGGTCTTAAAGCAGGTACTCCCGTTTTCGGCGGCGGTATGGACGCTTCACTTATCGGTGTTGGCGCAGGTGCAGTCAAGAAGAATGACACTCATGTTTATATGGGTACATCAGGTTGGGTTTCAACCGTTGTTGACAAGAGCATCGTTGACGCTTCAGCTATGATTGCTGCTGTTGTCGGTGCAAGACCCGGTCACTACAACTACTTTGCAGAGCTTGAAACTGCAGGTAAGTGCCTTGAGTGGGTTAAGAATCACCTTGCCCTTGACGAAATCGGCATCTATCTCAAGAAGACAGACGTTGCCGAGGATATGGAATCAGAATACACAAACCTTTATCAGTACCTTTCAACTGTTATTGAAAGCGTTCCCGCAGGCTCAAACGGAGTTATCTTCACTCCCTGGCTTCACGGTAACCGCTGTCCCTTTGAGGACCCCAATGCAAGAGGTATGTTCTATAACCTCAGCATTGAAAGCGGCAAGAGTGAAATGATCAGAGCCGTTGTTGAAGGTGTATGCATGCATATGCGCTGGATGCTTGAAACCCACGAAAAGAAGACAAAGACCTCCGACGTTGTACGCTTTGTCGGCGGCGGTGCTCTCAACGATTCAACAAGCCAGATTCTTGCTGACTGTATCGGCAGAACTGTTGAAACAGTTTCAAGCCCCCAGAATGTAGGTGCTGTAGGTGCAGCGGTTGTTGTTGCCGTAGGTCTCGGTGTTATTGAAAGCATTGACGATGTAGGCGAGATTATCACTGCTGAAAAGACCTTTATTCCCAACAAGGACAACAAGGCTGTTTATGACAAGATGTTTGCCGCCTATAAGGAGCTTCACGCAGCTAACAAGAAGGTATTCAAGATGCTTAACGGCTGATAAAATAATGAAATTGGTCAAGGTGTCTGCCTTGGCCGATTTTTGTTTATACGACAGTGCGAATGGGAATGTCGAGGATTTTTCGACAAGTGTAAAAAAATTCAAAAATTCTAAACAATTTGTTTAACTCAAAATAAATTGAGTTTGTTATACTGAAAAATGTATTAATAAACCGTTAAAGGAGGATTTTATGAACAGCTTTATTGATTATATCGAAACCTCCTGCGCTTCTCTTAAGGATAATCATCTTACATATCTTTACAAGAAAAAGCTTCTTGACGATATGACGGACAGAGCCAACGAGATGACTCACGCAGGTCTTAAGAGTGAAAAGGTTATTGCTGACCTTATTGCCGATGAATTCGGGGACCTTGTTGCAGGTTATCCTGCCTTCCTTAAGGAGCATAAGAGACAACAGCGTGCAAAGCTTATGAAGGTTGCTTTCCCCATAGGCGGACTTATTGCACTTGTGCTTATCTTTATTGCGTATTTCTCGGTAAGCGGTGCCACTCTCGCCTGGGATAAGAGCTGGCTTATTATCGTCGGCGGAATCTTTGCCATGATTATCTTTTACCTTTCCTTCGGCATCAGAAAGCTCTGCCGTATGCAAAGAGTTTTTCATCCCGTTGCACGAGTGCTTATTGCCGGATGCGTAATGCTGTTTATGGTGTTCGTGTTCCTTTTCTGGCTTATGATGCTTCCCGATTATATTATCACCTGGCCGATTCTTCCTGCAGGTATAATCCTCGCTCTTCTTGCTGACCTTGTTTTTGCTTACACAACAAAGCAGAAGTTCCGCACAATTTCCTTCTTTGTTTATATGCCTGTTATCGCAACAATGCTTTATGTAATTCTTGCCGCTTACGGTGTGGTTACATGGCTTGGCGGCTGGCCCATCATTCTTGTGGGCCTTCTGGTTGACCTTGTGTACATTTTCAGCGTGGTAATGAGCAATATGAAATATTTTATGTACAGGCAGGAGGATGAGGAATAATGAAACGCAGATTAAATGCTGAGCTCTGGGACAAGATGCATTATCTTTTTCGTGACTTCAATGACAGAATGGTTCACGTTGAGCTTAATTATGATTTTGTTCCCGACATTGAAGCGCTTAAAACCGTACTCATCTGTGCCTTTGAAAAGGTGCCTGTGCTTCACTCGAAATTTGTTGACACAAAGCTTTCAACCCATTGGGAGGTTATGCCCTACAATATCGATGAGGTTTTCACCGTAAGCTATCCCGATGATATCCGTGAGGCTGTTGATTCCTTCCTCACTCAGTACATTCCTCCCGAGGCTGATGTGCAGATGAAGGCTGCACTTTTCATCAAGGACGGCAAAAGCACCCTTTGTATGATTGAAAATCATATGTGTATGGACGGCGGTGACCTCAAGTATTTCCTTCAGGCCTTCTGCGAAAATTACACCGCTTTTGTTGAAAAGGGGATAAGTCCCGTTGATTTCAGAACAGGCTCACGCTCCTATGATGATGTTTACTCAGGCTTTTCAAAGACCGAAGCAGGCGTTGCACAGCGTCTTTTCAAAAACATCAACGCAAGGGACGACCATAAGTTTCCTCTCACTGCCAATAACATCCGTGATGTGTCCTTTATTGCAAGAAAGAAGTTTTCTCCCGAGGTTCTTGACAAGCTCAAGCTTAAGGGCAAAGAGCTCGGAGCCACAATCAATGAGCTTATTCTCGCTTCTTATTTTTACAGCGTTTATGAGCTTGCAGGCTATGACGCAAGAGACAAGGTTATGATTTCAAACGCAATCGACCTTCGCCGTCATATGGACAGCGTTGACGACAAGGGCTTTACAAACCACACCTCATGGATGCAGTGTGCAATTCCCGAAAGAGGCAGAGATATTTTTGAAACAGTAAAATATGTTGTAAGAAGCTCAAACCGCTTTAAAAAGGATAAGTTTATGGGTCTTTACGGACTTCCTCTTCTTAACTTCGGTTACAACATTCTTCCTCATGCCGCTTCCGAGGAAATTATCAAAATCGGCTACTCCAATCCTCTTATGGCAATGAGTAACATCGGTGTGCTCAACGGACAGAGCTTTGCCCTTTGCGGCAAGGAGCCCACAGATGCCTTTATGTCAGGTGCCGTTAAGTACAAGCCCTTCGTGCTTCTTACCGTAACAACCTACAAAAAGGAAATCACTCTTTCAATGTGTGTCCGCGGTAACGACGAGGACAAGAGGATTGTTGACAATTTCTTCTCACTTATGGAGAAGAATATAGGCACAATAATTGGTTGATGATAAAGACTGAAACCATACTCCCCGTAAAATGAGGAGTATGGTTTTTTTAATGATTTGTATGCTCTTTGATATATTTTTCCCTTGTGGCAAGTCCTCCCCGGATATGCCTTTCCTCTTTGTTTTTGTCAAGAACCTCTCTTACTCTATCGTAAAGAGCACCGTCTATTTTCTTGAGTCTTTTTGTAACGTCGCTGTGGACGGTGCTTTTGCTGACACAGTTTGCCTTAGCCGCCGAGCGTACGGTGGCTTTATTTTTCACTATGTATTTGCCGAGAATTACAGCTCTTTCATCAGCATTAGTTTCCATATAATACCTCCTCGGTTAAGTTTATTACCGATAAAAGCTTTTTATTACCCGAGGGGATTTTGTTGACTGGGGCAAATGCTTTGTGATATAATTGTTTTACTTTAAAACGGAGGTATTTTTATGAAGAGCATTAAGAAAATTATCGGCATCATTCTCAGCCTTATCCTTGTTTTTTCATCGGTAGGCGTAGCTTCGGCATCCTTTGCCGGGGTTGAGACGGACAAAGCAGAGGTCGTTGCACAAATCGAAGGCGGTGAGAGCAAGGACCTTGCAGAAATCTTTGACGGACTTTTTAAGAAAATCAAAAAGGCAGTTCTCATAATTGTCGGAAACATAAGCATTCTTTTTGACAGAGATTATTCAAAGGTCAAGGCTTCGGATTATTCCTCGGATGCCTTTGAGATTCCCGGCCTTGATGAAGGCTTTGTACCTCAGGGTATCTGTTATGTTGAAGCTCTTGACAGTTATGCAATCAGCGGTTACATCAAGGGTGAAAGCTCAAGAATTTATCTTATTGCTGCTGACAGCTCAGAGGTAAAGGAGCTTGTTTTAAAGGATTTCACAAAGCACGCAGGCGGTATTGCCGCTGAGGGAAATGATGTGTGGGTATGTGCAGGCGGAAGTGAAAAGGAAGGCGGATTTGTTTATCACCTTACTGTTGAGGCTATGGAGCTTGCTTGTGACGGTGAGGAAATCGAATTTGACGGAAGCTTTCAGACTCAGGTGAGAGCATCGGCTCTTTGCTGTGACGGAAATATGCTTTATGTTGCAGAGTTTTATGAGAAGGACGACTATCCCGTAAATGACGGGCACAATTACGCTGACAACAAGGCATGGGCGGTAGGTTACGAGCTTACTGATGAGGGCTTTACCTATGACGGAAAGCAAGCTCAGCCTGATGTTATTCTTTCAATCCCCGAAAAGGTGCAGGGTATGGCTGTAACAGATGAGGGCAACATCATTTTCAGCACATCCTACGGAAGATTCTATGACTCAACCCTTCATATCTATGAGCCTGTTTCAACCTGGACAAAGGATGAGGTTAACTATAACGGTGAAGCAGTAAGCCTTTATGCTGCTGATGCAGGCAGCCTTGTTTCAAAGGTGAGAATGCCCACACTTATGGAGGGCATAGATTTTGAAGGCGGAAGGCTTTATGTTGTCTTTGAGTCAGGTGCTCAGGCTTATTCCGACGCAAAGGAAGTTATAAGTAATGTAAGAGAGGTTGATGTGCTTTCTCTGATTGAAAAGCTGTGAGTATTTAAATTTTTTTAATAAATCATTAACAGGTTTTTGCTGAAATTTGTCATAATTTGTGCTATTTTTTTATAAGATGACCGATTTATAACAATGTGTCTTGAATTTATATCTCAGAGGTGATTGCCGTGGCAACAAAGGAATACAGTTGTGTGAAAAGGACAAAGAAGGCTTTTGAAATGAGTCTGGTTGAGCTTTCAAAGGAGCTTCCACTTAATAAAATTACGGTAAAGCTGCTTTGTGAAAAGGCACAGCTGAGCAGAAACGCCTTTTATTTCCACTATAAGGACATCAATGACCTGATTTCCGATATTGAAAACAGCGTAATCAATGAAGCCGAGCTTATGCTCGAAGCTCTTGATGATATCGGCTTTCCGAAGAATGTTTATGCAACCGTTGAGGGACTTGTTGATCTTATTGACAGACGCAAGGACACCTGCATTATGCTTTTTGACAAAACCTCAAACAGCATTACCCAGCGACTGAGTGACCTTTTCTGTGATTTCAATTATAAGTATTTTGCACAGTATCACGGCACAAAGGACAGAACAAACTTTGACTTTTACTATATGTTCCTTTCAAGCGGCTTTTACGGACTTCTCAGATATTGGTTTATGAATTATGAAAAGATGTCAAAAAATGAGGTTACAGCCCTTGCTTACGTTCTTATCAAGCGTCTGCTTGTGCCGAGCAATCCTGACATCAGCCTTAAAAAGCATAAATAAACAAAACAACCGGCTAAGTTAACTCTGGCCGGTTGTTTCGTTAAGGAGAGAAAAAAGTTTATATTCTGATAGGATGTGCTTCGCTTGGGAGAATGTTGTAGATTGTGCCTTCAGAGTCCACCATGCTGATGGGAACATCGGGCAGGATAAGGTGGATAAGTGAAATGAAGTTGTTACTTTTTTCACCGGGGAAGCCTGTGACAAGGGTGAGAGGCTTTCTTTTTGCGATATGGGCGCAGACGGTCATAATGGGATCGTCGCTGAAGTAAATAGCCATTTCACCGCCGTGCTCCTTTGAGCAGGTGTGAAGTCTGTCAAGTGCCTGCGGGTCAAATTTTCTGTCCTCATTATCCATGGGGACAACGGAAACAATTTCGAGGTCAGCAGAATTTTTATCTGCAAGGCTTTTTCCGGTACGAATGAGATTTTCAGAGGACGATTGTGCCGTTACGCAGACTAAAACTGTCCTTTGGTTTTTCATGGAAAGTTACCTCCTTTTCCGATTAAATTGTACGTCGGGAAGCTTAAAACAGCTTTAAAGAGAAGCTTAAAACAACTTTAAAGAGAAAGTGCTTGTTGGCAAAAGTATTTATTGATAAGTTTTGCTTGACGGCATTCAAGTGATGTGGTAAAATATAGTGTAATCTTTCGGCGGCAAGCCGACAAATACATAAATATATATTGAAAGGAAAGATTTCAAATGTGGCAGATTAAAAAAGCTTATTGCAGAATTTATCAGAAGGCATTTTTCTTTGCTCAGTGCACACCTTTCTTTGATTGGTCAGAGCCTTATGTGCTCGAAGGTGCAGGTTCAATCCGCAAGCTTCCCGCATTCATCAAGGAGAAGGGTCTTGACAACGTTCTTGTTGTAACAGACAAGGGCCTTATGGGCATTCACCTTCTTGATTCACTTTTCGAGGAGCTTGACAAGGTAGGCGTCAAGTACACCGTTTACGACGGTACACAGCCCAACCCCACAATCCAGAACATTGAGGATGCACGTCAGATGTATCTTGACAACAACTGTCAGGGCGTTATCGCATTCGGCGGCGGTTCACCCATGGACTGTGCAAAGATCACTGCAGCACGAGTTACCAACCCCAAGAAGCCCGTTAAGAAGATGCGCGGCGTTCTTAAGATCACTCACAAGCTTCCTCCTCTTTTCGCAGTTCCCACAACAGCAGGTACAGGCTCAGAGGTTACCCTTGCAGCCGTTGTAAGCGATCCCGAAACTCACGAGAAGAACGCTTGTAACGACCCCAAGCTCCGTCCCAAGTACGCAGTTCTTGACCCCGAGCTTACAGTAGGTCTTCCTCCTCACATCACTTCAACAACAGGTATGGACGCACTTACTCACGCTGTTGAAGCTTACATCGGTAACAGCAACGTCAAGTCAACAATCGCTTATGCTGAAAAGGCAACAAAGATGATTTTCGACAACATCGAAACAGCTTACGCTGACGGCAAGAACGTTGAAGCAAGAGACAAGATGCTCTGGGCTTCCTACTATGCAGGTATGGCATTTACAAGAGCTTATGTTGGTTATGTTCACGCAATCGCTCACAATCTCGGCGGTTTCTACGGCATTCCTCACGGCCTTGCAAACGCAGTAATCCTTCCCTATGTTCTTGAATATTACGGTGAATCAGCTCACAAGAAGCTTGCAAAGCTCAGTGAAATCGCAGGCGTTAAGACTGACGGCTCAGACAAGGAAAAGGCAGAAGCATTCATCGAAGCTATCAAGACTCTCAACAAGAACATGAACATTCCCGACGGCTTTGACATGATCAAGGATGAAGACATCCCCACAATCGTGAAGAGAGCTCTCAAGGAAGGCAATCCTCTTTATCCCGTTCCCAAGATTATGGACAAGGCAGATTGCGAAGCAGTTATCAGAAGATTGATGAAATAAACCCCTCAGTCTTTGACTACGTCAAATCCAGCTCCCCTTTCAGGGGAGCAAATTTTTTCTCTTTTATAAAGGGATTATGTCTTTAAAGCAGAATTAATTAATCGTTAAAAATAAAGAATAAGTGAAATTCAATTTATCTCCCCTGAAAGGGGAGGGGGACCGCGTTAGCGGTGGAGGGGTTTAATAATGAACGAAAAAGACTTCAGCTTTAAAGGTTATAATAAAAAAATATAGAAAATGCAAGAATTTTGCGTAAAAATATGACAGCGCAAGAAGGTAGATTATGGCATTCATATTTAAAAAATTATTCCCATAAGTTTTACCGTCAGCGGGTAATTGATAATTTTGTTGCTGATTTTTATTGCTCCAAGGCTAAGCTTATAATAGAGATTGACGGAAGTCAGCACTATACGGACGACGGTCAGGAATATGATAATATGCGTACAGAAATATTGGAAAAATACGGATTGAAGGTTATTCGTTTCAGTAATGCGGATATTGATAAAAATCTTTTTAATGTTTGCGAAATGATAGATGCTGAAATAAAACGCAGAATGAAATAATGTACCCCCCTCAGTCTTTGACTGCATCAAATCCGGATTCCTTTTTTGCTTTGTTATATCAGCGGGTAATTTTTCTCCCCTGAAAGGGGAGGGGGACCGCGTTAGCGGTGGAGGGGTCTTTCTGTCAAAATGCACAAAACTTTACTCAATTTTTTTCTCATCGCTCATTAACAAAATATTAAAAAATCCTTGATTTTCCTTTTGGAATTTTATATAATAACAATGTGTAATTATAAGGGTGAATTATACCCTTTTTTCAGCGGTGCATCTTTTTAGAAGGATGCAGACACTTAAAGGAAATAATATGTTTCGCCGAGAAACTTCCACGGAGGTCAGGTGGGAACGGAAAACATTTTTGACCTTTGATAACGCCCTCTGCGGTGAAAGGCCCGCGGAAAAAATCTCATTAGCCGTCTGATCGGAAATAACGACGGCAATTCATAATAAGGAGGAATACTTTCTTATGAAAAAATCAACTTTATACGCAAAAAAGACATTATCCGTATTTATGGCAGTGATGATGCTCCTGTCCGCATGGGTGTTTGTACCCGGCGAGCATAACCATGCTAGTGCAGTGTCATCTGCTACTGTAAGTACAACAAATACTGGTGCTGTGAGCAAATTCACCGATTCAAGCTTTGGTACAGGCTTCACAACCCTGTCAGGTAACTTCCACGGTGATAATGCTTCAACAATGGCAAGCAGGGGATATTACAAAAATGTGCTTTATTCACCCCATTTCCCTGCAAGCAACAATAACCTCAATAACTCTGATTCAGGTGTTTATTTCGGTACTCTTGGCGGCACAGCAGACGGTGCGCGTGTGTGGTATCCTGAAACTACTATTATCTGGGACGGTTCCACAACACCTCAGATTCCTATTCTTTTTGATATCGACTCAAACAATAATAACAGAGTCGGTGTAAAGAACGTTTACATTTCATCAGGTGCAAACGGTCTTACCTTCAAGGATTCTTATTGGACTGCTAAGTCAGAGTGTGCCAAAGATACAAATTACTATACACACTTTACTTTTGACTGGATTATGCAGAATAACTCCGGTAACTACTGGATTTCAACCAGCAGCGGCAATGATAAGGAATCAATGTGTTCTTCTAATGGTTATTGGGATATTTACGGTACATACCTTCAGTACACCGGTGGTTCCTTCGGTTCAGGCAGCACATATTATAAGGCTATCACACCTACATGGGTATGTAGAACAGGCTCAAACTACACAGGTACAACAAACAAGACAATTTACGTTATTGACTATGTACCTCTCAAGAATGCCCTTAATAATGTTAAGACTCTTATCAATGAGGTTAAGGCTAACCCTGCCAAGTACACAACAGCATCAGTAAGTGCTCTTGCAAGTGCTGCTGATAAGCTTATTGCTGCAAAGCCCAACAATTACATCAACTCATCAGTTAATGATGTTTACAATTGGAACTCTGCTGTTTCATCAGCTCTCAGTGACTATAATTCAGCTAAAAACCTTGTTATTCAGAAATACACTCTTGAGTTTGTAGACGTTAACGGTAACGTTGCTTATTCAAAGGACTACGACTATGGCTCATCAATTAACATCAAGTCAATTGCATCAGGTCTTCAGAATTCCGTAAAGAAGATTGACGGTAATGACTCATATCATCAGGCTTATGCTTGGGATGCTCAGTACGATAACGTAACTACTATCGTTAACAGTATAACTGTAACAGAAGTGGCAACCAATCAGGTAGGTCATAGCTTCCCTGCATCCGCAACTCAGGGCGATGAAAATCACACATGGACCTGCTCAGCTTGCGGTTACGTTAAGTCACAGGCTCATACTTCCGTTGGAGCACAGACAACAGCTCCCACTTGTACAACTCCCGGTGAAAAGACCTATACCTGCTCAACCTGCGGCAAGTTTATTAAAACAGAAGCAGTACCTGCACTTACTCATGATTTCAGAGGTGAAATCGTTGAAAATGTAACAGGTGAAAACGGTAACCATTGGCAGAAGTGTACCCGTTGTGACGTTTACGGTTGGGGAACAAATGCCGATGCCTGTGAAAACCATAACTGGGATAAGAATGCCGACGGAACAGTTGATGCTTCCGACGCAATCGAAACAAAGGCTTCAACCTGTAAGGATGCAGGTTATGAAAAGTATGAATGTAAGGTTTGTGCCGCTACCTTTACAAAGACTCTTGCTCTTGCAGCTCATAAGGCTGTAAAGACCGATGCCAAGGTCGTAACAAACATCTGCGGCGGTGACGGTAACGAAGCCTTCTGGACCTGCTCAGTATGCGACAGAGTATGGAAGGACGAAGCTCTCACAGATGAAGTAACAGATCTTACAGACGCTGACAACGATAAGATCCCCGACGTTCTTGAAACAAAGGGTCCCGAACACGAATTCACAGGTGCTTATGCATCAGTTTCAGGCGGTGCAGACGGAACTCATCACCGTCAGTGTAAGCGCTTCACCCAGTGTAATACCTACGGTCCCGAAGAAAAGCACAAATACGGTGATCCTGATGTGACTGCTGCAACCTGTACTTCAACAGGTAAGGAAGTTTATACTTGCTCCGATTGTAAGCAGACATACGAAGTGACTCTTGGTAAGGTTGCTCACAGCATGACAAAGTTTGATGCTGTTGCTGCTGAGTGCAACAAGGCAGGTAACAATGAATATTACTACTGCTCAGCTTGTAAGACATATTATAAGGACGCAGCAGGCGCAACCGTAACAACAGTTGACAGCGAAAAGCTTCCTGCTCTTGAGCATAAGTGGTCAGCTCACCACGATTACGATACACTCAACGAAGCAGCAACATGTATGGCTGCAGCACTTTACAACAAGCATTGTGATTACTGTAAGGTAAAAATCAGCGGTACTTACTCTTACGGCGGAGTTGACCTTGTAAACGGTCATAAGTTTGACGGTGCAATTCAGAAGAACGCTGACGGCACACATTCATATAAGTGTACAGTTGAAGGCTGTGCAGAGTACGGCAATGCAACAACCTGTGAATTCACAAAGGTTAAGACCGATGTGGCTTCAACATGTCATACAATCGGATATACAATTTACGAATGTACAACATGTAAGGCTGAAAAGAGAGTAGAAAAAACTTCATATGATTTCGATAACCATGACGGTGATGAAGAAATCAGAAATGCTCTTGAAGCTAAGTGTAACTCAAACGGCTACACAGGCGATACATACTGTCTTGGTTGTAAAACAAAGATCAAGACCGGTGAAGCAATCGTAGCTGATAAATCACTTCATCCTCATGTGGATATGAAGGATTACGCAGCTCAGGATTCAACCTGTCAGGCAGAAGGCTGGAAGGCATACAAATACTGCTCAGCTTGTGCTACTTATGAAATCGCAAAGGAAACAGTTGCAAAGAAGGATCATAAATTCACTTCTTACACATCAAACAACAACGGTACCCATACTGCAACCTGCGGCACATGTGATGCAGCAGTTGCAGCTCCCGTAACTGACACAAAGAACTGCTCAGGCGGCACAGCAAACTGCGTTGACACTGCAGTCTGCGCAATCTGCCAGGGCTCATACGGCTCAATCGATGAAGCTAACCATAAGGCAGTTACAACAATTGACGAAGTCAAGGCTACCTGTCAGGTTAAGGGTAAAACCGCTTATAAGTATTGCTCAGCTTGTCAGAAGAACGTAACCGAGCCTCAGGATATTGACACAATTGCTCACGTATGGGGCAACTGGTCAAAGGTTGACGGCGAAGACAGCCACAAGAGAAGCTGTCTCAAGTGCGTTGATACTGACACACTTGATATCGCAACAGAAACAGAAGCTTGCTCAGGCGGCGTAGCTTTCTGTAACGCACAGGCAATCTGTGACACATGTAAGGTCGGCTACGGTGAACTCGATCCCGCAAACCATAAGTCAGAAGCATGGCACTATGCAGACAACAAGAAGGATGCAACCTGCCAGGCAGAAGGCTACACAGGTGACAAGCACTATGATTGTTGCCACGTTATTATGGAGCTCGGCGAAGTAATCGAAATGAAGGCTCATAACTTCAGCATCGAGGCTTCAAAGACACCTGCAACCTGTATTGCAGAAGGCTCAGTAACCTACAAGTGCTCAAACTGCGTTGAAAGCGAAGGCGTAACAGCAGCAACAAAGACTGAGACTCTTCCCATCAATGCAAAGAACCACGCAACCAAGGAAACAGAGGTTGTCAACGCTAAGGAAGCAACCTGCGAAACCGACGGTAACACAGGTGATACTGTTTACAAGTGCTGTAAGGCTCTTATTTCAAAGGGTACAGTAATCAAGGCTAACGGACAGCACGTATTCGGAACAATTGTTCCCGAGTATATGCTTGATACAACAGCTACTGTTGAAGCTCAGGAGGGCGAAGCAGCTGATACATCACTCAAGCTTAAGGCTGAAGAGCCTGATTATGACGGTAAGGTTGCTGCAAGACACGACGACGGTAAATGGTACCACGCAAAGCAGTGCTCAATCTGTCAGGAAGTTGTTTTTGAAGCTTGCTACACCTACGAGCACACATACAGCTGTAAGAACACAGACATCTGTTATGAATGCGAAGGCCTTTGCTCACTTATCGATGAAAACAAGCATAATGTTGGCAAGGTTGACGGCACAGAAGCAACTGAAACTGAAAAAGGCAAGAAGGCTTATTTCGAGTGTAAGGACTGCGGCAAGTGCTTCCTTGACGAAATCGCAACAAAGGAATTCGATCCCACTGCAGACGAAAACGGCGACGGTATCCCCGACGCACTTGAAATTCCCGTTGTAGCTCCCACATGCGAATGGAGCAAGGATCCTTACGAGGTTGCTGAAGCTACTTGCGTAGCTGACGGCTACAAGAAGTACAAGTGTACTGATGAAGCTTGTGATAAGATCAAGGAAGTTAAAATCCCTGCAACAGGCATACACACCTGGACTAAGGCAGACGGAAAAGATAACTATATAGTAACTGACGAGCCCACCTGCGGTGAAAACGGTTACGAGGCAATTCAGTGTACAGTATGTAAAGAGGCTATTAAGTCAAACTCATATGTTTCAATCCCTGCAACAGGCTTGCACACATATGATCTCATCGGAACAACTCAGGGTACAAGCTGTACCGATCCTTCAATCCTCACTTACAAGTGTAAGGTTTGCGGTGATACATACGATATCGCAAGCACCGAGGGCATAAGTGCTCACAAATGGGGCGAATGGATCACAAAGGGCGGTGACTGCTCAACAGGCGTTATCCAGGTAAGAACCTGCTCAAGCTGTCAGACTCAGGAACAGAAATTTGCAACAACCGTTGACCACGAGCTTGTTATCAAGGTTAAGGTTGAGGCAACCTGCGAAACCGACGGTTACATTGACAGAGTTTGTAAGAACTGCGGCTATGCTCCCGAAAGAGAAATCATTCCCGCAACATCCGATGATGAAGGTCACGTAATTAATCCGGAGCTTTACAGAACAGTTGAAAAGGCAAGCTGTGAAAGCGCTGAGCTCAGACAGTATACATGTGTTCTTTGCGGTGAAAAGGTAACCCAGTATTACGGTGATCCTCTTAAGCACACATGGCTTCTCCAGAGCGCTGAAATTGCAACCTGCTCAAGAGACGGTCACGGCGAATACTACAGATGTGTACGCTGTGAAATCGTAGAAGAAGAACCGGAAATCTACAAGGCAACAGGCCACGTTGACAACGACGGTAACAACAGATGTGACGAATGCAACGGTGTATACTACGAAGGCGGAAATGAGCCTTGCGATTGCATGTGCCACAATGAAAGCTTCTTCATGAGAATTATTTACAAGATTTTCAGATTCTTCTGGAGCTTGTTCAAAACTAATCCCTCATGCGCTTGCGGTAACGTACATTATTAATAATGTTTAAAAAGCTCTCCTTCGGGAGGGCTTTTTTTACTTTTAGTGTTGACGATTTTGTTTAAAAATGTTATTATTACTGTGAAGATTTGTAATTTGTTCAGGAGGTATGAATATGAGAGCAAAAATGTTGACAAAAAGAGCATTTTCACTTATTTTCAGCTTAATGGTGATCCTTTTGGTTTCTTGCGTGAGCCTTAGTGCTTTTGCTGCGGAAGCAGAGTGCGATCATCCCAATCTTAAGGCAGATAAATGGACTGTTATTTCACAGCCAACCTGCAGTAAGTCAGGTGTCAAAGAGCAGTTCTGCGGGGACTGTAACGAGAATGTAACATTTCTTATCGATCTCAATCCCGATGCTCATAACATCGGTGCATGGGAGATGCTTACACCTAATTCATGCACACAGACAGGCCTTAAGGTGAGAAAATGTGTTGATTGTAAAAAGATTCTTGAGCGTGAAGTTATTCCTGCTCATAACTACACAGTTCTTTACGGTAATGAAGCAACCTGTGTGAGAGAAGGCTATCAGTTCAAAATGTGTACCACCTGTTATGATATGATAACAGTAACTCTTCCTGTTGATGAGGATGCTCATAACTACGGTGAATGGCATATCACCAATGAAGCAACATGCGTAAATAACAGCGGTGAAAGAACAAGAAAGTGCGGTAACACCGATGTAAACGGTGTGTATTGTGGTGCTGAAGAGATTGAAAACTTTGTAAATCCCGAAAATCATGTAAGCATTACCTGGAGAGAAGATGAAAAGGTTCTGCCGACCTGCTACAAGGACGGTTACACTCCCGGTACCTGTAATGACTGTAAAAATCAGGTTCGTGATATCCTTCCTAAGCACAGTAATGCAATGTATCAGGTTTTATATGTTATCCCTGCCACTTGTCATTCCGAAGGTATTGAAAGACGTCTTTGTAAAGGTGTAGATCCGGAGAATCCTTGTGGATTTGAGTATGATGCTGTTATTGAAATTGATGAGAACGCACACGCTTACGATGACTGGAGAATCTCCAAGGAGGCTAACTGTACTCCTGGTGAAAGAGTGAGATACTGTAAGTACCATCCCTCTGCAACCCAGAAGCAGACAATCCCTGCAACAGGTGAACACGTTTACGGTGATTGGGTTGTAACTCAGGAGCCTGACTGTACAACAACAGGTATCAAGGAAAAGACCTGTACTGTTGAAGGCTGTAACGCGAAAATCACAGAGACTCTTCCCGTACATCACGTTTACGGCACATGGACAACAACAGTAGAAATGAGCTGTAAAGACGGTAACATCAAAACCGGCTCAAAGACAGCTGTTTGTAATTATTGTAATTATAAAAAGAGCTTCACTGTTCCTGCAATCCACAGCTTTGGCCAGTGGTATGTAAAGGAAAAGGCTGACTGCAAGAACGGCAATCCCGGAACAATGGAGAGAAAGTGTGCAAGCTGCGGAAAGTCCGAAATCAAGACCTATGAAGCAGAACACGACTATACTCCCTGGATTGTAACAACTGCTCCTGCCTGTGCAGATGAAGCTGCAGGTAAAACCGGCAGAACAGGTACATACACAAGATGGTGTAAGACCTGTAAGGCAGAAGAGACAAAGAGAATTCCCGTAACTCACGAATATGAAAATTGGGAAATCATTGAGTATCCCACCTGTTCAGAAAGCGGAAGCAAGACAGGCACCTGTAAGTTCTGCGGTAAAGTATGTAAAGAAGCAATCGATTATCTCGGTCACAACTACACTGAATGGGAGATTACAGTAGAACCTGATTGTTCAAAAGAGGATAATAAAGAGGGCAGTAAAAAGAGAACGTGTAAAGTTTGCAAAGATATACAGGAAGAAAGTATTCCTGCTCAACATGATTACGAATGGCTTCTCGATGGTGAAAATATTTGTGAATCAGAAAAGCTGGTATATAATAAAATCTGCGTAAAGTGTAAAACAACATCAACAGCGGAAGATCCTATCGTACTTGTAAAAGGTTATCATCCCAACCTCAGAACCAATGTAATCAAGGAGTCCTGCGCAACATCAGGCTATAAGGTCGATTACTGTCCTGACTGCGGTTACAATAAGGTTTATGACATCGTTCCTGCAACAGGCCATGAGCTTTCAGAAAAATGGTATGACATGGTTAAGCCCAGCTGTACATCCAAGGGCTCAAGATACAAGACTTGTGCAAACTGTGATTACATCGAATTTGTTGCAATCGACAGCACAAAGCATCTGCTTATGACAATCAAGCCGGGCTACGAACCCACTTGTACCGAACCGGGTCTTTCAGCAGAAAGCTATTGCGCCGAATGTAAGCAGACCTTCCCTGCAGTGACACTTCCTGCCAAGGGTCACGTTTATGAAAACGGTGCATGTAAGGTTTGCCGAGTTTATGAAAACTCAAATGAATGCTTATGCTCCTGCCACAGTACAGACGCCTTTGATGCAATGATTTTCAATATCATCAGGAAGCTTTATCAGATCTTCGGCATCAATCAGGTTTGTGCCTGCGGAGAGCTTCATTATGATGAAGTCGGCTTTATCGGCAAGCTCTTCGGCAGAGGTTAAATCTCATTTCGGCATATAACAGCTAAAAAAGAAAATATTCTGAATCCGAGTCTTTGCTTGAATTTATGGAGGGTATCTTCAATCTTAGGCGTTATATGCTGAATTTTTCACTAAAAAATCAAGGGCTTTTCAAAATATGACGAGCCTGAAAAACGGAAGTAAAAGATATGAGTAAACTAAAATTTTATCTCGCTTTATGGGTATCCAAGGCGATAGCTCTGATAATAAAGCTCATTGCAAAGGATAGACGAACCAACCTCCCCGGAGCTGTTGCTTTGAGAATTGACCCTTTGTTTATCGAGCATTTTAAAGGTGTGAATCCCGAGAAAACCGTTTTTATTACGGGAACCAACGGTAAAAGCTCCACAACAAAGATTTTGTACCACATTCTTTCGCATTCGGGCTACAAGGTTGTTTCAAACCTCGGCGGTGCAAATATGACAGGCGGTATTGCGGTTTCATTATTAAAAAGTGCTTCACTTTTCGGTAAAATCGATTGCGATTTTATGGTAATGGAAACAGATGAGAGATATATATCACGCATCCGTGAGCAGCTTCCTGCAAAGTATCTTGCCATCACAAACCTGCAGAAGGATCAGGTACAGCGTAACGGTGAGCCGGGCTTTATCCGTGAAAAAATCCGTGAAGCAATCAAGCCTGATATGACTGTATTTTTCAATAACGATGAGCCGGGCTGTATGTCCTTGCTCAATGCAGATTATGAACGTGCAATAAGATACGGTGTGGCGGCTCATGAAAAGTCCTTTGTCAAGGACGATGATTTCTTTGCTGTAACAATGCCTTGTCCTGTTTGCCATAGCGGTCTCACCTTTAACAGACACAATATGGAAAACATCGGCTCCTTCAGCTGCTCATGCTGTGGCTTCAGCAACGAAAAGACTCCTGATTATTACACATCTGAAGCATCCTTTGAGAATGAGAAATTCGTCCTCAACAAAACCTCTTATTCCTTCAGCTGTAACCGTCCCGAGTTCTTATACAGCTACACTCTTGCAACCTCAATTGCTCTTGAGTTCGCAGTGGCAGAGGAGAAAATCAGCAAGGCTTTGGCTTCTTATAATCAGAAGGTCGGCAAATGGGTTGACATCAGCCTTGGTAAAAACAATATAAAATATTTCAGAATCAAGCAGGAAAACTCTGAAACGCTTCAATCGGCAATCAGCACAATCGGTTCAGATAAAACCCCCAAGACTATTATTATGGGTCTGGATGAGTACATTGACTTCTATCCGCCGTATATCAACGGCTGTTATATGTTTGACTGCTCATTCAAGCCGATTGTTGAATCAGGTGCACAGCGTTGTATCTGTACTTCACCTTCCTTAGGTCATTGCGGAGCTCTTCGTTTCCTTTACGAGGGCTTTGATCCCGATGCTGTCCGTATGTTCCCTGACAGCAGTAAGAAAACTCTTGAGGAAGCTTTGTCCGATGAAGAAAGCGGAAACATTTATCTTATTGAAGAGATACCTTTTCAGAAACGTTCAGGGTGAGAAAAAATATGGAAAATTTAAAAAATAACATTGCTCTTCGTGCTGTTGATAATCTTAAGGATCTCGGACTTGGTGCAGACCACAAAAGAGTGCGTATTCTCTGGATGTATCCCGATACGCTGAGCATTCACGGAGGACGTGGCGACCTTATGGCGCTGCTTCGTTTCTCAACAAAGGCAGGTATACCTGTTGAAATTAAGCGTGTGGATTCATTGGCTGATTATGTGCCCTTTGATGAAGCTGATATGCTTTATTTCTCCTGCGGCGACCTTACCTGTATGCCTGATGTTATCAAGGCACTTGAAAAAAGAAAAGCAGATATAGAAAAATTTGTTGCTGATAAAAAGGTTATTATTGCTAACGGCAGCTCGGGTGCAATCCTTGCAAAAACTCTTAAGCTGACTGACGGCAAGGTAATTAACGGTCTCGGCTTGCTTGCAATGAACTGGACTGAGCGTGAAAGCGTAAAAGGCGACGACCTGTGGCTTGATACTGTTGACGGCATAGAAGTAATCGGTAACGAAATCAAGCTTGCTGATATCACTCTTGAGCCCGGACAGTCAGAATTCGCAACAGTCCGTTACGGCTATGGCAACAAGGGTGACGGAAAAGAGGGTGCTGTCAGCGGAAATGTGATATATACTTCCTGTCTCGGCCCCTTGCTTGTGCGCAATCCTGCTCTTGCAATGAACTTCCTTAAGCGCGGTGCTGAAGCTGCAGGCGTTGAAGTTACAGACGAGCAGTCAGTGCTTCCTTCTGAGTTTATCTTCCACGAGCAGAAATGCCTTGAGGAAGCAAGAATATTCATCACAAGAAAGCTTCAAAACAGCAAATAAAAAGAGTCTGTTGCATTAAGCACAGACCAAAAAGAAAAACAATAAAGCAGATATTTTTAAGAGGTTCACTTAAATAATATCTGCTTTTACTTTGTGTGTCTTTATATTTTAAAGGGTTTCCTCGGACTTTCAGAACCAAGGAAACCCTTTGCTTATCTTAGTTTATTTGTAAATCAAAGGATGCTCATAACAGCTTCATAAGCGGCCTTTGTAGCATCAGCAATTCTGCCGACCTTATTGCAGTCACCGATAAGATACGGGCTGAAGCCTTCCTTTTTGAGCAGTGCCGCAAATTCATTGTCGGGTCTTGAGCCGAGAGCAAGAACAACCTTGTCAGCTTCAACGCTTGAATTTTCCATTGTTTTAACATTCTGAGTCACAACATAACCCTTGCGGATTTCAGAAAGCTTTTCGTTTGTCATAATGACAGTACCGGCCTTTTCAAGCTTGGGAAGGACATCGTCCTTATGCTGCATCCAGGTGCCGGGTGCAATTTCTTCCGCCATTTCAATAACGGTGACCTTGTTGCCTTTTTCAGTGAGGTAGTGAGCTGTTTCAAGGCCTGTCATACCCGAGCCGATAAGGGCAATTTTTTCATTTTCAAGGTTAACCTTACCTGAGAGAATGTCCTCGAAGGTGTAGATGTCCTCGGGATTATATTCACCGCCGAAACGGGGCTTTACAGGCTTACTGCCTGTTGCAAGAACAACAAGGTCAGGCTTGATTGCCTTAAGCTCGACAATTGTAATTTCCTTGTCTGTGTAAATTTTTACACCGTGCTCAAGACAGGCTGCAGCAGCATCCTCTGTGAACCAGCTTGTCTTTGCCTTTTCGGGAGGAGCGGAAGCAAGGTTTATCTGACCGCCGACTTCACTTTTCTTTTCATAAAGGCTTACATCAAAGCCACGCTGTGCAAGAAGGTCAGCGGCAGTAAGTCCTGCAGGACCCGCACCGATAACAACAGCCTTTCTGCCGTTGCCGTTTTTCTTAAGCTTTTTTGCTTCGTGGCCGACAAGGGGATTGACGGAGCATTCACCGTGGGAGCCTATGTAAGCGTTGTTCTGCATTGATTCAATACAATTAAGACAGCAGATGCATCTCTTGATTGTGCCCTCGCCGCTTAATGCCTTGTTTGCCCAATGGGGCTCTGCAATGTGAGGTCTGCCAAGGCAGATGAAGTCCTGAACGCCTTGCTGAAGCTGAGCTTCGGCCTGCTCGGGTGAACGGATAAGGTTTGCCGCAAGCACGGGAATGCTTACTGCTTCCTTGATGGCCTTTGCCATATATTTTCTCCAGCCGGGTTCAAAGGAAACAGGCTCAAGCCAGAAGTTGAAGGTGTCATAGCCTGCGGAGGAAACGTCAATTGCATCAGCACCGTTTGCTTCAAGAATCTTTGCAATTTTAACGCCTTCAGCCAGGGTATAGCCCATACCCTCCTTACCGATCATACTGTAGCATTCGTCAACGGAAAGGCGGACAACAACGGGGAAATCCTTGCCGCATTCTTCCTTGATTCCCTTGAGAATGTTTACGATAAAGCGTGTTCTGTTTTCAAGAGGTCCGCCGTATTCGTCAGTACGCTGATTTGTTACGGGGCTTAAGAACTGCTGAAGGAGGTAACCGTGAGCTGAGTGAAGCTCAACGCCGTCACAGCCTGCCTTGAAAACTCTTACTGCGGCATCAATGAACTGTCTTTCAAGCTCCTTGATTTCCTTTTTACGAAGTGCTCTTACTCTGCCTGCGGCAAAATAAGCGGGATCGCATTTTGAAGGAGCAACGCTTGAAGGAACAATGTCTCTGTCAAGAAGCAGAGGGCCGACCTTGGGAGTAAGCTTATAAAGAAGCTTTCCGTAACCGCCCTTTGTAAGCTTTTCAAGCTGAATGCTCAGGGGCACCGTACCCACAAGAAGGCCTACATTCTGTCTGCCGGGGTGATGAAGCTGAACAAAGAACTTTGCTCCGTGGCGCTGAATGCGCTGAGCCATTTCGCGAAGAGGCTCGATATGGTAATCGTGGCTTGCGGCAAGCTGAGCAAAGGCCGCTGAGCCGGTCTGGTCATTTACTCGTGTGATTTCGGTCATAATAAGACCGCAGCCACCCTTGGCTCTTTCTTCGTAGTAGTCCATCATCTGCTCGGTGGGTTTGCCGTCAAAGTGGCCGAAGCCCATGAGCATGGGAGGCATTACAATTCTGTTTTTGATTTCGCATGAGCCGATTTTCATCGGGCTTGCGAGAAGCTCGTATTTCATTTAACCGCACCCTCCTTGACTTTTTTTACAGTTTCCTTGAATTCCTTGAACTTTCTCTTTTCAAGGTAAAGATAAGCAGTTTTTACGGGAGGAAGGAACTTCATAAGCTGCTTTGAAAGGCCGAAGAGCATACAGGGACTTACTGTATCCTTGCCCTTCTCAATGCCCTCAACCATCTTTTTTGCAACATGGTCGGGCTTCTGAACGGGGAAGGGCTTTTTAAAGGGAAGCTCATTTGCAGCTGCAAAAAAGCCTGTGTCGGTAGCAACGGGATAAAGGCAGGTGAGCTGAACATTGTCAGGCTTTTCAAAACGGATTCCCTCCTGGAAGCCGTGCATTGCAAATTTTGATGCACTGTAAATTGTGAAGCCGGGCATTGCCATTGTGCCGATTGCGGAAACAGTAATTGCAAAAATGCCCTTTCTTCCGTTGAGATATTCAACATACTTCTGATAGGAATAAATGGGGGAGAACACGTTTGTTTCAAACATTCTTGAAACTCTGTCCCAGTCGCAGTAATTCATTTCTTCATAATAGGGATAACCTGCATTTGCATAGAAAATATCAATTGAGCCGAGCTTTTCGAGTGCAACATCAAAGATTTCGTCAACTGCTTCCTTTGAGGAAACATCCTTCTGGAAAATGATGGTGTTTTCGTCAGCAAAAGCCTCGAGTCTGCCGATGTTTTTGTCAACACAGAGGATTCTGTTGCGGCCCTTGAGAAGCTTGAGCACCTCAAGTCCGATGCCGTTGTCACAGCCTGTAAGAACTATATTTTTTCCGCTTATCATAACTTTTCTCCTTAAATTTATATATTTATTAAAGTTTAACATAATAAGGAAAATAAATCAACTTGAATTAATTGCCTCATAGGGCATCTGAAGTGTGTTAAAAGGTGAATTAATTCCAAAAAGTACATAAAAAAGGACTTTTTGTGCATTGTGCCAATTTACCGCTAAAAAATTTGTTGACTTTTTCAGAAACACCTTCTATAATAAATATATAAGATTGTTTTTATATATTTATTTTTCATGTAAAATTTCAAGGAGGAAAAAATGTCTAAGATTGATTTTAACAAGAAAAAAGGCTTCATCTGTGATATGGACGGAGTTATCTATCACGGCAACATCATCCTTCCCGGTGTTGCAGAATTCATCAATTGGCTCAACAAAGAAAAAAAGGATTACCTTTTCCTTACCAACAACAGCGGACTTACTCCCCGTGAGCTTCAGCAGAAGCTTCACAGAATGGGTCTTGAGGTAGGTGAGGAGCATTTTTACACAAGTGCCCTTGCAACTGCGGAATTCTTAAAGGAGCAGGCTCCCGGCTGCAGCGTTTACGCTCTTGGTGAGGCAGGCCTTCTCAATGCTCTTTACGAAGCCGGCTGTACAATGAATGACGTCAACCCTGATTATGTTGTTATCGGTGAAGGCAGAACCTACACCCTTGACACCCTCACCAAGGCAACTAACCTTGTTCTTGGCGGTGCAAAGCTTATCGGTGCAAACTCTGACGTTTCAGGCCCTATCGAAAACGGTATTGCTCCTGCCTGTCGAGCTCTTGTTGCTCCCATTGAAATGGCAACGGGCGCAGAGGCTTACTTCTGCGGTAAGCCCAATCCGCTTATGATGAGAACAGGCCTTAAGCTTCTCGGCTGCCATTCTGCTGATGCGGTAATCATCGGTGACAGAATGGATACAGATATCGTTTCAGGTCTTGAGACAGGTGTTTCAACCGTGCTTGTTCTTTCCGGTGTTTCCACAAAGGACACTCCCAAAACCTACGCTTACCGTCCTACAATGATCCTTGACGGTGTAGGCGATATCGTGAAAATTGCCGAAAGTAATTTTTAATGGTAATTTTGTACAAAATCCTCGTGTTATTTTTGACACGGGGATTTTTTTATTAACAGTAAAATCCGTTGACAAAAAATGACCTTTCATTTAAAATATAATAGATTAATTATGTGAAAGGGTGTTTAAATGGCAAGCAAATGTCCGAAATGCGGTGGCAAGCTCAAGCTTTACCATGTAAAGGCTGAGTGTCCCTACTGCAAAGCAAATATCCCCAACTACAATTGGGAGGCTCGTCTTGAAGAAGACAGTGTGATAGCAGAGGCTAAATTCGCATCACTTTACAGAAAGCTCAATCTTTTGAAATATTCGGTTTTCGGAACAAAGCTGAGAATCTTAAGACTTCTTATGTCCTTCATTCCTGCCGTGGGCTTCATTCTTCCCTGGGCTTATGTTTTAAGCGACAAGGACAGTCTTCATTTTGACCTTCTCGGTCTTTTCTCCGACGGCACAAATACACTTGATTTCTTCGGTGTGTTCTTTAAAAGCATCGGTGATATCTTCTCTTCAATGGAAGGTCCCGTGCTTTACATAATTCTCGGTTTCCTGTTTATGCTTCTTAGCATTGTGGTTATCGTTGTTGCTTTCTTTGTGCCTGTTGTAAGATTTACAAAGCCAAAGACCAATGCAGCCTGGATTACAGATGTAATCAGCATTATCCTTGCTGTGGTTGCTTCAGCTATGTTTATTGCTGCAGGTGCTCCCGCAAGTCAGTCATCAGGCTTCAATATCGGTACTCTCGAATTTTCAGCAGGTGCCTCAGTTGACGCTACCTGGGGAATCTTTGTGTATGTTGCTCTTCTTATCGTTGCGATGGTAGGTAACCTTCTTGTAAGCAGATCAGAAATTACAAGTGAAGAGGACCTTGAAATCAACAGACTTGCAAAGGTCAGAATGAAGGAAGAAAAAGAAGAGGCTGAACGCATCAGAAAGCAGGAAGCCTGGCTTGAAGCTGAAAAGAGAAAAGAGCAGGAGCATGCTGAAAAAGTAAAAAAAGCAAGAGAAGCTCTTGAAAACAACAAATAAGAGAAAAGGAGTGATAAAATGTCAGATACAGTAAATACGACATCTCTTCAGGAAAATGAAGCTACTGAAGAAGCTGTTGATAAATTAGCTTACACTAAAAAAAGATATCTCAGACCTAAAGAAATCGCTGCTTTTGTTCTTGTTAACTTCGGACAGAAGAATCTTTCACAGTTCATCGGCAGTGAAAAGCAGTTCTTCCTTATCCAGTATGCAGGCCTGAGTGCACAGCACTATGCTAACATTGAGCTTTTTGCAACTATATATGACGCCCTTGACGATACTATTTCAGGTCTTATCATTGACCGTACAAGAACCCGTTGGGGCAGAGTAAGACCCTTCTTCATCCTTCCGCTTCCTTTATGGATTCTCGGCGGTATGATGCTTTTCTCAACACCCGGAATTACAGGTGTAGGACAGGCTATCTATGTTGCAATCGCTACAATTATCTACGGTCTCGGTATGAGCTACTTCGGTGCGTGGAACCTTATGACCTACAATATTACGCCGAATATAAACGAGCGTAATAATCTGATTACCACGACGAAATTCGTTGAGCTTTTCGGCACATTCATCCCTTCACTTTTGCCTGTGCTTGTTAAGTTCATCCCAAAGGCTAATCCTTCAATCACAAACTCAGACGTTTATAAGGCATTCGCAGTATTTATGCTGATTTTTGCCGCTTCATTTGCTGTTTACGGCTTCTTTAATATGCGTGAGAGAATTCCTCTTCAGAGCCGTGAAGAAATGAATAAAACCTCCGTCTGGGGTTCAATGAAAAACATCATCACAAACAGACCTCTTCTTACAATCATCCTTGCAGAGTTCTTCAACAACTTCAAGGCTGTTGGCGGTTCAACAGAAAGCTTCTTCTGGCTTAATAACTCAGGTAACTATGCTTTCCGTTCAATCTGCGGTCTTTTCACAGGTATCCCCAACTACGTAATGGTGCCCTTTGCAGCTAAGCTTGTAAGAAAGTTCGGTGCAAGAGCAACAGCTATCGGTGCAGGCCTCTTCGGTCTTGCAGCCTACGGTCTTATGTTTGTTCTCGGTTATGCTAACGGTGCGATTTTGAGCGAAAACTTTGAGGATAAGAGCATGCTCAACTTTGCAGTTATCGTTGTTCTTCTCACAATTGCAGGTCTTCCCAACAAGGTCATCAACGTTTGTAACCCCATCCTTACAGCTGATGCTCTTGACTATATGGAATGGAAGCACGGCCTTCGTAACGAAGCTCTTGTAACTACAGTTCAGGGCTACTTCATCAAGCTTGCAACAGCTTGCACAGGCTGGCTTTCAGGTATGGTTCTTCGTTGGATTGAATATGTACCTCTTAAGGATGAGCTCGGTCACGATATTGCTAACAAGGATCCCGGTGTGCTTAAGGGTATCTGGATTGTATTCTGTATCCTTCCTGCTCTTGCACGTGGTCTTTACGGTCTCTCATTCATTTTCTATCCCATTCACGGTAAGCTTCAGCAGAAGATGATCGTTGAGCTTGCTGACAAGCGTGCTGCCGCACTTGAGGAAGTGTGATGTTGAGTAGGAAGTAGTGAGTAGTAAGTAGTAAGTAGTA
The DNA here is from genome assembly GCA_045612205.1 of Acutalibacteraceae bacterium. Classification (GTDB taxonomy): domain Bacteria; phylum Bacillota; class Clostridia; order Oscillospirales; family Acutalibacteraceae; genus UBA6857. The sequence continues at coordinate 22,740 of JAZKYQ010000010.1, read as the reverse complement.
AGTAGTAAGGAATGCCCTTTGGGCTAACACTCAATAAAATTAACACAAACAAAAACCGCAAGGAACGATTAATTCGAGCCTTGCGGTTATTTCATTTAACATAAAAAGTTCTATTTGTGAATTGTGGTTTGTAAATTGAAAAGCGGACACACACTGCGCACCCCTACCTTACGCGGCAATAACGAAAAAGTCAGGAACACGGTTTCCCGCGCCCTGACTACTGACTACTGACTACCGGCTACTGACTACTAATTAATGGCATCCGTGCTCACCGCAGACGTGGCCCTCACCGTGCTCGTGGTCGTGATGATCGCAACGTGCATTGGGGTCATAAGCGAGGTTATTTGAAAGAAGAGCCACAACTGACGCATCGGCACTTCCCTTAACTCCGCCGAAAATCTCAATGCCTGCTTCAAGCAAAGCATTCTGTGCACCGCCGCCGATTCCGCCGCAGATAACAACATTTACGCCGTTTTCCTTAAGAAAGCCTGCAAGAGCACCGTGACCTTTGCCGTCAGTATTCTTGAGTTCAATTTTTGTGATTTCTCCGTCAGTCACTTCGTAAAACTTGAACTGTTCACTGTGGCCGAAATGCTGGAAAACCTGTCCCATCTGATGAGTAACTGCAATTTTCATAAGCTTATATCTCCTTTATGTAAGTGATTTTCTTTTCACATTAATTATATCACTAAAAATAGTTTTGTAAAGTGATTAAAAAAATTAAACAAGTCAAAACTATAGCCGTAAAACAGTTTATAAGGAGGACTTTTAATGAAAAAATTACTTGCAATTTTACTTGTGGCGGTGATTGTTCTGAGCTTTGCCGCCTGCGGTGATAAAAATAACACCGACGGAAACCTTCCCCAAAGCTCATCAAAGCAAAGCACAGCGCCTGCAGAAAAAACAACACAGAAAACCACGGAGAAGGAAGATGAAAAGGAGGAATTTGATTATAATTTAATTCCCAACACAATGACCTCATCCGACGGAAAATATGAAATTGCTTTTGTTACCGATCTTGGTCAGCTTCTTGATAAATCCTTCAATCAGGGCACCTGGGAGGGCATCAAGCGCTTTGCCGGGGAGAGGGAAAAGTCCTATAAGTATTATCAGCCCGCAAACGGGAATCAGGCAACGGACGAGGACAGATACAATTCAATGAAGGCCGCGGCAGAATCAGGTGCAAAGGTTATTATTACTGCAGGTTATCTTCACGCAGAGGCAGTAAGAAGAGCGGCTCAGGAATTCAAGGATGTGAAATTCATTTTCATTGACGGAGAGGTTGTAAGAGAAGGCGAGGAGGAAGGCTCTGATGAGCTTTTAAATGTGGCGGCGATCGATTTCAATGAGGAGCAGTCAGGCTTTCTTGCAGGCTATGCCGCTGTTGCTGACGGCTACAGCAAATTAGGCTTCACAGGTGGCGGTGCAGGCACGAATCCTTCCTGTAACAGATTTGCTTACGGTTATGTTCAGGGTGCCGAAGCGGCAGCAAAAAAGCTTGATAAGACTGTTGAAATGAAGCTCAGCTGGGAATACGGAGCATCCTTTTCCCCCTCTGCCGAGCTTCAGACAATGCTCGGTGGCTGGTATGCCAACGGAACGGAAATTATTTTCTGTTGCGGAGGACCTATGTGTCAGTCAGCCTTTGCGGCGGCATCGGCAAATGAGGGAGCGGTAATCGGTGTTGACGTTGACCAGTCTGTTGAGTCAGATACAGTTGTAACCTCGGCCATGAAGGGCCTGAGAGAAGCGGTAATGCTTACTCTCGGTAAGGTTTATTCAGATAAATGGGATGAGCTTGGCGGTAAAAAGACAACTCTCGGTGTGAAGGAGGATGCCGTCGGACTTCCTTTGAAAACCTGGTCAATGGAAAGCTTTACCGTTGAAGATTACAAAAAGCTTTATAATGAGCTTAAAGAAGGCAGAATTGAAGTTGACAGAGATTACAGTAAGCTCTCTGAAGAAAATTTTGAATTTGTGAAGCTTACAATCGTATAAATAAAAATTCCGGGGAATTTCCTCGGATTTTTTCATGTAAAAGTGATGATTTATTCTGCATTTTGTGGTAAAATATCTTGAAATTAAAAACATAGGGTGACAAAATGAAAATTGGTAACATTGAAATAAATTCAAAAACAGCGGCCCTTGCTCCTATGGCAGGTGTTGCCGACAGAGCCTTCAGAGAGGTCTGCGTGTCTTACGGTGCTTCTTATGTTGTAAGCGAAATGGTAAGCAGTAAGGGGCTTACCATGTGTGACAGGAAGAGTAAAAAGCTTCTTGCGCTTTCTGAGAAGGAGAGACCTGCGGCGGCTCAGATTTTCGGTAATGATCCCGAAATAATGGCAGAAAGTGCGAAGGCCTGTCTTTCCTATTCTCCCGAGGTAATAGATATAAATATGGGTTGTCCTGCTCCTAAAATTGCCGGTAACGGCGGAGGAAGTGCTCTTTTGAAAGCTCCCGATCTGGCAGAGGAAATTATGAAAAGCGTCAAGGCGGCAGTTGATATTCCCGTCACGGTGAAAATCAGACTCGGCTGGGACAAGGACAGCATCAACTGTATTGATATGGCTCAAAGAGCTGAAAGAGCAGGGATGTCTGCCGTAACTCTTCACGGAAGAACACGTCAGCAGATGTATGCTCCTCCCGTTGACCTTAAAATGATTGCCGAGGTAAAGAAAAGCATCGGAATACCTCTTATCGGTAACGGTGACATTGTTGACGGCCCCTCAGCGGCAAAAATGCTTGATGAGACAGGCTGTGATTTTCTCATGGTCGGAAGAGGTGCTCTCGGAAGGCCCTGGGTTTTCAGTCAGATAAATGCTTATTTACAGCAGGGCATAATCCTTCCCGAGCCACCTGTCAGCGAAAGAATGAGGGTAATGGTTGAGCACATCAGGCTTATATGCGAATATAAGGGTGAACGTGTAGGAATAAGAGAAGCAAGAAAGCACGCCGCCTGGTACATAAAGGGCATAAGAGGTGCAGCGGCTTACCGCCAGCAGGTCGGAGCTCTTAACAGCATAGAAGAGCTTGAAGAAATGGCGTATAAGATTGTAAAAGAAAATATGTAACTTAAAAGGACTGTAACACGGATTAAGTGAAACAGTCCTTGATTTTTTATAAATTGAAGCTCAACGGTAAAATCTCACCGAGAGTAAAGGCTTTTATTTCATCATCATTTCTGCCCAGAAGAATGATGAAATCACTATCGCAGAATTCGCTCATCACCTGACGGCACACTCCGCAGGGTGGGCAGAAGTCAGTGAAGCTTTTATCCTTTCCGCCAACGATTGCGATTTTGGAAAACTCTCTTTCGCCCTCGCTGATTGCTTTGAAAAAGGCTGTTCTTTCAGCGCAGTTCGTAGGGGAAAAGGATGCGTTTTCAATGTTGCAGCCGGTGTAAGCCTTGCCTTCTTTTGTAAGAAGTGCGGCTCCCACAGTAAAGCCTGAATAAGGCGCATATGCCATTTCTGCCGCCTGCTTTGCTTTTTCTATAAGCTCTTTATCCGTCATTTTATTCACCCTTTATAATCTGATTTTTAAAGCTTTCGCCCGATATGTCCGAGCAAAGGCCGAAAATATCTTCGATAGTTTTACCTGTGTCCGCAAAGCTTTCTCTTGTGCCGAGGTTAACGGGAGAAACACTTTTGCCGTAAACGAGAAGGGGAACATATTCTCTTGAGTGGTCAGTGCTTTCGGTAACAGGGTCACAGCCGTGGTCGGCAGTGATGAAGAGAATGTCATTGTCCTTCATCTTTTTAAGGAAGGAGCCTAACCACCTGTCAAATTCAGTCAATGCCTTCGCATAACCCACAGCATCGTTTCTGTGACCGTACATCATATCAAAGTCAACAAGGTTTGTGAAAATAAAGCCGTCCGAAGCTTTTTCTGCTTCTTTTTTAGTAAGCTCCATTCCTTGTGCATTCGAAACGGTCGGATTTCCCTTTGCCATGCTTTTTCCTGCAAAGATATCATAAATCTTACCGATGGGAACAACATCAATGCCATTTCGAGAAAGGATATCGATGAGTGTATCCTTTGGCGGAACAAGAGAAAAATCGTGGCGGTTTGCCGTTCTTTTAAAGCTCGGATAAGCTCCCTCAAAGGGTCGGGCAATTACTCGTCCTACTGCGTGCTTACCCTTGAGGATTTCTCTTGCAATGCGGCAGTAGCGGTAAAGCTCCTCAGGGGGAACTAGGCTTTCGTGGGCGGCAATCTGAAACACGCTGTCAGCGGAGGTGTAAACAATCAGGTCACCTGTTTCAAGGTGCTTCTGACCGTAATGCTCAATAACCTTTGTGCCTGAATAAGGCTTGTTGCAAAGCACACCTCTTCCTGTCTTTTCGGAAAACTCCTTGAGAACCTCTTCGGGAAAGCCGTCAGGATAGGTGGGGAAGGGCTCTTCGGAAATGATTCCGCAGATTTCCCAATGTCCCGTCGTTGTGTCCTTGCCCTTGCTTTTTTCCTTGAGTCTGCCGTAAGCGGCAAGAGGAGAAGCCTCCTTCTGACCGAAGGCTATACCGTCAATGTTGAAAAGTCCGAGCTTTCTCATGTTGGGAATATAAAGCTCCTTTTGCTTGAAGCAGGAATAAAGGGTGTTGCTTCCCTCGTCACCGTAAAGGTGGGAGTCGGGCAATTCACCGATTCCGAAGGAGTCGAGGACAATTAAAAATACACGCTGTTTTTTCATTTATTTATCTGACCTCACAGCAACCTCGAGGGCTATTTTCATCATATCAGTAAAGGTGTTCTGTCTTTCTTCTGCTGAGCAGGCTTCGCCCGTGAAGGGGAGGTCGGAAATTGTGCAGATTGCAAGAGCGTTTTTCTTAAGATGCATAGCGTTAAGGTAAAGACCTGCTGCTTCCATTTCAACAGCAACAGAGCCTGCCTTTGCCCACTTTTTAAGGCTGTCTTCGTCGGCATCGTAGAAGGTGTCCGATGAAAGAAGGTTGCCGACCTTAAGCTCAACACCGATTTCCTTTGCGCATTCGTCGGCAGCTTTAAGAAGAGTGTAAGAGCAGGTGGGGGCAAGTCTGCCTGTGACACCGTACTGACTTGAAAAGTCGGAATTTGTATTTGCACCGATGCCTGCAACAACATCACGAAGCTTTATGCCTTCACCGATACCACCTGCAGAGCCGATACGGATAATGTTTTCAACGCCGAAGAATTTGAAAAGCTCATAGGAATAAATACCGATAGAGGGGATTCCCATACCGCTTGCCATTACGGACACCTTGTGTCCCTTGTAGTAGCCTGTGTAGCCCTGAATGTTTCTTACATTGTTTACGAGAACTGCATCCTCAAGGAAGGTTTCGGCAATCATTTTTGCCCTTAAGGGGTCACCGGGCATAAGCACGGTTTTTGCAAAGCCGATGTCGTTTAGTAAATTAATATGTGGTGTGTTCATTGGTTAGTTGATTCCTTTCATATAGAATGGTTTTGCAGTCTTTTTAACCTTGATTGTGAATTGTGAATTTCCTGGCTACTGACTACTTAATACCCTTGTCCCTCTTCATTCTTCACAAGCTTTACAATTCTGCTTGTACCGAGTCTGCTTGCTCCGAGAGTGAGCATTGCTTCGGCATCCTCAAGGCTTGAAATTCCGCCTGCGGCTTTGATGAGTGTGCCTTCTTTTACGTGCTTTGAAAAAAGGGCAATATCCTCTCTTGTGGCACCGCCCGAGGAAAAGCCTGTTGAGGTTTTGATGTAGTCAGCCTTTGACTCGGAAACGATTTCGCACATTCTGATTTTCTCTTCCTCGGTAAGAAGGCAGGTTTCGATAATGACCTTAAGAAGTCTGCCGTCACAAGCATCCTTTACCTTGTTGATTTCATCAAGAATTTCATCGTAACGCTTTTCTTTAAGCATACCGATATTGATGACCATATCGATTTCATCGGCACCGTTTTTTACTGCATCAGCTGCTTCAAAAGCCTTTACCTGTGCGGTGTTGTAGCCGTTGGGAAAGCCTATTACCGTGCAGATTTTTAGCTCGTCAGAGACATATTCCTTCGCTTTTTTTACAAATGAGGGTGCAATACATACGCTTGCACAGCCGTACTTTATTCCGTCGTCACAAAGTGCTTTTATGTCATCCCATGTAGCTGCCTGACCTAACACTGTGTGGTCAACCTTATTTAAAATATCCTTAACGTCCATAAATAATTGCCTCCGTTATATTTTTTATTCTCTATACTTAATATTATATATTCAAAGTAAAAAAGTCAAACAATTTTCAGAGAAATTATTGTAAATACAATAAATTTAGTTTATTATAGTAATCGAAGAAAATGAAAAGGAGAAAGTAAAATGGCAGATATTCTTGTAACAAAAGACACTCCCTTAGGTGAGATAATGAACACCCCTGCAGGTCACGATATTATTATGAAGGCTCTTTATCAGGTGGGAATGAGCGGAGATATTCTCAAAAAAGGCCCTCTTTCAAAGCTTACCCTCGCAAAACTTCAGAAAATCTCCTGCGGTAAAATTGATGACGCATTTGTTGAAGCGCTTCTCGGCATTCTCAATATCGAAAAGGATGTTCCCTTGATGGACGAATGCGAGATTGAAAAGAAATGGTGGAAGGAAGCTGTTTTTTATCAGATTTATCCCCGTTCCTTCAAGGACAGTAACGGTGACGGTATCGGTGATATCAGAGGTATTATCGAAAAGCTCGATTACCTCAAGGAGCTTGGTGTTGACGCAATCTGGTTCAGTCCCATGTATGATTCTCCCAATGATGATAACGGCTATGATATCCGTGATTATGAAAAAATTATGGAAGAGTTCGGAACAATGGAGGACTTTGATGAGCTTGTCAAGGGTCTTCACGACAGAGATATGAAGATCATCATGGACCTTGTAATCAATCACAGCTCCGATGAGCACGAATGGTTTAAGTCAAGCGTCAGCGATCCCGATTCACCCTACAAGGATTATTACATCTGGCGTGACGGTGATGAAAATACACCTCCCAACAACTGGACTTCAATTTTCAGCGGAAGTGCCTGGAATTATTATCCCGAAAGAAAGCAGTGGGCTTTGCATCTGTTCTCTAAAAAGCAGATGGACTTCAACTGGGAAAACGAAAACCTTCGTAAGGACCTTTATGCAATGATCAACCGCTGGCTTGATAAGGGCGTTGACGGCTTCCGTCTTGATGTTATCAGCTTCATTTCCAAGGTTGACGGGCTTCCCGACAGTAATCCCGTAATCGGCTCACTTATGGGTGTTTCAGGCGTTGAGCATTATTTCTACGGCCCGAGACTTCACAAATATCTTAACGAAATGGCTGAAAACACCTTCAATAAGTACGATGCCTTCACCGTTGGTGAATGTCAGGGCACAGGCATTGAAATGAGCAAGCTTATGACAGGTGACTACAGAAAAGAGCTCAGCGTTGTGTTCTCCTTTGATCACGTTGAAAATCCCGGCAAGAAGCGTTTTTCAAAGTATAAGTATGATCTTCGTCCCATGGCAAAGGAGCTTGTCAACTGGCAGCTTAATTACGGCAATCATTGCTGGCCCACGGTCTTCTTTGAAAATCACGACACCACAAGAATGCCCAGTAAGGTTTGCCCTGAGGGCTGGTACAGAAACGAGGTAAGCAAGCTTCTCGGTCTTATGCAGCTTACAATGAAGGGCTGTCCCTTTATCTATCAGGGACAGGAAATCGGTATGTGCAACGCTGATTTCAAGGATATGAGCGAGCTTCGTGACGTTGAATCTCTTAACTATTATAACGAGCTTACCGAAAAGGGAGAGAAGGAAGAAAAGTTCCTTGAGGGTATCCTTAACGGCAGCCGTGACAACGGCAGAACTCCCATGTGCTGGACAAAGGGCGAAAATGCAGGCTTTACAACAGGCACTCCCTGGATCAGAACAATTCTTGATTCTGACAGAATAAACGTTGAGGTTCAGGATAAGGATCGCTTCTCCGTGCTTAATTTCTACAGAGATATGATTAAATTAAGACACGAGAATCCTGCTCTTGTTTACGGCAAATTCAGACTTGTTAACGAAAAGTGGAAGGATGTTCTTTCCTATTACCGTATCGGTGACGAGGGCACCTTCTATATTGAAATCAACCTTACCGAAAAGCTTCAGAAGAAGCCTCTTTGCACCAACGGCTTCAGAAAGCTTATTTCAAATATTTCAACCTCAAGAAAAGACGAGCTTGTACCCTATGAAGCAAATGTCTATAAGGTGAATTAAAAATTGAATATTAAACCGCCTTTTGTTAATCATAGTAATATATGATTACATCAGGCGGTGATTTTTTGTCAGGACCTAAGACAATAAGGCAGATGCTCGGTGAAAGCGCTGAAAAGTATAAGGATAACTGCGCTTTTACCTTTTTGGGCAAGGACGGGAAAAAGGTTGAGATAAGCTACGAAAGGCTGGAAACGGATGTTGAGCACCTTTCACTTTCACTTCTTTATGAGCTTAAGGCTAAGGGCGGTAAGGCAGCAATTATCTGCTATAACTGCTATGAATGGTGCGTGTGCTATCTCGCCTGTCTTTGCTCGGGAATTGTTGCTGTGCCCGTTGACAGAGAGCTTTCGGGCGGAGATATCGGAGACATTCTAACCTTTGCGGATGTGAAGGTTGTTTTCTGCGACAGTAAAAGTGAGTTGAAGCTACGGAAAAAGCCTGAGGTCTCTTATGTGGTGACAGACTCTTCGGGAGAAAGTGAATTTGATAAGCTTCTGAAAAAAGGTGAACAGCTTAAAAGAGAGGGCTATGCTGTCAGCTGTGAAATTAACGAGGATGCTCTTGCGGTGCTTCTTTTCACCTCGGGAACAACGGGAAACCCTAAGGGCGTAATGCTTTCAAACAGGAACCTTTGCTCCGATCTTTATCTTGTAAGGGATAATGTCAAGGCAAGCGAAAGGGACCGCACCTTGTCCGTTTTGCCGCTTCATCACACCTATGAAACAATTGCATTTCTGATGATGCTTTACTGCGGAGGAAGTATAGCTTTTTGCGGCGGTATACGCTATCTCGGCAAAAGCTTCACCGTTTTTTCTCCTACGATTTTTGTAACAGTTCCGCTGATTCTTGAAAAGCTTCATGAAAAGCTTCTTTCTGAAATTGAGCAAAAGGGAATGAGACAGAAGTTCCGCCTTGCTTCAATTATGTCCTCGGCAATGAACGGTGAAAAAAAGAAAAGGCTTTTTTCTTCCGTGCATGAGTTTTTCGGCGGAAGGCTTGATAAAATCATCGTCGGAGCGGCAGCGCTTCAGCAGTCAGCGGCAGAGGATTTCGAGCTTTTCGGCTTCAGGGTAATTATCGGCTACGGACTTACGGAATGCTCACCCATTGTCATCTGTAACAGTGAAGCTGACAGGACCAGCGACACTGTGGGCAAGCCTCTCAGGGAGGTTCAGGTTAAAATCCGTAATGCCGATGAAAAGGGAGTGGGAGAGCTTCTTGTAAAAGGTCCTATGGTTATGAAGGGGTATTATAAGAACGAGAAGGCTACGTCGGAGGTTTTTTCTGAAGGCTGGTTTTGTACGGGTGACCTCGGCTACTGCGATAAAAACGGCAGATACAGAATTACGGGAAGATGCAAAAATGTGATTGTCACAAAAAACGGCAAGAATATTTATCCCGAGGAGCTTGAGCACCGACTGATGAAAAATCCTTATGTCAAGGAGTGCATTGTCTACAGCGAAAAGGGAGATATCGTAAGCTGTGAGATTGTGGCGGAAATCCCTTTGATAGAAGTGAAGCTTAAAAAGAAGAATCCTTCCGATGAGGAGATCAAATCCGTTATAAACGAAACGGTGAGAAGCCTTAACCGTATATTACCCTCCTATAAAAGAATAAAAAAGGTTCACGTCAGAAAGGAGGAGTTCAATAAAACAACAACTCACAAAATAAAAAGAAAATATTGATGCTTTTGATTGAAAAAAGCTATCGGATTGTAGTATAATAAAATGAATAATGTTATTTAAGGGAGGTGACATAATGTCCGAGGAAATTATACTTGAGGGCACCGTTGAGGATATAGTTTATCAGAATGCGGAAAACGGCTACTGTGTAATTGATTTAAGCTGTGACAACAAGCTTGTTACGGCTGTGGGCATTATGCCCTCCTGTACTGCGGGTGAAAAGGTGAAGCTTTACGGAAGGTGGAAGAATCATCCTACATTCGGCACACAGTTTGCCGCAGAAAAATGTGAACGCAGTATGCCGAAAACGGCTGCGGATATGCTCAGATATCTTGCAGGCGGTGCGATAAAGGGCATCGGCCCGGCAACAGCCAATAAAATAGTTGGCAGATTCGGTGAAAGAACCTTTGAGATTCTTGAGCACGAGCCTGAAAGACTCAGCGAGATAAGAGGTATCTCAAGGGACAAGGCTTATGAAATGGGTCAAAGCTTCAAAAGTCAGTTTGCCGCAAGAGAGATAATGATTGCCCTTGAAAGATGGGGCTTGAGTCCAAGTGAAGCTCTTTCGGCATATAAAGCCTTCGGAAGCGGTGCGGTGCAGAGAATTAACGATAACCCCTACATTCTCTGCGGTGAAAAAATGGGGCTTCGCTTTGAAAGAGTTGATGAAATAGCAGAAAGCTTTCCCGTAAAGGTCAAGAGCATCTTCCGTCAGCGTGCGGGAATTATACATATATTGAAGCATAACCTTTCAAACGGTCACACCTGTGTGCCGAGAGAAAAGCTTATCATACCTTCGGCAGAGCTTCTTTCAATGGAAAGAGAGGAGACTCAGGCTGTTATTGATGACCTGATTGAGGACAGAGAAATTGTTCAGGATTTCTTTGATGACAAGCCTTATATCTTCCTTACAGAGGAATATATAGATGAAAAAAGCATTGCCGACAGAATTAAGGTGATGCTGCGTTTCCCTCCTGCAAAGGGGAGAATAGGTGAAAAAGAAATTGATGCCATTGAAGAAAAAAAAGGCATTAAATTTGAAGAAAAACAGAAAAAAGCCATCCTTACCGCTGTCAATGACGGATTGCTTGTGCTTACGGGAGGCCCCGGTACAGGTAAAACAACCACCCTCAACGGAATTCTTGAGCTTTTTGAAAAAAAGAAGCTTCGTGTGCTTCTTGCCGCTCCTACGGGCAGAGCCGCAATGCGTATGAGTGAGGTTACGGGCAGACAGGCAAAGACCATTCACCGCCTTCTTGAGGTTGAATGGGGCGAGGGTGACAAGCAGCGCTTTACAAGAAATATGGAAAATCCCCTTGAAGCCGATGCAGTGATTGTAGACGAGCTTTCGATGGTTGACACTCATGTTTTTGCGGCACTTATGGACGCGCTTCCTTTAGGCTGCCGTCTTGTTATGGTTGGAGACTCGGATCAGCTTCCTCCCGTCGGTGCCGGTAATGTGCTTCAGGATATTATCCGTTCCGAGCTTATTCCCGTTGTGGCGCTTACGGAGGTTTTCCGCCAGAGCCTTGAAAGCCTTATTGTCACAAATGCTCATAAAATAGTAAAAGGCGAGTATCCCGATCTTTCTGTTAAGGATAAGGATTTCTTTTATATGCAAAGAAATAATATGTTTCAGTGTGCAGAGACTGTGGTTGAGCTTTGCACTAAGAGACTTCCGAAGGCCTACGGCTACGATCCGCTTGAAGACATACAGATAATCTGTCCGACCAAAAAAGGTGAAACAGGCACCGTAAGGCTTAATACCTATATGCAGAAAATCCTCAACCCTCCTGCAAGAGACAAGGAGGAGCTTGTCCGCGGAAGCCGTGTTTTCCGTGAGGGTGACAAGGTTATGCAGATAAAGAATAATTATGACATTGTCTGGACAAGAGGCAAGGAGACCCTTGCAGGTGTTTTCAACGGAGATATCGGACGTATCATTTCCGTCAATCACAATGCAGGCTTTATGAAAATTCTTTTTGATACAAGAACGGCAGTTTATCCCTTTGACAGTGTCAATGAGCTTGAGCTTGCCTATGCAATTACGGTGCATAAAAGTCAGGGAAGTGAATTTGAAAGTGTGGTAATGCCTGTCTGCAGTGTGCCGGCAAAGCTTTCTTACAGAAATCTCCTTTACACCGGTGTGACACGGGCTAAAAGCAGACTCATTCTTCTCGGAAGTCAAAGTGAGATTTTTCAGATGGTTGACAACGATAAAAAGACAAGAAGATATTCGGCACTCAGATATCTTCTTACCAAGGATTGATAATTACAGGTCTTTCTTGACAAAAAAGACAAAACAAAGTACAATTATATTTCAGTAAAATGAAGGAAGGTGAACTGATGGCAGGTTATAATATCGGCATTGATCTGGGTACGGGAAATATCAAGGCCTTTGTCAGCGGCAGAGGTATTGTTCTGAGTGAAGAAAATGCAATCTGTTACGACGCAAGAAGCGATGAGTTTATTGCTATGGGCAATACCGCAGGTGAAATGTTCGGAAAAGCCCCCGAGTGCTATGTGCTTAAAAGACCTATTTCAGGCGGTGTGATTTCCGATTTTACGGTTATGGCTGAAATTCTTTCACGCTTTCTTACAAAAATCTGTAAAAACAGTATCTTCAGACCGAATGTGCTTATCAGTGCACCGAGCTGTAATACACAGCTTGAAAAAAAGACCGTTATCGAAGCCGCCTGTGCCGCAGGTGCAGGCAAGGTGCATCTTATTGATGAGCCTGTGGTTTCCGCTTTGGGAGCAGGACTTTCCATTGATTATCCTCACGGTGTAATGGTTATTGATATCGGTGCGGGCACAACGGATATTGCCGTTATCACAATGTCAACGGTTGCTTATGCCGCTTCAATTAAAACTGCAGGCGACAGTATGGACGAAGCTATCTGTCAGTACATTAAGAAAAACAAGGATATCGTTATCGGTACTCAGACAGCAAGAAAATTAAAGCACACCATCGGATGTGCCTTTAAAAGAGATGAAGAATTTGAAATTGACTGTACGGGTAAGGATCTCGTTACAGGTATGCCGAAAAACTTCGGTATAAGCTCAGGTGAAATCTGTGAGGCCATCAAGGAATGCACTCACAGCATCTTTGAAGGCATAATGGAGGTTCTTGAACAGACACCTCCCGAGCTTTATTCTGATATATGCAATGAGGGAATTATTCTCACAGGTGGTGCAGCAAAGCTCTACGGCCTTGACAAATACCTTAAAATCAAGCTTGGCATTGATGTTCGTGTTGCCGCTGACCCCGAGCACTGTGCGGCTAAGGGTGCAGGATTCGTGCTTAAGAATATGAAAAAGCTTGAAGACAGCGGTTACTCCTTCAGAATGAAAGAAAGCGCCTATAATTTCAGGGATTGATTGTGTCAGGCTTTGAGGTGCTTTCGATTTCTTCATAGAAGGTGTTGACAACAAAAAACTGACTGCAGATTTTGTTTGAATAGTAAACAAGACAAAAGTTATTTATTTCAGCTGTAAGCTCACCGGATTTTGAAAAATCCTCGCCGTTATCAGGAATGAGCCTGCTGATGATTTTTTCGCATTCCTGCTTTTCGTACATAGTGAAGGCTTCGAGAATGTCGGTCGCTTCTTTTGAAAAAAATTCTGCCTCGCTGTCAGCTACAGCTTTGATATTACCGTTATTATCCGCTTTGCTTATTGTAAGGCGGACTTTTTTTATCACCTTGTTTTCTGCTTCTTCTGCGGTGACAAGAACAGGGATATCACCTTGTAAAATAAGCTTATAGCTGCCGTTTTCGATGAAGTAATCTGAAAGGCTTATCTGCTCTTGTTTTATATTGTTGAGATTGTCCGTAAAAAGCAGAAGGTTGACCTCCTCGCCCTTGTAACAGCCTGAAAGTGAAAGGCAGATAACAGCTGTTGAAATTACGGTAAAAAGCTTTTTCATATCATCACCCTTTAAAATATATGACAGGTACAAAAAAATATCACAGTGAACTGTCCTTTCACTGTGATATTTATTCTTTTTATACTCGGCCCTTGGGAAGAGGAACCTTTTCTTTGTGCTCCTTCGGGCTGATGTCGCCTGCCTTTGTAAGAGCAATCTTTGTCATTGTGGGACCGAAAAGCTCATAGATAAGCACACCGAAGAGAACAATGTTTCTGATGATTGTGCCGCTTTCGCCGATGCTCATTGCAGTAATTGACATTCCGAGAGCAACACCTGCCTGAGGAAGAAGAGTGATGCCGAGGTACTTCTGGATGTGAGGCTCACACTTTGAAGCCTTTGCACTGATACGTGCGCCAAAGTATTTGCCAAGGCTTCTTGCGATGATGTAAACTACACCGATGCCGATAACGCTGAAATCGGTGAACACTGAGAATTCAAGCTCTGCACCGCTTAAAACGAAGAAGAGAATGAAAAGAGGAGTGGTCCATCTGTCAGTCTTTTCCATAAGGTTAGCTGAGAATTCACAGATGTTGCAGAAGATTGTTCCGAGCATCATACAAACAAGAAGAGGGGAGAAGCCGACATGTACGGGGCCGATGTTGAAATGAAGCTTTGAAAGTGCAACTGCAAGGAAGATTGCAGTGATAACAATTGCCTGACGCTTACTTCTTGAGTGGAAGAACTTTTCGGAGAAGGAAAGAGCCCAACCGAGAGCAGCACCGAGAATAAGTGAGAATACAATTTCAACAAGGGGATCAACAAGAACTGAGATAAGGCTGAATTCACCGTGAACAAGAGCCTTTGCGATGCCGAAGGAAACTGCGAAGATGATAAGACCCACAGCGTCGTCAAGAGCAACAATGGGAAGAAGCAGGTTTGTCAGCTTACCATTTGCCTTGTACTGACGGACAACCATAAGTGTTGCCGCAGGAGCAGTTGCCGAAGCGATAGCACCGAGAATGATTGCACTTGAAAGAGGGAGTCTTTCTTCACCGAGAATGAAGTGCAGACCGATGAGGGCGGCATCAACAAGAAGCGTTGTTACAACTGCCTGAAAAATACCGATGATGGTTGCCTGCTTACCTGTGTGCTTAAGCTGAGAGAGACGGAATTCGTCGCCGATTGCAAAAGCGATAAAGCCAAGAGCAACGTCGTTGAGAATAGACAGAGCAGAAACATCTGCTATGCTTGTGAAGCCGAGACCGCTTAATCCGATACGTCCGAGACAGTAGGGACCGATGAGAATACCAGCAATAAGGTAACCGGTAACGGCAGGAAGCTTGAGGGGTTTTACAACTCTTGACATAAGAAGACCTGCCATAAGAGCGACAGAGATCTCTAAGAGTGTTTGCATTTCCATAAATAAGACCTTCTTTGATTAAATTTTTAACGCACTAATTATAGGAGCGTTGACAGGTAAAGTCAAGGAGGATTTTACACAATTTAAAGCCTATAATTTATAAATATTTATTCAAAGTTACATAATATTGCTTAATCGGATTTTTTTTGAAATTTAATATGGACTTTTCTGAGAATTGGAATATAATATAGCGGTAAAAAATAAAGGAACAGAAGGTAATATAATGGAAAAAAATCAGTTTAAACCAATGCTTTTTACTTCTCTTAAGTCTTATAACAAGAATCAGCTTGTAAAGGACCTTATCTCAGGTGTAATCGTTGCGATCATTGCTCTTCCTCTTTCAATTGCTCTTGCTCTTGCTTCAGGTGTAGGTCCCGAGGAAGGCATCTACACAGCGATTGTTGCAGGCTTCGTTATTTCATTTCTCGGCGGCAGCACCGTACAGATTGCAGGTCCTACGGCGGCATTTGCAACCATCGTTGCAGGAATAGTTGCCAAAAACGGAATGGAAGGCCTTGCAACGGCAACAGTTCTTGCAGGTCTTATTCTTCTTGTGATGGGCTTTTTCAAGCTCGGCTCACTTATTAAATTCATTCCCTACACAATTACAACGGGCTTTACCTCAGGTATCGCTCTTACAATTCTCCTCGGTCAGCTCAAGGACTTCTGCGGAGTTACATATCCCGAAGGAATGCCGACAATCGAAACCGTTGAAAAGGTTGAGGCCTTCATTGCAGGTATCGGAAGCTTCAACATTCAGGCATTTCTTGTCGGTGCGGTCAGCCTTGCAGTGCTTCTTATTGTGCCGAAGATAAGCAGTAAAATCCCTGCTTCTCTTATTGCCGTGCTTGCAGGTATCGCTATGGTTAAGCTTTACAATCTTGAGGTTAACACCATCGGTGACCTTTACACAATCAGCAGCGATCTTCCCAAGCTCACTCTTCCCTCATTCTCCTTTGCTTCGGTTAAAATTGCCCTTCCTGATGCGTTCACAATTGCAGTTCTTGCGGCTATCGAGTCACTTCTTTCCTGTGTTGTTGCAGACGGTATGACAGGAACAAAGCACCGTTCAAATGCTGAGCTTGTGGCTCAGGGTGCAGGTAACATTGCTTCGGCTCTTTTCGGCGGTATTCCGGCAACAGGTGCAATTGCAAGAACAGCGGCAAACATCAAAAACGGTGGCAGAACTCCCGTTGCAGGTATGGTTCATGCAGTTGTGCTTCTTCTTGTGCTTTTACTTCTTATGCCCTATGCGGCACTTATTCCCATGCCCACAATTGCGGCAATTCTTTTCCAGGTTGCATATAATATGAGCCACTGGAGAACCTTTGTTTCACTTGTGAAAACTGCTCCCAAGAATGATATCATCGTTCTTATCATCACCTTTGTGCTTACAATCGTGTTTGACCTTGTTGTTGCAATTGAGGTAGGTATGCTTCTTGCCTGTGTGCTTTTCATCAAGCGTATGAGCGAGGAAAGCTACATCAAGTCCTGGAAGTATGTTGCAGAAAGCAAGGAAGTCACTCCTGACAACGACGAAACAAAGAAGAAGCTTATGGAGGTTCCTTCTTACATCAGAGTTTACGAAGCAACAGGTCCTATGTTCTTCGGTGCGGCAAATCAGATTGAAGAAATCAACTTCAAGGAGGCAACAAAGTGCCTTATCCTTCGTATGAGAGGTGTTCCTGCAGTTGACAGTACTGCAATGAATTCTCTTAAGTCCCTTCTTGAAAGATGCGAGAAGAAGGATATCACTCTTATTCTGTCTCATGTTAACGAGCAGCCTATGAAGGCAATGAAGAAGTCAGGCTTCTACACAGCCGTCGGCGGTGATAACTTCTGTGCTGACATTCACTCTGCAATTGAAAGAGCGAAGAATATTGCTGAGTAAAGAGTAGTCAGTAGTAAGTAGTAAGGAAATTTATAATTGAGGTCACGGAGTTGATTTTCGTGACCTTTTAATTTTCAATCGGAAATGTAAATTGTTACAGGTGGGAATAAAGCGTACTGATTTTTCTCACGCTCAACATAATGCACCGTAACTTCTTGACACTTCGGTTGTGTTGTCATATAATTGATTTAATGAAAGACTTCATTGAAGGGAGAAAATAAAATGGCAAAAGTAATGACTGATGAAAAGCAGAAAAAGCTTCAGCTTAAAAAGGAGAAGGAAATCAAAAAATGGGAAAAGCAGCTGGCAAGACCCAAGGGTAAAACCTACTTCTGGTATCTTGTGCTTATCATCGCTCTTATCTATGCAGTTGACGAAATTGCTTCACAGATCGGTACACTTATGAAAACAGAAATTGCAAATGATCTGTTCCAGAGTGAAAGCTCTGTTACAATCCTCAATCTTCTTCAGGTTGTTGCAATTCCCTTCCAGATCATCGGACTTCTTTACAGACCTCTTGCTGACCGCTACGGCAGAAAGCTGTTGCTTATTGTAAACACCTTCGGTATGGCTGTTGCAATGTTTGTGATATTCCTTTCACAGAATGTGCTTATGTACGCCATCGGTGCTTGTATGATTCTTTTCTTCGTGCCGCACGATATGCACGTTGTGTTTATTATGGAATCCTCACCGGCAAAAAAACGTGCAATTACCTATTCAGTAATTAAATTCTTTGCCAATATGGCAGTTATGCTCGTGCCCATTCTTCGCCGTCTGCTTATGCACAGCGCATCAGAATGGCGTAATGTGTTCCTTATTCCCGCAATCGTGGGTATAGTTGTAAGCCTTATCGCGCTTCTGTTTGCAAGAGAAACCGATGCGTTCATCGAGTCACGACTTCGTTATCTGCGAATGACAGAGGAAGAGCTTAAAGCAGAAGAGGAAGCAAAGAAAAAGGAGCAGAACGCACAGGGCGGTCTTGTGGCAGCCCTCAAATTCGGTATGAAGCACAAGCAGCTTCGTTGGGTCTTCATCTGCTTTGCACTTGCAGGCATCGGCTGTATCGGCAGTCTCGATTATCAGACAATTATGACCTACTGCTATGCAGAAAGCATCCACGGCGGAATCACTGATGAATTCCTTAATCTTGTAAGTGTAAATCAGGTTACTCAGGCACTTATTCTCTTCCCCATAGGCTCTGCAATCGCACAGGTAATTATGGGCTTTGTCTCTGACCTTAAGGGCAGAAAGGCAGCTGCAATCACCGTTGCGTCAGTTTGTCTTGCAAGCTTTGTAGGCTTTACTCTCGGTGCAAAGTTCAATATTCTCAATCCCTCAATTATCGGCTTCCTTTGCGGTGCATTCGTAGGTAGCTACTATTCAACCAACGACGTGCTTATTATGATGGCAAGTGAATCCGCACCCACAAATCTTCGTTCATCAACCTCATCAGCTCAGACTGTTGTTGGCTTTGCAGGCTACGCTCTTGCTTACACAGTTTATGTGCCCGTAACAATGGCTTTAGGCAATCAGTCAATCACAACTGTTGCTTTCTGCCTTCTTGTTCCCAGCTTTATTATCACTCTCATTGCTCTTATCAAGAACACTCACGAAACAAAAGGTATTGACCTTGACACAGTAACAGGTCTTGAGTGGGACTGAGACTGACGATAACAGCACAGCAACGCAGTGAAGAAAAGGTCATCCTGCATCGTTCTCGGCAGCCTCTGTACTGATAAAAAGAACAGGGGATAGAGTGTGTACTCGCATTGCGTGTATTTATGAAAGTAGTCAGGATGCTTTCGGTATCTGATAATAAATAAAACAAAGGAGAAATTAAAATGGAAGAACAGATTTATGAAAAAATGATGGAAATGTATTCCGAAATTTTCAAGTATTATCCCATATTGTCAATTGTCAGTCTTCTGGCAACTGTACTGTGTGTTCTGTTTATGCACTATTCTGCACAGTACAGAAACCACAAGCTTGGTATCGGCTGGTATATCTGCGGTGTTCTTTTCGGTCCCTGGACAGTGCTCGTTTTCCTTCTTAAGAGAAAGGATTTCCCCGGTCCCGACCTCAAGGAGTGTCCCTCCTGCGGTAATAAGTGTCCCGTGAATTATGAGGTATGTAATCGTTGTCTTTTTGAGCTTCCTTCCGTTCCCACTGAAGAAAAGGCAAAGCAGAAGAAGCTTTCTAAAATTTTCGGTATTGGTGTTATTATCACCTGTATTGCCTCCCTGATTGCAGGTTTTGCGGTTACAGGTAAAATGGTTGAGACTGTAATGGATGCTATCGGTGATTTTGAGGATTTCTACTTCGAAAATGACAGAATTTCCGTTGACGGTATTTTCTATGACAAAAAAGGAAACAGCTACGAGGATGAGGATCTTATTCTTCTTTACGACGAAGAGGGCAGAGTTTACACCTACACCGTAATAAAGGAAACCAATGCAGAATACGGTTATGAATACGACGAGTTTTACTATGTCCGCGACGACGGAGAGAAGTATTACTACTATGATTGTTATGTAACCGAGGACGGTTGGTTCTATTGTGACAAGGGTCATCTTCTGGAATATTACTATCCCGACACGGAAAGCATGAGCGAGGAAGAGCTTGACGCTTTCTATAAAGAGCAGATGGAGCTTGATGACTCTGAATATAAGTATTATAATAATTATTATACCGATAAAGAGGGAAATATTTATTATACTGCTTACGAAGCCTCCTGGAATGAAAAGGGTGAGCTGATTACAGCAGAAAATGATCCTACATTAGAAATTGACACTTCTGCAGAAGTAACTGAATAAAAAAATAAGCTCTCCGTATGGATATCCGTACGGAGAGCTTTTGTTGCACAATGCAACTATGTAAAGGGAGAATTGGGGAAAACATCAGAATTTGTTGCTTTCGATGTCCTTGATCAGCTCAAGGATTTTCGGCCCGATGCGTTTTTTGGTGAATTTGAGAATTTTGTAATGAATGATAGGAACCATTGAAGCAATGAGTAATCCAAGGATAGTGGAAACAGATCCCCACATAAGCTTATCGGGATTTTTAACTATAAATATAATTCCGTTTACAAGTAAAAATGAGCCGATAATACCTAAACCTATGGAAATCATTGTTGAAATAAAATCAACCCTTCTGTCTAATCTTCTGATTTCATTTAGCTTGTCGTTTTTAGGGGAAGGGGAATATTTTGCTTTAAGCTTTTTTAATTCATCGTTATCTGCACCTGAATAAGAAATGGAAAAGGCCTTGCTGTTTTCATTCATATGAAAATTTCCTTTCTGAATAATAATTTAGTAGGTAGGCGATTGGAGCCTGATTTTTACTGTGAAGGTTGTCCCCTTTTTAAGCTCGCTTTCAACGGTGATTTCGCTTTTTGTGATATCAATTACCCTTTTGACAAGGGCAAGCCCGAGACCGTTGCCTTCGGTGGTGTGAGAGGTATCTCCCTGATAGAATTTTTCAAAAATGCGCATGCCTGTATCCTTGGTCATGCCGCAGCCTGTGTCGGAGATGCGTACGGTTGCGTATCTTCCGTCTTTTTTCAGCGTGACGGTTATTTTTCCCTTGTCGTCTGTGAATTTGACTGCGTTTGAAATGAGATTTGACCATACTGTAAGAAGAAGCTCGGCGTTGGCTTCAATCTGAACGTTATCTTCAATGTCAGTGATGATTTCAAGCTCCTTGCTTTCCCATTCATTTTCAAAAAGCAGAATTGCCTGGTAAAGCTGCTCACTGAGATTGTATTTTTTTGCTTCGGGGAAAATCTGCTGATTTTCAAGCTTGTTCAGTCTGAGTATGCTTGTGATAAGTGCGCTTAATTTTTTTGAGGTTCTTTCAAGACTTTCAGCGTACTCTTTTCTTTCCTCGGGGGAAAGGTCTTCATTCTGAAGCATGGCAGAATAATTCTGAATAACGGCAAGGGGAGTTTTGATTTCGTGGGAAACATTTGAAATGAAGTCTGTTTTCAGCGTTTCAATTGAGGAAAGCTCACTTGCCATTTTGTTGATGTCTTCGATGATAATGTCATATTCGTTGAAAAAACGCTTTTTATGAAGCGGTCTGATTCTGGTGCTGAAGTCTCCTTTTGTTATCCTGCCAAGAGCATCAACTATTTTGGTAACAGGCCGTTGGGTGAAAATTCTTTTTCTTACGCCGTCGAAGACGCTGAGGAAAAGGCAGATGAAAAGAATGTTGAAAAGCGTTCTCAAGGCTCTTTCTCTGATAGTTCCTTCAGGAATGAGAACAGGATTTCCGGTGGCATCGAAAAGGCTGCCGCTGAAAAACAGAAGAAAGCTTACAGAAACCATAAAGCCTGTAAGTGCGAAATAAAGCACAAAGCGGCGTACTGAGAATATGCTGTTTTTCAGTCGCTTATCCTTTTTTTTGTTGCTACGGAGGGTGATCACTTTATCACCGCCTTGTAGCCTAAGCCGTGCACGGTTACAATTTCAAAGTCTTTGCATTCGGAAAAGCGGTCACGGAGCTTTGCCATATAAACGTCAACGGTACGAGGTCCTGAGGTCGTTTCCGTTTCCCAGAACTCCTCCATAAGCTGAGCTCTTGTGAAGGTCTTTTTCGGGTAGGAGAGAAGCTTGTAAAGGATGTTGAACTCACGGGCAGTCATCGGAATTTCCTTTGAGTCAAGCTTTGTTGTTCTTTCGTCCATATCCATTACAAGTGAGCCTACAACAAGCTTTCTTGATGAGGCAATCCTGCTTCGGCGTAAGATTGCGCCTATTCTTAAAAGAAGCTCCTCAAGGTCAATGGGCTTTACCATGTAATCGTCGATTCCTGCAAGAAAGCCCTTCTGCTTTGAAAAAAAGTCATCTCTTGCGGTGACAAAAAGAATGGGAGTCTGTGAATCGGTTGCACGGATTGTTTTTGCAATTTCGTAACCGTCTGTACCCGGGAGCATGATGTCGGAAATTATAAGGTCAAATACTGTTGAGAACATAGCGTCATAAGCGGCGTTTGCGTTATGGGCGCTTGTTGTTTCATAACCGTTTGAATTAAGGTAAGAGCACATTGCTCTGCAAAGGTCCTTGTCGTCTTCAATAATCAGAACTTTAAACATATACAATCCTCCGTTATTGCGATATGAACGATTATATTATAAAAATGTTAAGATTTTGTTTAAGTAGATGTTAAGTTGTGTTTAATTTGGGAAAATAAAAAAGCAGTTCCGCAGCCTTTATAAAAAAAGAAACAGATATGTCCGAGTTTATTTTCCTTGAACATATCTGTTTAATCGCTTTTTGTTCTGCGCTTAATGTAACAGTTCTTATTACTCAGCGCTTGCTCTGCGGATATAGTTCTTGAAGAACTTGAGTGCATCCTCAAGACAGGAAACGGGGATTCTCTCGTTTGTGCCGTGAACACTGCGAAGAAGCTCAATGCTTACTCTGAAGGGAGCGTAGCGGTAAATGTTTTCGCAGATAGGCTCGTAGTTGTAGGAGTCTGTTCCGCCCATTACAAGATAAGGAGCAACAATTGAGTTGGGCTCAAGGCCCTTGCAGATGTCACCGATGATTCTGAAGGCTCTTGAATCGGTGGGGGAGAACTTTGAAGCCTCTTTTGAGTTGAGAACATTGATTTCGATATCCTTGTTTGAAACAACCTTACGGATGTGGACAACAAGATC
>JAZKYQ010000009.1:0-3961 GCA_045612205.1 Acutalibacteraceae bacterium | reverse complement strand
GGTGATTGTTGCTGACGGTGAAAGCCTTTGTCTCGGAGGTCATACCCTTAATTTCGTTTTTGCTCCTATGGTGCATTGGCCCGAGGTTATGATGACCTACGAAAGCAAGGAAAAGGTGCTTTTCTCTGCTGACGGCTTCGGTCGCTTCGGCACTCCCGATGCTGACATTCCCTGGGATGATGAAGCAAGACGCTATTACATCGGCATCGTTGGTAAATACGGCGTTCAGGTGCAGAATGTTCTCAAAAAAGCATCAGCACTTGAAATAAAAGTGATTGCACCTCTTCATGGCCCCGTGCTCAAGGAAAACCTCGGTCATTATCTTGAGCTTTACAACACCTGGTCATCCTATACCGCTGAAGAAGAGGGTGTTGTGATTGCTTACACCTCCGTTTACGGCAACACAAAAAAGGCAGTTGAGCTTCTTAAGGATAAGCTTATCTCAGAAGGAGCCGAAAAGGTAATCCTTCACGACCTTGCCCGCTGTGATATGGCTCTTGCGGTAAGTGATGCCTTCCGTTACAGCAAGCTTGTTCTTGCAACGACAACCTATAATGCAGGCATTTTCCCCTTTATGAGTGAGTACATTCACGCCCTCACCGAAAGAGGCTTTAAGAACAGAACCGTTGCTTTTGTTGAAAACGGCTCCTGGGCACCCATGGCAATGAAAAGCATGAAGGCAATGCTTGAGTGCAGTAAGGGTCTCACCCTTGCTGAGAATAATGTCACAATCAACTGCGCTCTTGACAGTAAGGCTGAAAATCAGCTTGATGCTCTTTGTAAAGAGCTTTGCCACGCTGAGACCGACAAGGCAGAGGAAAATGAGACTGCCGCTTGTGCAGGAAAGAAGTTCGTGTGCAAAATCTGCGGATATGTTTATGAGGGAGAGACACTCCCTGAGGATTATATCTGTCCGCTTTGCAAGCGCCCCGCAAGTGATTTTGAAGAGGTTGAATGAAAATAATAAGTAAAGCCGTGGATTTTACTCCACGGCTGTTTTTTTACATGAATAAGTGTCTGTAATATTCAAATAACCAAATTCCGAATTGTGAATTGAGAATTGTGAATTGTGAATTGCAATCGGCTTTACCGATTGCCTCAGCTTCCCTGCTGAAAATAAGTCTCGGCAAGTCCGCCCTTTGATGTCTCACGGTAAATTGCCTTTAAGTCCTTGCCGGTTTTGTACATTGTTTCAACAACGGTGTCAAAGCTTATCTTTCTTGTGGTTGAAAGGAAGGTTGCAAGGGAAAGAGCGTTGATAGCTCTCATTGCGGCAACGGCATTACGCTCAATGCAGGGAATCTGCACAAGACCGCACACAGGGTCGCAGGTAAGACCGAGCATATGCTCCATTGCAACCTCGGCGGCATATTCAATCTGACCGATACCCATATGGAAAAGCTCACAGAGAGCCGCTGCAGCCATTGAGCATGCAGTTCCGATTTCCGCCTGACAGCCGCATTCGGCACCGCTTATGGAAGCGTTTGTCTTGACAAGGTTGCCGATAAGACCGCCTACTGCAAGAGCACGGCAGATGTCGTCATCGGAAAAACGCTTTTTATCCTGCATATATTTAAGAACACTGGGAAGAACTGCACAGGCTCCGCAGGTGGGAGCAGTTACAATTACACCGCCGCCTGCGTTATGCTCACTTGCGGCAAAGGCGTAAGCACAGACAAGTCGGTTTTCCCTTGTGATGTCGCTTTCATCAATGTGGGACTGATTGTAAAGGAACTGAGCCTTTCTTTCAACACCTAGACCACCGTCAAGGACACCTCTTGTGGAAAGACCTGCATTGATGGCGTTTTTCATTGCCTTCCAGATTTCGTGAAGATAATCCCAGATTTCCTCACCTTCAACCATTTCGATGTACTCATAAAGGCGCATATTATGGGTGTTGCAGTATTCGGCAATCTGTCCGAAGGTATTCACGGGATAGATGTCCTCTTCTCCTGCCTCGGGCATACCTTCAATAACAATCTGACCGCCACCGACAGACATAATGCGCTTGAAGTCAGCTTCCTTTCCGTCCTTATAGGCAAAAAAGTCCATTGTGTTTTCGTGGGGGAGAGTGTCTGTTTCGTGAGGACCGAAAACAAGCTCGATTTTATCCTCCTTGAAAACATCAAGGATTGCTTCATCTGTTTTATGCCCCTTGCCCGTTGAGGAAAGAGAGCCGTAAAGGATTACCTTGTAGCTGTCAGCATCAGGATTTGTCTGCTTGAAATAACGGGCAGCCTTGTCGGGTCCCATTGTGTGGGAGGAGGAAGGTCCTCTGCCGATTTTGTAGAGATATTTTAACGATTTCATAGCTTTCTCCTTAGTAGTAAGTAGTGAGTAGTAAGTAGTAAGGGAAATTATAAAAGTAGTAGGGGCGCGCAGTGCGCGTCCGCCCTTAAAAGCGGCACAGCCACCTCAATTCTGCTTTCTTACAATTTTATATTCGTCATAAGGTGAGTAATAACGGCAGGAGTCATAGGAGCCTGACATAAATTTTTCAAGCTCATCCTCGTCCATGCTGACGGTGCAGTAATATTCGTCATACTCCTCGTCATAATCATAGTATGCACAGCTTTCACATTGGTTTGACATAGCTTTCTCCTTGAGTAGTAAGTAGTCAGTAGTAAGTAGTAAGGGATAAATTCAGCAGTGAGTTTTGAGTTTTTCGCGGCACCACTTCTTACGGTGGAATAAACCACAGGCGCGTTATTACTCACTGCTTACTACTTGCTGCTTACGATTATACTAAACTTTTAACATCTAATCAAGGTTGTTGAATTATTTTTTCAAAAAAAGTATTGACTTATCCGCTTTGTTGTGTTAATATGTTACCACGCTAAAGCGAAAAAGAGATTCGCTTAATAAATTTCAGATTTTTGAAAGGAAGAAATTATCATGAAAAAAAGATCAATCGCACTCATTATGGCAATTCTCGCAGTAGTTCTTTGCTTCGCTCTTGCAGCTTGCGGTGGCGACAAGAACACAGACGGCAACGCAACAGCAGGTAATGCAACAGACGGCAACGCAACAGCAGGCGACGTTGTTTCCGACCTTGCTTTCATCAAGGAAAAGGGTAAGCTCGTTGTTGGTATGACAGATTACGCTCCCATGAACTACAAGGACGAAAACGGTGAATGGACAGGCTTCGACACAGAATTTGCTCTTGCAGTAGCTGAAAAGCTCGGCGTTGAAGTTGAATTCATCGAAATCAACTGGGATAACAAGTACCTTGAGCTTGCAGCTAAGGACATCGACTGCATCTGGAACGGCATGACAATCACAGAAGAAGGCCTTCTCAATGCAAATATCTCAAACGCATATGTTAAGAACGCACAGGTTGTTGTTATGAAGAAGGACGCTCTTGCTGATTTCGCAGACGCTGCTTCTCTTGCTGATCTTAAGGTTGCTGTTGAAGCAGGCTCAGCAGGTGAAAAGGAAGCTGTTGCTCTCGGTCTTGACAGCATTGCTTGTGAAACACAGTCAGCTGCTCTTCTTGAAGTTGCAGGCGGCAAGGTTGATGCTTGCATCATCGATATCACAATGGCTAACGCTATGACAGGTGAAGGCACATCATATGCTGACCTCGGTTATGCAATCGAGCTTTCAACAGAAGAATACGGTATTGCATTCCGTAAGGATTCCGATGCAACTGCAGAGGTTAACAAGATCATGGCTGACCTTATCGCAGACGGTACTCTTACAGCTCTTGCTGAGAAGTACGAGCTCACTCTTGCATAATTATTAAGTAAGTTTATTTCATGCGGAAGACAGAAGGCTTATGCCTCCTGTCTTTCCGTTGGTTATCAGGTGTAAGCCGAAACGGTGAAATACTTTTAAGGTTGTTTCGTATTACACGTGCTGACTAACGGTTAGTTTAAAATATAATGAAAGAAAAGGAACGTCAATATGAATTTCGACACATTATGGAGAGTCACTCTGAGCCTTCTTGAGGGCTTCGGTG
>JAZKYQ010000008.1:0-10331 GCA_045612205.1 Acutalibacteraceae bacterium | reverse complement strand
AGCGGAAAATTCACAACTTAAATATATCTGTCTTTTCTTTTGCTTTTTGGTCTGCGCTTAATGCAACAGCCCACTTTTGGTTTATTTGGATTTCTTTGCCTTCTTTGCGGCTTCTTTTTCCGCCTTGATAGCAGCCTTTTCTTCGTCAAGGCGCTTCTGTTCGGCAAGCTTTGCTTCTCTTTCAGCCGCTAAACGAGCCTTAGCTTCGTCGTATTCGGCAGAGATTTCTTCAAGGTGAGTGAAGTTTTCCTTTTCCTTGAATACTCTTTCAGCATCAAGGAAGGGCTTTGCAGCCTGATTGAAACGAACGTGAACGTCCATTTCCTTCTTCTGAACCTTGAGAAGAGCTTCCTTTTCCTTCTTGACAGCCTTGATCTTTGCACGGATTTCCTTGGCAACAGCCTTGTTGCCGCCCTTTCTTTCCTTGTCAAGCTGAAGGTAAAGAGCCTTCACTGTTTCGTTGAGCTCGTCTTCCTTCTTGTAAAGCTTTTCAAGCTCGCTGAAGTCGGGTCTTACAAGCTCCTCGTTAAGGTAATACTTTGAAATGATCTTGTGAGCACGCATCTTGTTTCTTGCCATGCCTATTGCAAATTCACGCAGATCCTTTTCGTCATCGTTTGACTTGGGAAGAGCCTTTGCATCCTTGAGCTCCTGCTTTGCTGCAGCATAATCAATCTGCTTGACAGCGTCAAGGCCGAGTCTGTAAATAGGCTCGCAGAGCTTGAGCTTGCGTGCGGT
The DNA here is from genome assembly GCA_045612205.1 of Acutalibacteraceae bacterium. Lineage (GTDB taxonomy): Bacteria > Bacillota > Clostridia > Oscillospirales > Acutalibacteraceae > UBA6857. Next base: position 9,593 of record JAZKYQ010000008.1, on the reverse strand, counting down.
AAGCTCTGAGGAGAACTTGTCAAGCTCCTTGCATACGAACTGTGAAATTTCGATTTCCTCGTTGAATTTGATTGCTTCACGGTAAGCCTTCTTGTCGGACTTCTTGAGAGCCTTGTCAGCAGTGATAGGTGTCTTGATAGCGTTTTCTCTTGAAGAACGGATGATGTCAATTGCTTCAACAAGCTCTCTGTCACCGAGAATACCGTTGCCGTAGTCCTCGAAAAGAGCACGTACACGAAGCACACGGATAACTGACTTCTGCTTCTTTTCGTTGAAGTCGTACCAGAAGTAAGGCACGATGTTAAGAAGAGCACCGAAGGCTGAAACGATGATGAGAACCACAAGAAGTGACTTGAGAACCTCAGGATCGTAAAGAGCTGAATAGGAGTTGTTGTAGTTGTCCTGACCCTCTGCAAGCTGTTCGGCGAGAATCTGACCTACGGTTTTACCTTCAGCAAGAACACGGTTGAGAATTTCAGGTCTGCTTGTAACGATAGCTGCGTTTTCCTTTGTAAGACCGTTCTGCTCATAGATGAAGGGAAGAACAGAGGAGGTTACAAGGGTGATAATTGTACCGATTGTACCTACAGCGGCAAACATACCGTCGATTCTTTCGCCTGACTTATACTGCTGATAGTCTCTGATATCTGCCTGGATGGCAGGATTGAGAATGTGAGCGAAGGAGCCCATGAATGCATTGAGATAAAGGCAACACATAACAAGCCAGATGGTAACCTCTGCAGTAACATCCTGAAGCACGGGAAGCATCAAAAGGATGAACACAACATTGAAGATATTTGTAACAACAAGCACAGCCTTCTTACCCCAGCGACGGATGCAGAAGGGTGCAAGAACCATACCCCAGAGGGAAGCGTTACCGTAAACAGTAATGAGAAGACCGTACATATTACCGTCACAGGCGCCGCCGTAGTTGTAAAGCCAGAACATAATGTTTGCAAAGGCACTTTCAAGGAAGCCGAGCCAGCCTGCAAGGGAAATGATCCAGAAATACTTGTTCTTTGCAACCTCACGAAGAGCGTCAATGAATCTGATTTTGATAACGTGGGTCTTTGCCTGAACGATTTTTTCTTCTGTGTACTTGTAAACAACGATGCAAAGAAGAATACCGAGAACGGCAAGAATGGGCCACAGGAATCTGTAAACACGGATATCGGTTGTGTTTGTGTGGAAGATATTTTTTGCAACGATGGGTGAGAAGAGGTTAACTACTGTGGGCGCAAAGGAATAAACAACGCTCTTGATTGAGGTAACATCTGCTCGCTCCTGTGTGTCGGGAGAAAGAACGTGGATAAGGTTCTCATATCCGTCATAGAAGAAGTAATAGAAGAAGTGAAGGAAAAGGTTAAGCACAAGAATAACGGCACACTTTGAAGCATAGCCGATGCTTTCGCCGAAGATCTGTCTGTCGCCGAAGGTGCTTGTGAGGAAATTGCCGAATCCTTCATAGGGGAAATATACCATAAGTAAGGCGATGATGGCGGTGGGAACTGCCATTGTTGCTATGTAAGGTCTGTACTTACCTGCCTTGTTACGGGTATTGTCAATGATGTTTGCTCTGATACCTGTAAGGAAAATGTTTGCCAGAACAGCAATAACGTGCATCCAGTACATATCCATAGCGTCAACGCCGAGGGTACTTGAAATAAGTGTGTTACCTGTACCGAGAATACATGCCGAACCGAGGGTAATAATCATATACGCACCGCAACCGCCGCCTGAATAAGCTGCGATTTCCTTGAAGGGCATATATCTTCCCGGCATAGGAATATTCCAGTAGGTTCTGAAATTTGATATTAAGTCTTTTGCTTTTGTAATCAATTTTGCTCCTCCTTGATTTCAAAATTTAGAGGCGGAAAAAATCCACCTCACTTCATTAGAGAATTATATCACAATAATGATTTTAAATCTATATTTTGCAAAGTTTTAATAAAAAATCGCTAAAAGCGACAGAAAGATTAATTATGTTTTGTTTAAACTACCCAAGATATCACTTGTTTACAACAATTAACAAAGCTGTTACCGTCAATCGGCAAAGGCCTTCTGAACGGCATAATAAGCAGCCTTAGGCTCACCTTCACCGTCAACAAGTCCCCACTTTGTTTCAACGGGGCAGTCCTGCTGTCCGCAGACATAGCAATCACCTGTGTCGTTCCACATATAAACAAAGGAGCCGATAACATAGTCGAGCTTTCTGATTTTGGGAATTATATTTGCGTAGAACTCTGCCTGACCCTCGGGGCTGTGGGGATAACCGTAAAGTCCGAAGCCCTCATGAAGCTCTCTGTAAAGGTGGTTTGAGAATTCGCCCTCAAACATAAGCTCGGCTCTGTACTCGGGTGTTTCATCGGCATACTGGTCAAACTCGTTTGCCAGCTCCTCGGGAAGAGCCTTGATGAAGTTGTCGATATCTGCTCGTGCCTCTTCTTCACTTGAGTAGCCGTAGCTTTCAAGGATTGCCTTCTTTTCCTCGTCGCTCTTGGGCTCACCGAGACCGATATAACCGAACTCGCAAAGGATAATCGGCTTTTTGGTAACTCTTCTTACGAAATTGAGAATAAGCTTATACTGATTGATGTTCTTAAGCAGGTTTTCAAAGCTTCCGAGATAAAGGTCAACGCCCACGTAGTCACAGAACTCGTGGTAGGGCTTCATTTTAAAGGGCATGCTTGCAATAGAAAGTGCCGCAAGGTTGTAGCCGATGAGAATGTCACCTCTGACGGGATACATTGCCTCAAGCTGCATACCGATGAACTCATAAGCCTCTTCCATTGTAAGCGGATAGGTAAAACGGTCGATGCCCATTTCGTTTGTAACCTGGAAGGCACCCACAATTCCCTTAAGATCCTCAACATAAAAGCGTGCAATATCCTGAATGCCTTCACGGTCCTCAGGCTCTCTCGGATCAAGTCCGTACTCGATATAATCCTCGGGATAGGGAGTGATGCCGAAAATTCTTATACCGTTATCAGCATAGCCCTTGACATATTCCTTCCAGTCAATATAGCTTTGTGAAAGATTTCCGTCCTGATCGTAAGGAAAAGGAATATCGTCACGGAACCATTCAATATTGCCCTCATTAAGAAGCTCATACTGAGGCTCGGCATGGCAGACGCCCTTCATAAAGCCGCCCGTTTTTTCAACCGCAATTTCAACCTCATTTTCAAAAGGCGCCCAGATGTCAACAAAGAAAAAGTTTAAAATCGGGGTAAGCAAAGCAAGAATAAAGCCTACGATTTTTGCAAAGGTTGCAGGAAATACCATAAAAACACTCTCCTTTAATTTGTATAAAAATATGATAACACTATAGCCTGCTTCTTTCAACATTTTTCGTTAAGATAGGCCTTTTTTGTGCAAAGTGTGCTTATGGGACAAATTTGTTTGTGAAAAAAGACTAAATAAAAAGCTCCCCGTCACGGCAAAGCTCTGCCGTCAACGGGGATTGGTGTGTTTTTCAAAGCTCGCTTACACAGCGGAAATACTCATCGATATTTTCCCACTTGCTTTCAGCAGGGATGTCACAGCCTGAGGAAAGCATAAAGTTATCATACTGTGAGCATTCATCATAAACCCTTCTGATGCTTTCTCTTATGCCTTCGGGTGTACCGTTTCTGAAAAGCACCGGGTCAATATTGCCCATAACAAGGCTGTCAACAGGCATAAGAGGTATAATGTCCTTAAGGCTGATTGCGTTTCCGAAATGATAGATGTCTGCACCGACAGTGGCAATATCCTTTGCCATATCCCCTACCGCATCACCGCAGTTGTGGTAGCAGATTACAAAATCCTCATCCCCTACCGCATCAAAAATCTCTTTTACAAAGGGCACGGAAAACTCTCTGTTAAGGCTCGGTGATAAAAGGCCCGCCGCAGGCTCTGCCATAATAACACCGTCAGCACCTGCTTTTTTAAACTCTTTTATATAATTGATGATGAATTCAGTTGCCTTTGAAAGCAGTATTTTAACCTCATCGGGACTGTCATAGCATTCCATCATAAGCTCGGTCATATCAAAAAGCCTGCCCGCAAGAGAGTAAGGGCCGATTACACCGCAGAAAACAGGAATGCCCGTAATTTCCTCCTTGGCTCGTCTGATACCCTCAATGCAAAGGGGTGCTCTTGCGTCTTTTACGCTTGGCACAGCAATGCTTTCAGCGTCGAAAATATCATCAATGATGCCTTTTCTCACAGTAGGGACATCGTGGTCATAATAAACAATCTGAGCACCGAAGGCCTCCGCCTCAACGGATAAATCCATCATATTAAGAGATGCACCGATATTGCATCTGTCAGCTATGGCCTTCATGCCCTTTACCTGCATTTCAGGGCTGTCAAGAAGCTCCTTTACGGTGATTCCTAAAAGCTGTGTTGACGGAAAGGAAAGGATGGGGATGGTTTTTGCTTTGTTGTTACAGATTTCTCTTACTTTATTTTTCATAGCTTTTACCTTAATTAAAGAATGAAAGGGCAAGGTCAGCAGCAGTTGCGGCATCGGGGGCCCAGCCGGCAGCACCTACCTGCTTTGCGAAATCCTCACTTACAGGTGCGCCGCCGATCATAACCTTGACTTTGTCACGGATGCCGGCTTCTGTAAGAGCATCAACAACCTCCTTGTGATACTCCATGGTGGTTGTAAGAAGGGATGAAAGAGCAACAATCTGCGCCTTGCTTTCCTTAACGGCCTCAACAACCTGCTCTGCCGAAACATCAGTGCCAAGGTCGATACATTCAATACCCACGCCCTCGAGCATCATCTTTACAAGATTCTTGCCTATATCGTGAAGGTCACCCTGAACCGTGCAGATTACTGCTTTACCGACAGGCACAACACCCTCTTTTGTAAGATAGGGCTTGAGCACATTAACGCCCATATTCATAGCACGGGCGGCAATGAGCACCTCGGGCACGTAAACCTCGTTTTTCTTGAATCTCTCACCGATTGCCATCATACCTGCAATAAGTCCCTTATCAAGAATTTCTTTAGCTGAAAGCTTTTCATCGAGTGCAGCTTCAACTGCGGCCTTGACGCCTCGTCTGTCACCCTTATGTACAAGCTCTGCGATTTCCTTTATTACTGACATAATTTTAACCCTCCCAATATTTATCGATTGCTTCTCTTATGATTTCAACATATCTTCTTACCTTGTTCATATCGTTATTGACTGTATAAACATCTCGCTGACAGATTTCCAATTTACAGCCCTTTGCTGTTTTAACAGTCTTTTCAATATGCTTACGGAAAGCCTCCTCATCAAGCTTTGCTCCGACACCGAGATAGGTAGGACTCGGCTTTCTGTGATAGATGATGCCTGAACCCCTAAGCTGCTCTGCCATAAAGTCCTCATCACACCAGGGTGAGATTGAAACCTTTTTAAGGTTAGGCAGGGTCTTTATATCATCCCAAAAAGTATTGACAGGCTCACAGCAGCCGTAGCTGAGTCTGCCGAAAACAGAAGCGATTTTCTTGTAGCAGGGGAAGATAAATTCACGGAACATTTCAGGAGAAATACCTACTGTTTCCTGGCTGTCCATAAAGCCCCAGAGGTCTGTGGTTTTAATCTGACCTTGCTTTTCTTCCTCGTCGTAAAATGCCATTGAGCCCTGACATACCCACTCAAAGGCGCGGTTCTGATGAAGTACGTTTTCACCTTCAAGCTTTTTGAAGTATGCGATGTAATCGTCAGCGATTCTGTCCATCATTATCTTGAACTCATCGGGATAATCATACATTGAATAGAGCATATTTTCCATACCCATCATATGCACCACGTGCTGTGTGGGAGTGGAATAAAGTCCGTCAGAAACGAGCTTGACGGGAAGAATGTCACCGAAGATATCATTATACAGCTCGTTCTTTTTCATTGTGCTTTCTTTATTCACACCGAAAACCGACGGGGACTCAATAAGGCGGAAATCATCGTAAAGGTCATCAATAATATGCTCAAAGTGGTGGCCAAGCTCGGTGCCGTCAGCCTTTTTCATTACGGTCTGCTTGATATGATGACCGAAAAGGGTAAAGTAAATATCATAGGTCTGCTGAAAATAAGGCGGTACAACCCTGTCATCGTCAAACTGCTCAAGACCGATAAAATTATGTATCAGCTTATACTCGATATCTCTTGCGGCAGGATCCTCACACTCAAGAAATGGGGTGATTGCCTCGTGAGCGAAGGTGCCGACCTCGATGTGAATGGGAGGTCTTTCACCCTTGTACATATTGTGTCTTTTCCAAAGCTCTGCTCTTTCAAGGTTTTTTGGTGAATTTGCAATTTCAAGCTGCTTAAAAGCAAGCAAGCGCAGTCTTTCTCTGTCTTTGGTGTTCATAAAGTCAATCCTTTCAGATTAAATACATCTCAATTATACTCAAAAAAGAAAAGGCAGTATTTCAAAATACTGCCTTAAAGTTTAGAAATCCTGCCATTTTATTAAAATCCAAGCTTGCGGAATTTACCGGGAGAAATTCCTTCGCTTTTGGTAAAGCAATAAATAAAATTAGCCTCGCTGTTAAAGCCCGTTTCATAGGCTATCCGGGTTACGGACATATCAGTTTTAAGAAGATATTCCTTTGCTTTGTTGAGCCTTGAGGAAAGGACATAATCATAGGGTGAAAAGCCTGTATGCTGACGGAAAACTCTTGAAAAGTTGGTGACACTCATATTGGCAACCTCGGAAAGAGCCTCAACGGTAATGCTTTCACCAAGGTGCTCTGTGACATATTCCTTTACTCTGTGAATATTATCCTCGTGCAGGGCTTTATTCTTTGCCGCCATCGGGTTGAGAAGCTCGAGAAGAAGCTTATATACGGTAAGCGAAAGCTCCTGCTCTGTTACAGCGGCACTTTTTACACCGTCAAGGATTCTGCTCATCAGCTCTTTAATATATCCGCACCTTGCAGATTTTGACAGGCAGCCGTCGGAAGAGATAATCTCACGGCACATTTCACGGCAGTTAGCGCCGTCAATATGCACCCACATAAATTCAAGCTTATCCTCGGCAAAATATTCGTGAGGTGCATAGCAATCGATAATAACAGTATCGTTTTTCTTAGCGGTGACAAGCTCACCTGCTTCATTTTTAAAGGTAAGAGCTCCGTCAATCACATGAGCAAGAAGGATGCTGTCGTAGCTGTCTCTTTTAAGGTGATAATTACTGTCGCAGTAAAAGTGACCTGCACAAAGAGGGTTATAATACAGCTTTTTTGCTTTCAGAGACGGTGAGAAAAAATATATTTGTGAATCCGATAAAACACCGTGGGCAACAGTACTCATAAAATCACCGTCCTTGACTTTAGCTTATGAGTGAATTTTAGAATATTTGCCATGATTTGTCAAGCTCTTTTAATAGTACGTTTAAGCTTTAATGAAAGCTTTTTCTTGGCTTTCTTTTTATGCTTTTTCGCTAACAGCGTCATAATAAGCTCCTTTTGAATTGCAAGTAATCAGAAGTCTATTTATGATAAGCCTCTCAAGCCGTAAATACAGGTTGTGATTATTTTTGTTACCTCTTCAATTGAAATGTCGCAGCCGGATTTTAGCCATTCGTGAATAACAGCATTTATTCCGTTTAGGTAATACATTATAATATAATTTCTGTTTTCGTCGGGATATCCGAATCTTTCCAATATCGGATTATATATATTTTCAAACATACGTTTATGAATGTCATTAAAATTGAAGGTCTGACTGTGCAACAATACAGTTGAAAACACTTCCTTGTTAACCTTTATATATGAAAGATACGGTACCAGATACTCATCACAAATAAAATTAAGCTCTTCAAGATCAGAGCTTGTAAGATTTAAGGCTACAGACTTCAGATCCGTTGAAAAATACGATAAAAAGTCATCAAATAAATAACGGGTAGTTTCGTCAAGTAATTCCCCGATATTTTCATAGTGCAGATAAAAGGTTGAACGGTTTACTCCGGCAGTTTTGCATATTTCACTTACCGTAATATAATCAAAGGATTTCTCTTTGAGCAGTGAAATCAATGCAAGATCCATTTTAGTGGCAGTATTAAAATATTTGCTTTCTGATTTATTCATATTACCACTCCTTGCCTTACTGATTTATTTGTCTGTGATTTCTTTTGCAAGCTGTACAATTTCAAAGGCATATTTCTTTTTACCCTTTTCAAGCAGCTTTTTATAAACAGGATAATTGACTCCGCAGCCAGCAAGACCGATAACACCGACAATACAACCCATTACCATACCACCGCCGATAACCTTCATTGCCATACACATACCCGTACCGAAAACAAGTGCCGAACCAATACCAAAAGAATATGTGAAAACGGTAGCAGGGAGCTTTGCCTTGTTGTCCAGCTTTTTAAGGGCAACGAGCTTGGAGCTTTCCTTCGGAGCGTAATCCTTTGCGATTGATTCTGCAATAATTTTGTCTGTGTTCATTTTAAGAACCTCCTTTAATTTTGTAGCTTTATTGTACAATAAAAAACAGGTTTGATGAAGAACATAAAAAAAGAAATGTGTTGTTTTTAAAGCTTGTTCATCAGAATTCATTTGCCGACACAAAAAACCACCCTCTTTCCAGAAGGTGATTTAATCGTTTGAATTCGCTTTGTTTAATATTACTATTCTTTGTTAAAACTAAGCTTAAATAGTTGGCAGGCGATGAATTATATTGGCGGCGAGGTATCCAGGTAAACTCTGCTTATGTGTTATAAATCCATTTGCACAACGAAATTTGTTATACGGAGACCGCCGAGGATTTTTACATCCCCGGCGGCAAATTGCTTAAATTTTCTTTTTGGTTAAAACTTCATCAGAAATGGACTGCACCACACGCACAAGCATTGTGTATATTAAACATTTTCCATATAATAACGAAGATTTTATAAACAATTTTCCAGAACCAATTTGTGTTATGACACAGGCAAACGCAACATTTATCACTCATGCTATCATTGCATTCGTCACATACTCCGTCAGCATCTTCATCAACATGACCCTTTGCAGGATAAATTTCCTTACCCTCAGCGTATCCGCATATAATACATTCTGAGTATTCCGAATGGCCTTCTTCATCACAAGTAGCGTCCTTAGCAGGCACTGCAACCATAGTATGTTCTGCGAGAGGAAGTGTAATTTTTTCTCTGCTGAGTTCTTCATTACATACTGAACAGTAAACCACAAGTTCATAGCCACCAGCTACAGTACAAGTAGAATTAACTCTGTTTTCTTCCACTGCTGTACCTTCTGTATGAGCAAGTTTTTCGATTACTTTCTGAGCTGTGAGTGTCTCACCACAAACTGAGCACTTCTTACCGTCTGTAAGACCGTCTTCTGTACAGGTTGCTGCATAGCCCTTTACAGTTTCTTCTGTATGACCCTTTGCAGGAATTACTTCCTGTGCTGTGAGTGTCTCGCCACAAACTGAGCACTTCTTACCGTCTGTAAGACCGTCTTCTGTACAGGTTGCTGCATAGCCCTTTACAGTTTCTTCTGTATGACCCTTTGCAGGAATTACTTCCTGTGCTGAGAGTGTTTCGCCACAAACTGAGCACTTCTTACCGTCTGTAAGACCGTCTTCTGTACAGGTTGCTGCATAGCCCTT
>JAZKYQ010000007.1:0-1738 GCA_045612205.1 Acutalibacteraceae bacterium | reverse complement strand
TTGGGTTGTCCAAAACCTGCAAAAATCACTTGAAACTTGGAACGATAAATTAAGCGAAATATGGCTTTTAATAACACAGTCCCCGGAACAGTTCAAGGGTGGTGAAATATGGAATGTCATAACAGACATACACGGAGCATTACAGGCGATAGGTTATTCGCTTTTAGTGCTCTTTTTTGTTGTCGGTGTTATGAAAACCTGCGGCAGCTTTGCGGAAATGAAAAGACCTGAACTTGCGGTCAAAATGTTCATCCGTTTTATTCTTGCCAAAGCATCCATTGACTACGGACTTGAACTGATGATGGCGCTAATTGAAATTGTGCAAGGCATTGTATCAAAAATAATGGCAGCATCGGGATTGAGTGCAGTAAGTCAGACGGTTTTGCCCGACAGTATTGTAACGGCCATTGAGGATTGCGGATTTTGGGAAAGCGTTCCCTTGTGGGCGGTAACTCTTATCGGCAGTCTTTTCATTACGGTACTGTCCTTCATTATGATAATGACCGTGTATGGCAGATTTTTCAAAATTTATCTGTATACGGCCATTGCACCCGTTCCTCTTTCATCATTTGCAGGTGAGCCTTCCTCATCGGTTGGTAAGAGCTTTATCAAGTCATATACCGCTGTTTGTCTGGAAGGTGCAATTATCGTACTCGGCTGCATAATCTTCTCTCTGTTTGCAGATTCTCCGCCCGTTGTTGATGAAGCTGCGGCGGCTGTTAATCAGGTGTGGAGTTATGTAGGCGAGCTTATCTTTAACATGATTGTCCTTGTCGGCACAGTCAAAATGGCTGACCGTGTTGTTAAGGAAATGATGGGACTTTAATGACAAAGGAGCTGATGCTATTTGGAAGTAAAGATAAACCGTGAAATCGGTGACTATACCGAAAGTGTCTACTTCGGTCTGTCACTTCGTCAATTTATCTTTTCAATTCTTGCCTGCGGTGTAGCCGTAGGCTTGTACTTTTTACTCAAACCTTTATTCGGTATTGAAACCTTGAGCTGGGTGTGTATCTTGGGTGCAGCACCCTTTGCGGCAATAGGCTTTTTCAGTTGGCACGGTATGACAGCAGAAAAGGCTTTCTTTGCTTACCTTCGTTCTGAAATTCTTATGCCGAATGAACTTAAATTCAAATCAATAAATCTTTATGACGAAATAGAAAGGAGTGATAAGGATGTTCGACTTGCTCGGAAAGCTGAAAAGCTTCGTAGGAATAAGCGATAATTTCGGTGACGGTATGGCTGTTCCAAAGTCTGTACAGGACGCAATAGACATAAGATCAGTTTATCCCGACGGCATTTTCCTTGTTGGCAAAGACAGGTTTTCAAAGGTCTTTAAGTTTACCGATATTAACTATGCCGTAGCAAGTAAAGAGGATAAGGAAACAGACTTTTTCAAGTACAGTGATATTCTTAATTCTCTTGAAAACGGCGTTTCAAGTCAGCTTACAATCATCAACAGAAGAATAAAGAGTGAAGAGCTTAACAATCTTCTGCTTACTGAAAAACAGAATGACGGCAAAGATGTGTTCCGCCGTGAAATCAATGAAATGCTTACAGGTCTTGCTAACAGTACAAGTGCCATTGTGCAGGATAAGTACATTACCTTGACAATTCAGAAGAAAACGGTTGAAGAAGCAAGAGCACACTTTAACCGTGCCGGTACTGATTTGATTGCACATTTTTCACGAATAGGCTCAAAGTGCAGAGAGCTTGAGCTGACAGAAAGACTTCGTAT
>JAZKYQ010000006.1:0-7932 GCA_045612205.1 Acutalibacteraceae bacterium | reverse complement strand
GATGAAGGGCCTTGATCCTCTTGTTGACGATATCGACCTTCCCGGCTGGGATGCAAGCTACACAAAGGACGAAATCAAGGAGCTTTTCAGAAAATACGCAGTTATCGGCGAGGACGGTCTTTGGGAAAATCTTGAGTATTTCCTTAAGAAGGTTATTCCCGTTGCAGAGGAATGCGGCGTAAGAATGGCTATTCATCCCGACGATCCTCCATACCCCATTTTCGGACTTCCCAGAATCATCACTAACGAGGAAAACCTCGACCGTTTCCTTAAGATTGTTGATTCTCCCGCTAACTCACTTTGTCTTTGCACAGGCTCACTCGGCTGCGCTGCAACAAACGATGTTGTGAAGATGGTAAGAAAGTACAGTGCAATGGACAGAATTGCATTTATGCATATTCGTAACGTTCTTATTATGGAAGACGGCTCCTTCGAGGAAAGCGGACACCTTTCAAAGTGCGGCAGCATTGATATGTACGAGGTTGTAAAGGCTCTTGTTGAAACAGGCTTTGACGGTTATGTAAGACCTGACCACGGCAGAATGATCTGGGGTGAAACAGGACGTCCCGGTTACGGCCTTTATGACAGAGCTCTCGGTGCAACATATATCAACGGACTCTTTGAAGCCTGTGAAAAGGCTTTGAAATAATCAGGAGGATATGAAAATGATTAAAAACGTAATCAACACAGACCTTACAGGTAAGGTTGCAGTTGTAACAGGTGCAGGCGGTGTGCTTTGCTCAGGCTTTGCAAAAACTCTTGCCCGTGCAGGTGCAAAGGTAGCGCTTCTTGACCTTAATGAGGAAGCTGCAAAAGCTTTTGCTGATGAAATTGTCGCTGAAGGCGGTATTGCAAAGGCTTACAAATGTAACGTTCTTGATAAGGACATCTGCAATGAAATCGCTGAAAAGGTAGAAAATGATTTCGGCAAATGTGATATTCTCATCAACGGTGCTGGCGGTAACAACGCAAGAGCCACAACTGATAAGGAATATTACTTCAGCGGTGACATTGACGAGGATTGCAAGAACTTCTTCAATCTCGATTCAGACGGAGTTTCCTTTGTCTTTAATCTCAATTTCCTCGGAACACTCATTCCCACTCAGGCTTTTGCAAAGCAGATGCTCGGCAGAGAAGGCTGTAACATCATCAACATTTCATCAATGAACGCCTTCACTCCTCTTACAAAGATTCCTGCTTATTCAGGCGCAAAGGCTGCAATCTCAAACTTCACACAGTGGCTTGCAGTTCACTTCTCAAAGGAAGGCATCAGAGTAAACGCTATTGCTCCCGGCTTCTTCTCAACAAAGCAGAATGCCGCACTTCTCTGGAATCCCGACGGCTCACCCACACCGAGAACCGATAAGATTCTTGCCGCAACTCCCATGGGTCGCTTCGGTGAGGCTCAGGAGCTTGACGGTGCACTTCTTTTCCTTATCAACAACGATGCCGCAGGCTTTATCACAGGCGTAGTTCTTCCTGTTGACGGCGGCTTCTCATCATACAGCGGTGTGTAAGCAACGCAAAATTACGGTCACGTATCAGCGTGATTAAGCTGGCAAGTTGATTGCCACAGAGATAGTCGGTATTAAGCAGATAAACAGCAGATTTAATGCCGAAGGCATTTCCTGACTACTGACTACTCACTACTGATTACTTTCAGTAGCTCTTACTATAAAAAGGAGATGTAAATTTCAAATGGATATGTTCAAAACAATTTACGAATTAGGTATCATTCCCGTTGTTGCAATTGACGATGTTGAAAAGGCTGTGCCTCTTGCAAAGGCTCTTCGTGACGGCGGACTTCCCGCGGCAGAAATCACCTTCAGAACTGCCGCTGCAGAAGAATCAATCAGAAGAATTTCACAGGAGTGTCCCGATGTTCTCGTCGGTGCAGGTACTGTTCTTACAAAGGAGCAGTGTGACAGAGCTATTGCCGCAGGTGCAAAGTTCGTTGTTACTCCCGGCTTCAATCCCGAAATGATTGCATACATCAAGTCAACAGGTATCCCCATGATGCCCGGTGCTGCAACTCCCGGTGAAATGGAGCAGGCAATGAGCATGGGTCTTACAAACATCAAATTCTTCCCTGCTGAAGCAAACGGCGGTGTTGCAAAGCTCAAGGCTCTTGCAGGTCCTTATCAGGCTGCAAAGTGGATGCCCACAGGCGGTGTAAACACAAAGAATCTCAACGATTATCTTTCATTTGACCGCATTCTTTGCTGTGGCGGCACATGGATTGCAACAAGCGCTGACATCAACGAAGGCAAGTGGGAGGACATCACCCGCAAGTGTAAGGAAGCTATCAGGACAATGCTCGGCTTCAAGCTCGAAAAAATCTGTATCTACGGTGACAGCGCAAACGCTGAAAAGAACGCAAAATTTGTTGCTTCACTCTTCGGCTTTGATGTTGCTGAAACAGAATGCGGAGTTCAGGCAGGCTCACTCTGCTTCGGTAAAGAAGAAAGCGATGCAAAGGGCTGTATCGTGATTTCAACTCTCAACGGTGACAGAGCAATGAGCTACCTTAAGAGAATGGGCGCAGAAATTGATCCCGATATCTGGTATGACAAGAAGGGCAGAGTAAGCTGCTTCGGACTCAAGGACACAGTTGCAGGCTTCGAAATCTGTGTTGAGACTAAATAACTACTGATTAACCAGCAGTTACAGAATCATTAAGTATTACGAAAATCAGAAAGAGGTAAATAAAATGAGCAAAAGAATTGTTTGCTTCGGTGAGATTATGCTTCGTCTTGCTCCCGAAGGCTATTACAGATTTTTCCAGAATGACAGAATGCAGGCAACCTTCGGCGGCGGTGAAGCCAACGTTGCAGTTTCCCTTGCAAACTACGGTATGGACGCTTCCTATGTAACAAAGCTTCCTTCCCACGCAATCGGTCAGTCAGCAGTTAATTCACTTCGTGCTCTCGGTGTTGACACAAAGGACATCGTAAGAGGCGGTGAGAGAGTAGGTATCTACTACCTTGAAAAGGGTGCTTCACAGAGAGGCTCCGTATGTATTTATGACAGAGCTTATTCAGCTATCCAGCTTGCAAAAAGAGAGGACTTTGACTGGGATAAGATTTTTGACGGAGCTGACTGGTTCCACTTCACAGGCATCACTCCCGCAATCGGCGGCGACCTTGTAAACATCTGCCTTGACGCTTGTAAGAAGGCAAAGGAAAAGGGCGTTAAGATTTCCTGTGACCTTAACTACAGAGGTAAGCTCTGGACAAGAGCAGAGGCTCGAGAAGCAATGACAGAGCTTTGCAAGTATGTTGATGTATGCATCTCAAATGAAGAGGATGCAAAGGACGTTTTCGGCATCGAAGCGGAAAACACCGATATCTATGGCGGCAAGCTTGACAAGGAAGGCTATAAGTCAGTTGCAAAGCAGCTTATGGATACCTTCGGCTTTGAAAAGGTTGCAATCACACTCCGTTCCTCAATCTCAGCTTCAGTAAACGATTGGGCAGGTATGCTTTACGACGGTGAAAATTACTGCTTCTCAAAGGAATATCATCTTAACATTGTTGACCGTGTAGGCGGCGGTGACAGCTTCGGCGGCGGCCTTATCTATGCTCTTCTTTCAGGTAAGGACACTCAGGCAGCAATCGAATTTGCAGTTGCAGCTTCAGCTCTCAAGCATTCAATTGAAGGCGACTATAACAGAGTAGGCGTTTCCGAGGTTGAAAAGCTTGCAGGCGGTGACGGTTCAGGCAGAGTTCAGAGATAAGCGGCCTTTACTGTAAAACAAGAAAATTAAATGTAGGGCAGGGGCTTGCTCCTGCCGTATATGAAATTTAATAAAAAATCAAGGAGAAAAACAATCATGAGTACAAAAACAAAGGCTCCTGCAGGAGCTATCAGACCCTTCGGCTGGATGGATAAGCTCGGCTATGCAATGGGTGATATGGGTTGCGGCTTCTCATTCCAGCTCGTTTCAACCTTTATGCAGCTTTTCTATCTGCAGTACATCGGTCTTTCACGCTCAGACTATGCAATCATCATCCTTATTTCATAGGCATTCGACGCAGTTAACGATATCGTTATCGGTAACCTCGTTGACACAAAGAGAATCGGCAAAAAGAGTAAGTATATGCCCTGGATTCTTCTCGGTGCAGTAACACTTATCATCTTCAATGTTATGATTTTCGCTCCTGTCAAGGAATTCTCCTATGCAGGTAAATATGCATGGTGTCTCATTTCCTATTGCCTCTGGTCAATTTCTTACACCATGGTAAACGTTCCCTACGGCTCACTTCATTCAGTTATCACTGATGATCCTCAGGAAAGAGTTTCTCTTTCAACCTTCCGTTCAATCGGTGCGGCTCTTCCTGCAATCATCATTATGATCGTGCTTCCCGGTATCGTTTACAGCACTTCAACTGATGCTTCAGGTATTGAAGTTCAGGTTCTCAAGGGTGAAACACTCCTTCCCGTTGCAATCGTAATGTCAATCGTTGCTCTTGCAGTTCTCTGGGGCACAACTGTTCTCGTTAAGGAAAGAGTTAACCGTGATACAGCTGAAGCTGCAACAGGTATTAAGGCTATGCTTTCATCAGTGAAGTCATTCTTCACTAACCGTGCAATGGTTGGTGCAACAATCGCTTCTGTTGCTGCAGTTGCACTCTTCAACTCAACAATGGCACTTAACAACATGGTATTCCAGTACTTCTTCAAGGATACAAGCAAGGTTGGTATGGCTATGATCGGATCATACGCTCCCATGATCTTTGTTATGATTTTCCTTGGTAAGCTTACAAAGAAGTTCGGTAAAAAGAATGTTCTTGTTGTTTCAATGCTCATCGGTGCACTTTCAGGTGTAGCATCAATCTTTGCTCCCATCACTCCCGATGATCTTATTCTTTACATCATTTGCCTTATGGGACTTAACGTTGGTAATGCAGTGTTCCAGATTTCCGTTTGGGCAATCGTTGCTGACTGTATCGAAGTTAGCTACCGTAAGACAGGTAAGAGTGAGGAAGGCTCACTTTACGCTCTTTACTCCTTCTTCCGTAAGCTCTCTCAGGGTATCGGCCAGGCAGTTGTTTCCTGGGGCCTTGTTGCAATCGGCTTTGTTGAAGGTGAAAATGCTGTTCAGCCCGAAACCTTCGGTGAAGACGTAAAGAATCTTTACTTCATCGTTCTTGCTGCAGGCTCACTCATCGCTTTCCTTTCTATGAAGTTTATTTACAACATCGGAAAGAAGGAAGAGGATGAAATGGCAGCTGCCGCAGTAAAGACTGTTTCTGAACGTTCAGTAGGTAAGGGTCTTGATGACTGATAATTTTAAAAGTGAAAGAGTCGGAATGTTTCCGGCTCTTTTTTATGGGCTTCAAAAAATATTTATTAATTTTTTCTTAATCTTGAAAAATATGTTGTTTTTGCGGACGTTCTATGTTAAAATCTAGTGAGAAAAATTTGAGAAATATCGGGTGAGATTAATGGAAATTTTAAATAAAAAAGACGAGGCTCTTTGCCTTGAATATGAAAATTTTGTAAGAACACATAAAAACGGCAACTTCCTTCAGTCACTCAAGTGGCCTGCAGTCAAGGATACCTGGGGCTGGGATGCTGTTATTTCAAGAGGGGAGGACGGCAAAATTGCCGGCACCTGCCTTGTACTTATCAAGACTATTCCCATTTTCGGCTTCACCTTCCTTTATGCTTCTCACGGACCTGTTTGTGACTGGACAGACAAAGCAGTTATGGAAGATCTTTTTGAAGGCGTCAAGGAGCTTGCAAAAAAGCATAAGAGCTATGCATTTATGTGGGATCCCTGCTGTGATGATACCGACACTGAGGTTATCGAGCTTATCAAGGGCATGGGCTTTAGCTTTGAGGAGAACGCTCCCGAGGATGCAACCATTCAGGCAAGACATAACTATATGATCCGTGACCTTCAGGGTAAGACTGAGGAAGAGGTTATCATGAACTTCAAGTCCGACTGGAGAAACCGTGTGCGCAAATCAGCAAGAAAGGGTGTAACCTGTAAGGTCTGCACCAAGGAGGCTCTTGACGATTTTTATCCCATTATGGTTGAAACAGGTAAGCGTGACGGCTTTGCAATCAGACCCAAGGAGTATTTTGTAAAGATGCTTGACGGTCTTGGTGAGGATGTGCGCCTTTATATGTGTTACCTCAACAACGAGGAAACAGAAGGCAAGGACATTCCCGTTTCCGGTGCAATCACAACCCAGTACGCAGGAAAGACCTGCTATGTTTACGGTGCTTCCTCAAATCAGTACAGAAACACTTATCCTAACTATCTTATGCAATGGACAATGATTCAATGGGCACTTGAAAACAACAACGATATTTACGACTTCCAGGGTATTCCTCACTATCAGGATAAGGATCATCCCGGCTATGGTATGTACAAATTCAAAAAAGGCTTCGGCGGTGAGGTTGTAACCTATGCAGGTGAGTTCTTCTACACCTTCTCAAAGTCTCAGGCAGCCTTCGTTAAGTTCTTTGAAAGATTTTACTCAATTCTTCGTAAGTTCATCTGATAAAATTACAGACGTTTTCCGGCTTTTTTATCGTGTCGGAAGCGTCTGTTTTTTTGCTATATCAAAAAATATATAGCAAAATCACTTATTTTATATAAAAAAATAATTATTTTCCTTAAAAATTTTTCTTTAAAACATTGTATTTTTCTCAAAAAAATGTTATCATATGTCGAATGACTGTGTTGGCATTTTTTTACCCGAAATGCAAGAGAAAAAACGGAGATGACATTTAAGGATGTTGCCAAGAAAGTCGAATAAAAATGAAAGGATCATAGATGTATGAAGTACAGTTATTATCCGGGTTGTACCTTAAGAACAAAGGCAAAAAAGCTGGACGATTATGCAAGAGCCTCTGCAAAGGCACTTGGCTTTGAGCTTGAGGAGCTTAACGATTGGCAGTGCTGCGGCGGTGTTTATCCGCTTTCAAGCGACGAAATCGGTTCAAAGCTTTCTTCAGTTCGCGCTCTTAACGAGGCCAAGCAAAAGGGTCAGGAGCTCGTAACTCTCTGTTCAGCCTGTCACCACGTTATCAAAAGAGACAATGACGACATGAGAAGCGTTGAGGACATCAGAACAAGAGCCAACAACTACGTTAAGCTCGACGAGCCCTATCTCGGCGAGACAGAGGTTCTTCATTTCCTTGAAGTTCTTCGCGACAAGGTTGGCTTTGATGAAATCAAGAAGAAGGTTGTCAACCCTCTCACAGGTCGTAAAATCGGCGCTTATTACGGCTGCCTTCTTTTGAGACCCAGTGACATCCTCGCTTTCGACAATCCCGAAAATCCCTCAATCATTGAGGACTTTATCCGCGCTCTCGGCGCAGAGCCCGTTGTTTATCCCTACCGCAATGAATGCTGCGGCGGATATATCTCACTTAAGGATAACGAGCTTTCAAAGAAAATGTGCAATACCGTAATGGACAGCGCAAAGGGCTTTGAAGCAGAAATGCTCGTAACAGCTTGTCCTCTCTGCCAGTATAATCTTACAAAGAATACCGCAGAAGGTGTTCCCGTAATCTACTTTACGGAAATTCTTGCCGAGGCTCTCGGTGTTAAAGAGGAGGTTGACTCATAAGTGGAAGCTTCAAAGAAGAACCAGGCGGAAAAGGTAATGGAAATCAGCGGCACAAATCCTCTCAAGTGTATGAAGTGCGGTAAGTGCTCAGCTTCCTGTCCCGCTTATGAAAAGATGGATATCAAGCCTCATCAGTTTGTTTCCTATGTAATCAATGAAGATGTTGAGTCCCTTGCAAAATGCGATTCACTCTGGGTTTGCCTTTCATGCTTTGCATGTGTTGAGCGTTGCCCGAGAGATGTTAAGCCCGGCAAAATTGTTGACGCTGCAAGACAGATTGCCGTTAGACAAAAGGGAGGAAGCTATCTTGTTCCCGATGAAATCCCCGCACTTATCGATGAGG
>JAZKYQ010000005.1:0-4540 GCA_045612205.1 Acutalibacteraceae bacterium | reverse complement strand
GGTGACGCTTTTGTCAACCATTTTTTCCTTGAGCGTGTCGTTCCACATTCTGACCTCAACGCCCTTACTCTGAAGATAAGAAGCAATTCTGTCAAGGTAATAGGTGTGAAGCTGAGCTTCATCGGTAAGTCCCTCGTCCTTCATTCTTTTCTGACAGTCGGGACATTTTTTCCACCTTACCGTCGGAACCTCGTCACCGCCGAGATGAATCACTCCGTCGGTGAAAATCTCCGCAAGCTCGTCATAAAGCACCTTCATAAATTCATAAGTGCTTTCCTTTCCGGGACAAAGGACATCGTGCTTTACACCCCAGAAGGTTGAAACGGAAAAATCTCTCGGAAAGCAGGCAAGCTCGGGATAGGCACAAAGCATTGCCATAGCGTGGCCCGGAGTATCAATTTCGGGAATGACCTTTATGTATCTGTCGTGAGCGTAAGAAATGATTTCCTTAAGCTGAGCCTTTGTGTAAAAGCCCTCGTGGGGCTTAGTGTTGAAGTTTGTATGGGAGCGGTAAGAACCGACGAGAGTAAGAAGAGGCTTACTTTCAAGCTCACAGCGAAAGCCCTGATCCTCACTTAAGTGCCAGTGAAGCTCATTGAGCTTGTGAAGGGCCATCATATCGATAAACTGCTTGACAGCTTCAACAGTGAAAAAATATCTTCCGCAGTCAAGCATAAAGCCTCTTACCTTAAAGCAGGGCTTATCCTCAACGAGCATACAGGGAAGCTGACCCTCACCGCAAAAAAGAAGCTGTTTGAGTGTCTGCACGGCATAAAAAAGTCCCTTTTCATCGTTACCGACAAGAAGAATTCTGTCCTTTTCAACCTTAATGGTATAGCCTTCGCTTTCTCCTTCACCGCTTATTTCAAGGCGGATTTTCTGTCTGCCCATACCTGAAGGCTGAAAGAAAAAGATTTCATTAAGAAAGGAAATAAGGCTGTCAAGGCTTTTTTCTGTTTTTTCATTTCCCTCAAATGTCACATCCTCACCGAGCAAAAAAGCAATTTCACTGCCGTAAAGCTCAAGCTTTTCAGGCTCGGGGATAACGGTAAATCTGTTTTTCATTTATTTTGCAAGAAAGAAGCAGGTCCAAAGCGCGATTACGAATGCACCCTCTGCAGGAATTGCAAGCTTTGTGTAGGGACATTTCCAGCCTTTATCAACGCAAAGGAAAATTGAGCGTGTTACAAAAACGGTTGTTGCAAAGAACATACCGCCCACAAGTGAATGGAAGGCTGTGCCTGTTGCGATGGCAAGGTAGATAAGAAATGCACCAAGGGCAAAGGAAATACCACCGTAGTAAACACGGATTTCAGTTTTACCTGCGTTATCAACGGGCTTGATTGAAAAGCTCTCTGCATTTTTAAGAGGCTTTGAGATGAACACTACTGCCATACCGAAGAAGTATAAGGCAAGACAGGTTGTTGCAAAGGCCGCAGGGAAGTTTTCTGCGAATAATGCTTTGATTGTTTCCATGATGATTGACTCCTTTTATTTAAAAATATTTTTTACAAGTATTTTCAGTCGACAAGAGCGTCGCTGCTACATTCTGCAGACACGGCACATGTATCCCTACTGTAACATTCGACGGCAGGAGCAAGCCCCTGCCCTACGAAATTTAATTCGGGCGCGGGAGTCCCGCCTACATCCTCACTGCTTACTACTCCCTACTCACTACTGCATCGCTTGCGATGTCCTGACTACTGACTACTCAAAAAAAGTTTCAAGCTTATCGGCAAGCTCGTCACTTATCTGAATCACGCCGCCGTGCCTCTTTTTGCGCTCTCCCATATCGTAGTTTTGGGCAATTGTGAATACACCTGTTGAAAGGTCATCGCAAAGCATCGGGATGTAGCCTTTGCCTGTGCGGTACTGATCGGCAATAAGGCACCACTTTTTATCCTTTTCAAGGTAGTACGCTTCGGGGCCTTCAAGGCCTGAGAATTCAGCTAAAAGCTCGGAATGAATTTTTTCAAAGCCTTCGTTTTCATCGTCAATGAGCTTTCTGCTTCTTTCAAGGGTAAGCACCTTGTTGGTTTCATCCTTTGAGATGCGGTAATACCAGCCATTATCAAAAACGATGTTTGTGTCAATAACTGCGGTTTCGGCTTCAATGTACTTGAAAGCAGGGGTGAAGGTGATGAAGTCCTCGGTGAAGGAAGCGTAAATTCTCTGCTTTGCTTCACTTTCGCCCTCCTCCTTTACGTTTGACGCCCAGAAAACGAACCACTTTTCCTCTTCCTTACAGTAAACTGCCTCGGGAGCCCAGACACAGCCTGCCTCGGGGATGCCGACCTCGATGAGTCTTTCCCGGCTCCAGTTAATGAGATCCTCTGACTCCCACACGAGAAGGCTCTTGCTTCCTCGGTTTGCAAAGTCACCCCAGTTACCGCCCTTACAGGTGTGAAGGTCGGTGGCAATGATGAAGTACTTCTTCTTTTTCTCATCGTAGAGGATAAAGGGGTCACGGATACCCGTTGTGCCGAGCCTTGAAGTAAGAAAAGGCTCTTTACCGCCAAGGTCCGTCCAATGAAGTCCGTCACGGCTCAGTGCAAACCATATGCTTTCCTTGTCACCCGTGCGGTCATTTGTGAAATGTGTAAATAAATAAGCTGACATAATTTTCTCCTGTCTTTTTTTCTTTCCTCTAATATACACTATTTGCTTTGACTTTACAACACTTAAATTACAAAACAATTGCATTAACCTGCTTATTGTGATAAAATTAGTAAAAAGAACGGGGGCGAAAATTTATGAACAGAAAAATTGACGGAACCTTTTTCGAGTTCAGACACCACAACACCGCTGAGGGTAAATACTGGAACCCTGCCCTTGAAAGGTTTCAGGGCGAGGACTGGCGCAGAAAGGTGCGTGAAATCTCGGAGCTTGGTATGGAATATATTGTCCTTATGGCAACGGCTCTTTATGACAGATGCTTTTTCAAGTCCTCGGTTTTCCCCTTTGCTCAGATGCCCTGTGAGGATCCCATTGAAGAAATTCTTTCCGAGGCTGACGAATGCGGAATAAAAATCTTCCTCGGTAACGGCTTTTACGGTGACTGGACAAAGGCAGGCAAAAATATCAAAGACAAGGAAGTGATTGCTCGTTCCTTCAAGGCTATGGAGGAGCTTACTGCTCTTTATGGTCATCACAAGAGCTTTTACGGCTGGTACTTCCCCGATGAAACCTGTATCATCCTGAAATTTTCAAAGGACTTTGTTTCCTATGTCAACCTCTGCACCGAGGAGTGCAGAA
Source organism: Acutalibacteraceae bacterium (assembly GCA_045612205.1). Classification (GTDB taxonomy): domain Bacteria; phylum Bacillota; class Clostridia; order Oscillospirales; family Acutalibacteraceae; genus UBA6857. Next base: position 1,285 of record JAZKYQ010000005.1, on the reverse strand, counting down.
AACTCACCCCTGAAAAGAAAACACTTATTGCCCCCTACGGAACGAACCTTGCCCTTGCAAACAAAAGCTATGTAAAATGCCTTTCAGAGCTTGATGTTGACTTCATCGCCTATCAGGATGAGGTTGGCGTGAAAAAAACTCCCGTTGCGAGAACGGAAAGGATTTTTGAAAAGCTTCGCAAGGCTCACGACAAGGCAGGCAGAGCCAAGCTCTGGGCAGACATTGAGCTTTTTGATTTTGAGGGTATGGTTTATAAAAGCGCCCTCATCCCCTCGGATATTGAGCGCATAAGCCGACAGATAGAAAATGTTGCGCCCTACTGCGACAAGATTCTTTCCTATCAGTATCTCGGCATTATGAATCCTGAGGATTCACTCTCCTTTGCAGGTCACGAGGATTCTACGAAGCTTTATGAAAACTATAAAAGATATATAAGAAAGTGAGGAAAACCAATGAGCAACGAGCTTAAAAGAACCTATGTTCCCTTCACCGAATGGAAGGAAAAATCAAAGCAGACCGAATACACCGAGGAAACACCTCTTCTTAACCCCGACGGCACTCTAAACGCAAAGGGCTGGGCAAGACACAATGTTTTTACCTATGACAGAAGCCTTGTAAAAAGAGAACGACTCATCAGCTGCAAGGAATGGGATTACTACACCGTAACCGACGGCAAAAAGCAGCTTCTTGTTTCCTTTGCTCACGTGGGCATCGGCGGCTTTATGGGTCTTCGTCTTATTGACCTTCGCACAGGTGAGGTAACTGCTGACTCAATGACAATCTTCCCCGGCAAGAACCGTTGTCTTCCTCTTAACAAGGTTGACGTTCCCGGAAGATTCACAGGAAAGGTCGGCAAAACAGAATTTGATTTCCACACAAAGGAAACAGAAAGAACAGTTAAATTCAAGACCGTTCACAAGGGCAAGGTTCTTGAATGTGATCTTCACATGGACATCCCCGAGGGTCACGAAAACATCACAACCGTTCTTCCCTTCAAGGGCGACAACACCAAATACTTTATGACCACAAAGCAGAACTGTATGCCCACCTCGGGCACCTTCCGCTTCGGTAACTATACCTACAGCTTCTTTAAGGACAGCACCTTCTGCTCTCTTGACTGGGGCAAGGTAAACACTCCCAGGGAGCTTGTCTGGTACTGGGGCAGTGCAGCAACCTATCTTACTGACAAAGAGGGCAAAAAGCACATCTTCGGCTTTGAAATCACCTGGGCAATCGGTGACGAAAGCCACGCAACGGAAACCTGCCTTTTCTACGACGGAAAGGT
>JAZKYQ010000004.1:0-9131 GCA_045612205.1 Acutalibacteraceae bacterium | reverse complement strand
CTCACCTTAACTTAAGGTTTATACTATGCACATAAGGTACCTTAGATTATGTAAAGGAGAACAGTTTTATGAAAATTGGAGAGTTTGCGAAAATGTGCGGAACAAAGATTTCCGTTCTGCGTCATTACGACAGAGAGAAACTTCTTGAACCTCAATATACAGATAAATTTTCAGGTTACAGATATTATACCTCTGAGCAAATTCTGACTTTTTATAGAATCAACGCTTTGAAAAAGGCAGGCTTCTCATTACAGGAAATCAGAGAAATTCTTTCCGGAAGAAAAAGCAATAAAGAAATTGAAGCTATTTTCTCGCAGAAAGAAAACGAATTTCTTGACGCACTCAAAAATCTAAAGGAGGCTAAACTTATGATGACAAAGTTAGATATTGCTTTTAAAAACAACATGGCAATTATAAAGCGTAGTGCTGATGACAACGCCATTGACTTGTGTACTGTTGCCGAAACTGAAATTAAGGCGGCTGATTATCAAAGAATATCACAGTATGAAGTCAAAGATGATGAAATAATATGTCGGGTTGTGAAGTTGGGCGATGAAATTGCTCAACCCCAAAAGGACGTACCGTTTGTAAATGATAAAAAAGTTATCGGCAAATGGGAGGTTAAAGGTATTTTTGCTGTCAAAGAAGATTGTCAGCAAAACATTTTCTGCGATAACACAGGCTTTTACGGCGGCGATGTGAAATATCTGTATTTTCTTCCCGACGGTGAGGAATATTGGGGCTACAGTTGGACTAAGGGATATTTTATCAGCAATGCATATCTGTCGGGTAATACATACAATGAGTATGAACTTGAGAAAAGGGCAGACGGAACATATATGCTCATAACCCTGAGAGAAACAGAAGTCAGCCGAGGTGGTAAACCGGTGTATCTGTTGTTGAAGAAAACTGACAGTAACAGATATTCTGCCGAAAGCATTGCAAGGAAAGACAATATTGATAAACCTTTTATAAACGATGAAAGGATAATCGGCAAATGGAAGGCACATTCTTTCTTATGCAATAAGGATGAATTTTCACAAGAAAGAGAGCATATTGATGATTTGTACTTCAAGGAGCTTGAATTCTTTCCTGAAGGTAATTGCAGATGCGTTTATGCAGATGCAATTTTTGAGGGTGAGGATACTGTGGTATGGACAAAAAATTATCTTCTTCGCAAATGGAATTGGTCAGCTTGTGAATATGAAATCAGAACTCTTAACGGCATAGATTATATGATAATCGAATGGAAAAGTGGCGATTATCGCTATGGTGGGTTTGATACGAATTATTATGTATTTATAAGAGCATAAAGGATAATGAAGTCACTCCTTACGGGGTGACTTCATTCGTATAAAAGCAAAGTTTATTCAAGCATAGAAAGAATTCCCTCAAATTCAGGTGTAGCTTTAAACTCATCAGACAACGGATATTTTTCTGTGAGAAGCTCTCTGACCTGCATTTTTGCAATGTAAGTACTGCCAAGAATGTGCTTGTCAAATTCCTTGCCTTCAAACATTACCGAGTGCATAACAGTTATCCTGTCCAGACTGTCAAATTTGTCGGCAATCTCGCTCATTTTGCGGAAGTTTTCAAGTGCCTTTTTTGTATTGCCCAGCTCATAATAACGCATGCCTAAATATCCGTGGTTGTATAACATAATCCGCCATATTCTGCCATAGTTGCCGTCATCATAAACAAAGTTGAAAAACTCCATTGTTTTTTCTGAGAGTGCAATTCTGAATTCTAAAGAATATCTGTCATCACTTAGATAACGAAACATGGTGTTGTCAAGTAAACATATTTCTTCTTCGATAGCTTCCTGTATTATCTCATCTCTTTTGGGGTGACTTTCAGGATAACAGTTAAAATACATCTCTCTGCCATCTCTCATCCTTGGCATTTCTTTTATAATTGTTTCACAATCCGCAAAGGTAATATGACTGTTTTCATCCCTTGCCATAAGTTCAAGATAATGTATATAAAATCTTTTTGCGCAAATGCGAATGGAATCTTTAGTGCAGTTGTTTTGAATATTCTGATACAATGATTCTATCTTTTTGGTGTTTTGGGTAGCATCATCAAAACATATCAAATACCCCATATACCTTAACTGCACACGAAAATCGTTGGGATATTTATCTTTTAAATGATATATTGATTCTTTTATAAGCTTGTTATCTGTAAAATTATCATGTTCCTCTAAAAGCCTTTTTATATCTTCTTCATCTACAGCTTTATTAACACCGAGTAATTCCTCAATGCTGACTTTAAAAAAGCTTGCGATTTCGGGAAGTATGGTTATATCAGGATAACTTTCACCACGCTCCCAATTGCTGACACTTTGAAAGGTTACACCCAAAAATTCTGCAAGTGTTTCTTGAGTAAGATTGTTTTCACGTCTTAACCTTTTAATATTTTCGCTTAAATAAATAGTCATTATTCTTATCACCTCTGATTAAATTTGTTGACCGGTCTGTGTATATAATAACGCATCAGACCATAAAAAACAATAAACTATTCTTTGAATGCTTTTCAAGAAATGCTTGAAAAATTCAACCATATACAAAAAGGTATACCCAAAGATATACCTTCTGAATTTTATTTCTATATTAGTTCATTACAAACTATCTCCCTAGCCCTTGCTTCAATATTCCCCATTTTTTGCACCCATTCCATCTGATTTTCCTCTTTCAGTTGTTCTGTAACACCTTCAGTCTCTTTCATCTGCTCCACAAGCATATCAAACATCTCATTAGCCTGTTTTTCAACCGCAGCACAGTGTTGATACAGCTTTCCTTGAATAAGCAGAGAGTTAAAAAGTGCGGACTTATGTTTTTCAAGATAAGTTTTGTACATCATTCCCCATTTACCAAGCCTTATATTTGCCTCTTCAGGTGGTAGTTTAAGATTTGGGATAAGATAACCATTCACTTCACGGTATGTAATTTTCATTTGTTTCATCCTTTCATTTTTCTTTATTGTAATAATAGTGCTGATTTTTGTTTCAAAAACTAATTGTAAATAAATCGTAAACAAGTGTTTTTAGACAGTTTTACCATCACTAAAATTAAAAGTCTCAAAACACCCACAACCCTAGTAAAATAGGGCTTTTTCACCACCTTTCCTGTCGAAATTTGTGTAAGATTTTGTGTTACTTTTCGCTTAATTTATGGTTCTATTTTAACATCTACAGGCGCCATTGCCGCACCCATATTTGTACTGTCAACGATACCCAGATCCTCAACCGTTCCGGGATGGACAGCCACTATTTTCGGATGATTTACAGAAAAGCCTTCTTTTAAAATAAGCGCACCTGCCCCCGTAACCGTTCTTTGTGCTGTGGGCGTTCTCTGTCCTCCGTACTCAAGAGGAAATCTGAACTGCTTTTCAGCCGCACAGAAGTGAGAGCTTGTTGCCGCCATACAGGTTGCCATTGCACCGCTTTCAATTGCAAGACTCGCTGTAAGGCTTGAAAGCGCCATTGTTGAGCAGGCACCGAACAAGCCTAAAAAAGGCACGTCCATTCCTCTGACTGCAAAGGATGAGGAAATGCATTGATTCAGAAGATCTCCTGCAAAAACGGCATCTATGTCTCTGTCGCTTATCTTGATTTTCTCCATTGCCCTTTGCATTGCCGCTGAAAGAAGATCACTTTCAGCCTTTTCCCAGCACTTTTCGCCCATTGTCGTGTCCTGAAAAACACGGTCAAAGCATTCTCCTAAAGGCCCTTCTCCTTCAAGCCTTCCCACCGCAGCGGCATTTGAAATTATGCGTACTTCTTTTTCAAGGATTATTGTCCTTCCCACACGAGTTGCCATTTTTTCACCCCGTTTTACTTTTAATTATATATTCTCCCAAGTTAAAGGAAATATGTATTGCTTTTTGACTGTTTTTAATGATATAATTCTTCTGATAATATTATAAGGAGAATTGTTATGACCTTTACAATTGAAAAAAATCAGTTTATAAAAGACGGTAAGCCCGTCAAGCTTATCTCAGGTGCGGTGCATTATTTCCGTAATATGCCCGACACATGGGAGGATATCTTCAAGAAAATGAAGGCCATGGGCTGTAACTGCGTTGAAACCTACTGCGCCTGGAATATGCACGAAAAACAGCCGGGTGAATATGATTTCACAGGCAATCTCAATATCGCAAAGTTCATCGAAACTGCTCAGAGCTGCGGACTTATGGTAATTGTAAGACCAGGCCCCTATATCTGTGCTGAATGGGAATTCGGCGGACTTCCCTGGTGGATTCAGTGCGACGATAATATGGAAATCCGTTGCTCAAACGAAATTTACATAAAGCATTTTGACCGCTACCTTGATAAAATGTGTGAGCAGATCCGCCCCTACCTTACAACAAACGGCGGAAGTGTCATCATGCTTCAGTGCGAAAACGAATACGGCTACTACGGAGACGACAGAGAATACCTCGCATACCTCAAAAAGGGCTATGAGGCACGCGGCATTGATGTACCTCTTTTCACCTCTGACGGAACAAGCAAGGAAAACCTTCTTGACGGCAGTATTGACGGTTGCCTTTCAACTCTCAACTTCGGCAGCCGCGTTGAAGAAAACTTCAAGGCTCACGATGAGCTTTATCCCGATATGCCCAAAATGTGTATGGAAATGTGTGACGGCTGGGTTGATGCCTGGGGTGACGAAAAGCATCACACAACCTCCGCAGAGGATTATGCAAAGGTTGTTGATGATATGCTCACAAAGGGCAGCCTCAATATGTATATGTTCATCGGCGGCACAAACTTCGGCTTCACAAGCGGTGCAAACCACTATGAACGCTTTGCACCCGATGTAACAAGCTATGACTATGACGCAATGCTCACAGAATGCGGTGATGTTACAAAGAAGTATTACGCTGTGCGTGAGGTCATTCAGAAGCACACAGGAGAAGAGCTTCCCGAGGTTCCTGCAAACCGTGAGAAAAAGGCTTACGGCAAGTTCCGTCTTACCGAAAAGTGCGGCTTCTTCGATGTACTCGATCTCCTTTCAGCTCCTCAGCACTCAGATGTACCCAAATGCATGGAAAACTACGGCACAGGCTACGGCTTCATTGCCTACAGAACAAGACTTAACAGAGATTACAATGATGTTAAGCTCTCCTTTGCAGAGCTTGGCGACAGAGCTCAGATTTATATCAATAAGGAGCTTATCGGCACAGTTTACATCAACGATAATCTTGACATTCAGATTACTGCAAAGAAGGGTGACATTCTCACCGTACTTTGCGAAAACATGGGCAGAGCAAACTTCGGTCCGAAGATGATGCGCAAAAAGGGCATCTCCGGCAGATGCCTTATCGACGGCAGAATTCACTTCGGTTGGGATGTTTATCCCCTTCCCATGGACAACCTCGACAGGCTCACCTTCGGAGACAAAGTTCCCGAAGAAAAGTCCGTATTCTACAAGGGAACAGTTACAATTGAAGGTACTCCCAAGGATACCTTCCTCAAGCTTGACAGCTTCACAAAGGGCTTTGTTACCGTTAACGGCTTTAACATCGGTCGTTATTGGGAAATCGGACCTCAGAAAACTCTTTATATTCCTGCTTCTCTTCTTAAGGAAGGTGAAAATGAGTTCATTGTTTTCGAAAGCGACGGAATCAAGGGTGAGACTGAAATCGAGCTTATTGATGTACCTGAGCTTGGATGAGAGAGATAATATGTACATTTTAGGCTTTGATATCGGCGGAACAAAATGTGCAGTAATTACTGCCAAGGCCGATGAAAACAAAATTGAACTACTTGAAAAAAGAAGCTGTCCTACCGACCTTTCTGCTTCCCCTTATGAAATGTTAGGAAAGCTTTGTGAAATGGCTGACAGTATTCTCACAAAAAAGCCTGATGCTGTAGGAATTTCCTGCGGAGGACCTCTTGACAGTAAAAAAGGCATTATCCTCTCACCGCCCAATCTTCCCGGTTGGAATGAGGTTAAAATCAGCGACTTTATTGCTGATAGATATAACTGCCCCGTAAAGCTTCAGAATGATGCCAACGCCTGCGCAATTGCCGAATGGAAATACGGTGCCGGCAAGGGCACTGAAAATATGATTTTTCTTACCTTCGGCACGGGACTTGGTGCAGGAATGATTCTCGGCGGAAAGCTTCACACAGGCAAAAATGATAATGCAGGTGAGGTCGGTCACATCAGACTTGAAGCTGACGGTCCTGTAGGTTACGGCAAAAAAGGCTCATTTGAAGGCTTTTGCAGTGGCGGAGGTCTTTCTCAGCTGGGTTACTCTTTCGCCCTTGAAGCGAAGAATAAAGGCGTTTCGCCCCTTTATTTTAAAGACGGAATGACACAAAAGGATGTTACGGCAAAAAGCATTGCCGAAGGTGCAAGACTCGGTGACGAAACCGCTCTTGAGGTTTTCAGAATATGCGGTGAAAGGCTCGGAAGAGGTCTTTCGGTGCTTATCGACATACTCAATCCCGAAGCGATTGTTCTTGGCGGAATTTTTCCGAGGTGCAAGGATCTGCTTTTACCTCATCTTGAAAAGGAAATAAACAAGGAGGCTCTTTCCTTATCTCTTGATGTTTGCAGAATTCTTCCCGCTTCTCTTGGTGAAAGCATAGGTGATTACGGTGCGGTCTGTGCTGTGTTTATGTGAGGTGTGAAATGATTGACGAACTTATAAAAAGATATCCTTGCCTTTCTGTTTGTGAAGATGACATCATAAAGGCAACGAAAGAAATCATAAGCTGCTTTGAAAAGGGCGGTAAGCTTCTTCTTTGCGGAAACGGCGGAAGTGCTGCTGACTGCGAGCATATAAGCGGTGAGCTTCTCAAAGGCTTTTTGAAAAAGAGATCCATATCCGATGAAAAGCTCAGCAAAATGGAAAAGCTTTGTCCCGAAAGCAAGGAAATTGCAATAAAGCTTCAGGGCGGACTTCCTGCGATACCTCTTACCTCACTTATGAGTCTCAACACGGCTTTTTCAAATGACGAAGACAGCGACCTTGTTTACGCTCAGGGAGTAATGGCGATGCGCGGCAAGGATGATTTGCTTTTGTGTCTGAGCACCTCGGGCAACTCAAAAAATGTTGTTGCAGCGGCAATAACGGCAAAGGGACTCGGACTTAAGGTTATTGCTCTTACGGGAAATGACGGCGGCAAGCTCAAGGAGATATCCGATGTTGCAATCGTTGTTCCCGAAAGGGAAACATTCAGAATTCAGGAATTACATCTTCCCGTTTATCATTATATCTGTGCGGCGGTGGAGGAAAGATTTTTTGAGTAATAATTCAGGGACTGTTGCACGAAAGTGAGACAGCCCCTTTATTTATTTCATCAGCCAATAAATAAATCCATAAAGTGCCGCACTCGAGCAACCGAAAACTATAACCGGTCCTGCAATTATAAACATCTGCGCTGCCGTGCCTAATATTCTACCCTCGGTCTGAAACTCTAAAGCTGAAGAGACGATAGAATTCGCAAAGCCTGAAATGGGCACAGACGTACCTGCTCCTGCGTGCTTTGCTATCATATCAAACACACCCGTTGCAGTAAGAACGGCTGTGATTACAATAAGAATTATCATCGCAATGCTTCGGGCATCCTTTTCACTTATACCAAAGGAGATAAAGACGGAAAACATTCCCTCGGCAAAGGCACATATCGCTCCGCCAAAAAGAAAAGCCTTCAGACAGTCACTTAACACAGGTGAATTCGGTGAGGCTTTTTTTGTCATTTCACCGTAATCTTTTTTTGATACTGACATTAAAATCAATCCTTCTGTTTCAGTTGCAAATATCTTTTACAATTAACAGCTAATTTATGCAACTTAAGTTGACAAAGACAAATAAAAAAGATAAAATATTATTATCAATATTTAAGGAGAAAATATCATGGCAGTTTTTAAACCCTTCAAAGCGGTAAGACCTCTTCCTGAATTTGCAGCTATGGTTGCCGCACTTCCCTACGACGTTATGAACAGCAAGGAAGCCGCAGAAATGGTCAAGGGTAATCCCCTTTCCTTCCTTCACGTTGACAAGGCAGAAATCGACCTTCCCGAAGGTACAGATATTTACGATGAGAAGGTTTACCTCAAGGCAAAGGAAAACCTTAAGAAGCTTGAAAAGAACAACATCTGCAAGCAGGATACCACACCTTGCTTTTACATTTACCGTCAGATTATGAACGGCAGAAGTCAGACAGGTATTGTCGGCTGTGCTTCAATTGACGATTACATTGGCGGTATCATCAAAAAGCACGAATTCACAAGAGCTGACAAGGAAGCAGACAGAATCCGTCACGTTGACTACTGCGATGCAAACACAGGACCTATTTTCCTTACCTACCGCAGTAACGACACAATCTCAAACATCATCAGCACCTGGAAGCAGAGCCGTAAGCCCGTTTACGATTTCACAACCACTGACGGAATCGGTAACACCGTATGGGTAATTGACGACAATGAAACCAACGAAAAGCTTGCCGAAGCCTTCGCACAGACTCCTGCTCTTTATATTGCAGACGGTCATCACCGTTGTGCATCCGCAGTAAAGGTTGGTCTTAAGCGCAGAGAAGAGCATCCCGACTTTGACGGCAGTGAGGAATTCAATTTCTTCCTTGCAGTTTCCTTCCCCTGCGACGAGCTTGAAATTATGGATTACAACAGAGTTATGAAGGATCTCGGCGGAAAGACAAAGGAAGAGTTCCTTGACGCAATGAGTGAAAAATTCACCGTTCAAAAAATCGGAACAGAAATTTACAAGCCCGAAGCACGTCACACCTTCGGTATGTATCTTGATAAGGAATGGTATAAGCTTACTGCAAAGGAAGGCACCTATCCAGAAAAGGATCCCGTAGGCTCACTTGATGTTTCCATCCTCCAGGAAAACTGCATCACTCCCATTTTCGGAATCAGTGATCCGAGAACCGACAAGAGAATCGATTTTATCGGCGGCATCAGAGGTCTCGGTGAGCTTGAAAAGCGTTGCCGTGAGGATATGGAAATTGCTTTTTCAATGTATCCCACTTCCCTTGAGGAGCTTATGGCAATTGCTGACGCAGGTGAGGTTATGCCTCCCAAGTCAACCTGGTTTGAGCCGAAGCTTTTAAGCGGACTTTTCATTCATAAGCTTAAATAAATCAAAAGGAGTCA
>JAZKYQ010000003.1:0-8312 GCA_045612205.1 Acutalibacteraceae bacterium | reverse complement strand
ATTTGCTCTGACCTTGCTTTTTGCACTTCCCTTAGGTCTTGTGATTGCCTTCGGTTCAATGAGCAGATTAGCACCTTTGAAATATGCATCAAAGTTTCTCGTATGGGTAATAAGAGGCACACCTCTTATGCTCCAGATCATCGTAATCTTTTACGGCCCCGGACTTATTGCTTCCTGGGCTGAGGGTCTCGGCTCATCCAACGCGCTGATTCAGTGGATTGCTTCCTGGGAAGGACTTGACCGTTTCCCTGCGGTTATTGTATCCTTTGTCATAAACTATGCGTGTTATTTTTCTGAAATATACCGTGGCGGTATTGAAAGCATTCCAAAGGGACAGTATGAGGCAGGTCAGGTTCTCGGTATGACAAAAAGTCAGACCTTCTTCAAGGTTGTTCTTCTTCAGGTTATCAAGAGAATCATTCCTCCTATGAGCAACGAAATTATCACTCTTGTAAAGGATACATCTCTTGCACGAGTTATTTCCGTTTACGAAATCATCTGGAACGGACAGGCATTCATCAAGAGCGAAGGCCTTCTGTGGCCGCTTTTCTACACCGGCCTTTTCTACCTGTTATTCAACGGTCTTCTTACAGTTGTCTTCGGCAAGCTTGAAAAGAAGCTCGATTATTTTAAGGCGTAAGGAGGATTTATAATGGCAATACTTGAAGTAAGCAACCTGAAAAAATCCTTCGGTAAAACTGAAGTTCTCAAGGGTATATCCCTTTCTCTCGAGGAAGGTCAGGTTATGTCCGTTATCGGCTCATCAGGCAGCGGTAAAACAACGCTCCTTCGTTGTATCAACTACCTTGAAACTGCCGACAGCGGAAAGATTATTCTCGACGGTGATGTGCTTTTTGACGGAAAAAGCACTGAAAAGCTCACCTCAAAGCAGAAGCGTGACAGACAGCTTAAAATCGGTCTTGTTTTCCAGCAGTTCAATCTTTTCCCGCAGTACAATGTTCTTGACAATGTTACTCTTGCCGTGAAGCTTCAGGCAAAGGAAAGACCCGACTGGAAGCAGAACAAAAAGCAGATTTTTAAGGAAATTGACGAAAAGGCTCTCAAGCTTCTTGCTGATATGGGTCTTTCAGAAAAGATCAACAACTATCCCTGTGAGCTTTCAGGCGGTCAGCAGCAGAGAGTTTCAATCGCAAGAGCAATGGCACTTGAGCCGAAGGTTCTCTTCTTTGACGAGCCCACATCAGCTCTTGACCCCGAGCTTACAGGCGAAATTCTCAAGGTTATCCGTGAGCTTGCAGAAAAGAACATGACAATGGTAATCGTTACCCACGAAATGACCTTTGCAAAGGAAGTTTCCGATTACATTGTGTTTATGGATAACGGTGTTATTGCAGAAGAGGGTGAAGCTGATGAGCTTATCAGCAACCCGAAAACAGAACGCCTTCAGGCATTCCTTAGTAAAATTAGTGACTAAATTTAACAAAAAACAGATGCATTCCGAAAGGTCTGCATCTGTTGATTTTTTATACCGAAAATCTGAAATAGATTCCGTAGCGGTTTTTATGCTGCTTGTAATGAGGAGAGAAGACAAGCTCTCTGTCGGTGTTCTTCATTGTGAAAAGAAGCTCATTTTCGGTTTTTACAAGATTTTCATTAAGGTTAGAAAGCCACTCTTTCACGCTGTCGGCATTGACCTTTATATCTCCGCTGATGCTTTCGTCGGCAAGAGGGACGGTAACCTCAACCCCTGTAAGCCCCGTTTTCATTTTGCTTTTTCCGAGGTTTGCGCTGAGCACCCAGGGACCGTAGGTGAAGCAAAGGGCATTTTCGTTGTCGGGTAGGCTGTGGGCGGTAATTTCCATAGGGAAATCAAGCTCAAGCTTATCATCCTCTGCCCAGCTTCTGTGAATTCGGATAAAGCCGTTTGTTTCTTCTGCAGCAAAAGCTTCACCGTTGATTTTTACCGTGATTTTGCCCTTGCACCAATGAGGAACACGAAGAACAAGTGCTGTGCTTGCATTGCCCTTTGCGGTGAAGGTGACGGAAGGTGGCTCTGCCTTCTGAATGAAGGTGATGCCTTTTTCTTTGTCTGTGACCTCGGAGTCTGTGTAGCGGATAACATAAATGCTCTCGCTGTCTTTGAAGTAAATGCTGTCGCCAAGCTTTGAGAAGTTCTCCATTCCTGAACCTGTACAGCACCAGAAGTTGTCTTCGGGTCGGCTGTAAACCTTGAAGAAGCCCGTTGCCATAGGCTGGAAGTAGGTTGTCATACCTGTTTCGGGATTCTGTGAGGAGAGAATAGCATTGATGAAGGTGCTTTCATAGTAGTCGGCATACTTCTTTTCACCTGTGATTCTGAAAAGCTCACGGGTGAGCTTGAGCATATTATAGGTGTTGCAGGTTTCGCAGTTGCATTCGGTGCGTTCTGCATCGAGAACCTTGCTTTTGCCGAAATGCTCCCATTCGCTGTTGCCGCCTGTGATGTATGAGTGGTTGTTAATGACGATATCCCAGAAGTTCATGGCTGTAATAAGGTAAAACTCTTCACTCTCGCCAAGAGCAATATATCGTCTCAAGGCACCGAGGATCTTCGGAATGGTGGTGTTGGCGTGCTTGCCGTCAAGAATGTCTTTTTTCAGGTAAAGGTCGCCGAGAAGAGGAAGCTCATCAAAGCTGTGGGCGGCAAAAAGATGCTTTTCACTTTTTGTGTGGCTGTAAAGCTGATAAAGGCAGTCGTTCATTCCACCGTACTCGATGTTAAGCACTCTTTGCTGCATTTCCTGATCCCAATAAACAGTTTTGGAATATACCCAGTCACCGAGCCTTGAAGCTACCTCGAGAGCTTCCTTGTTGCCTGTAAGCTCATAGGCGGCAATAAGTCCAGAAAGAACCTTGTGCATTGTATACCAGGGGACCCAGGTGCCTGAAGGGTCACCGCTTTCAAGCTTGATATAATGTGCTTCGGGGATTGCGGCAAGATAACCGCCGTTTTTCTTCTGGCAAGCTGAAAGGACGCTTATAATGCGGTCGGTTTTCTTTTTGAATTCATCCTCGCCCGAATAAGCATAAGCCTGTGAAAGGGCGGTGAGGTAATGGCCCATAGTGTGGCCCTGGATGTTGGAGCTTTCCCATCCGCCGTAAAGGGGAGAGGTGCTTTCAATTCCCGCGATATCGCAGAAGCCTCGCAGAAGCCTTTCTTCTTCAAGGGAAAGCAGATATTTCTTTTCAAGCTCAAAGGCATTTGCTTCGTAGGAGTCGAGGATTCGCACCTCCTCAAGGCTGAAGGGCTGAAGCTTTTCTTTAAGTATGTTCATAAAAACCTCCCGTGAGTTGTTTTTTATGAGTATAGCACAGGGGGCGGGAAAAGTAAATATTTATTTGGGGTGGGGGGACAAGGACTATGGGATAATAGTTGTAAAAAAACTGACCGTCAAAAATCACAGTTGAGCGGTCAGTCTGTATTTTTAGGATAAGGTTCTTTAATGCTTGTTCTGTCTGTGAGGTAATCAATGCTGACTCCGTAAAAATCTGCTAATTTAATAAGAACCTGATCGGTGAATGCGATCATGCCTGTTTCGTATTGGGAATATGTGTTTTGCGAAACACCAAGCATATCGGCGATTTCTCTTTGCTTAAGGTCTCTGTCTTCGCGTAAGGCTCGGACATTTTTGAAAATCATATTTATCACCTCGGAATTATTATAATAAAATCGGTGACAGATATTGACTTTTATCTGTAATACAGATAAAATATACCTAAGGCAATGTATGAACGTAAGATATAACCATATATGTCGTATAAATTTAATTTTATTAAAAATATTATGTTACTTTTTCTTTTTTATTAGATTTATATTATAGGAGAGCGCATATTGCTGAAATATCGTAAGTAACGGCTTATCTGCCGGTCGCAGAGTAGTTTTTTCTGCTGACTGGTTGTATGCATAAATAATTTAATGACCAAGGAGGTAACCACAATGAAAAAAATGAAATCTTTTATGCTGATGACAGCAACAATCATTTTGTTTGCAGTTATGTTCTGCGTAAATGCAAGTGCGGCTGAGTGGAAAGCTTTAGATGACAGTCTTTTCTATAGCTTTGACAAAGAAACAGGAGTAATGGTAATAAAGGGTGAAGGTGAAATCTCATCCGGTCTTTTCGGAATCGATTGTCCGAAGCATTATATTGAGGATGAATGCAGATATGATGCTGATGAAATTGACGGCTTTCTAGGAGATTATATTGAAACTGAATTTCCGGAAAAATACGAGGTTTTCTGTGCCGCAGTGAAGACAAAAACTCTTATAGTTCAGGAAGGTGCAATAACTCTTGCTACAAGTGCTTTTGCCTTTGACGGAGTATTTGATAATCTTGAGGTTGCTATTCTTCCTCAGAGTTTAACAGAAATTCCTGCAGGTGCTTTTTGGCAGTTAAGTAAGCTTCATACAGTAGTTCTTTCTGATTCTACAACTTCTATCGGTGAAAAGGCATTTTCCTATTGCCCCAATCTTAAAAATATTTATATACCCGACACAGTAAAAGAAATTGCCAAGGATGCTTTTGAAGGCTGTGATATGAGTAAGATAAGAATCACCTCGGCTCTTGTAACACCTGAAAAAATAAGAAAGGTATCCGCTACTCAGAACACATCTGAGATTAAACTTACATGGTCAGTAAGCAAGGGCGCAACAGGCTACAGAATCTACTACAAGTCCGGTTCATCCTGGAAGGTTGCCGTAAGCTCAACAACAGCTACTTCACATACCTTCAAGAACCTCAAGGCAGGTGCGAAGTTTACCTTTGCAGTCCGTCCTTACATCAAGACAAACAGTGGTCTTGTCTGGTCATCCTATACAACCTTCAAGGCTTCAACCGTTCCTGCTAACCCCACAATTAAGGTTGCCGCTCCTTCAAAGGGCAAGGTAACAGTAACATGGAACGCAGTCAACGGAGCTGAGAGCTATCAGCTCTGGTACAAGACCGGTAACGGTTCATACAAGCTTTTCAAGGCCTATGATTCAGTTAAGAATCTTACCTTCAAGAATCTTAAGAGCGGCACAAAGTACACCTTTGCAGTGCGTGCGGTTATCAATACTGACGGCGGTAATGTAAGAAGCGGATATAAGGCTGTTGCAGTAACAGTTAAATAAAAACAAAAAAGAACAGGTGCTCCGTAAAAAGAGCATCTGTTCTCTTGCTTATAAAGATTTATTTCTTGTTTGTCTGGCTCTGCGTGATTCTGTAAACCTCGCTTTCGATGAGTGCCGTCACTTCCTCAACATCAAAAACGATGCCCTTTGAAAGCAGAAAGGCCAAAACGTAATCCTTTTTCTGCTTGCCTGTTTTGCTTCCGTAAAGCTGTTCGGCGGCTTTAACCGCAACCTCAACCCATCTTTTAAGCTCCTCAAGGCGCTGCTCGGTGAGCTTCTTTTTTAGACAGGGGATGAGAAAGCCTGTTATTACTGCGGATAAAAGGGCAATGATTGCCTGAATGAGGTCTGTGTAGTCAATGTTCATTTAATATCCTTCCTTTCAATGTGTTATCTGTGCGCCTGAATGTTCAGGTGCTTTTCAAGTCGGTCAATTGCCAGGGTGACAGGGCCGTTGCAGCCTTGCTCGCTTAAGCCCTTGAGTGCGGCAAGAACGCCGTAGCAAATTACTGTCTGCTCGTTTTTCAGATCCTTTATGTCCTTGTCCTGCTTGTTCTGCCTGAGTATCCATCGGTATGCAGTGAAAACTGCACCGAAAACTATTGTGACGGCACCGATGACCTCAGCTGAAAGCAGAAGGGTGTCCTTTAATGAATATATATCTATCAATTTTCTTCTCCTTTAAATTTTTGTGCAGTAATCGAGACAAACCCATCCCGAGGGAGTTTTGCCCCAGCTGCCCTTCGTTTGCGAGGCGGTGAATTCAACGCCCATAACATAACCGTCGGATTTGTATCTGACAAGCTCGTAAATCTGTGACTGAGCGTTTTTGGTGAATTCCGAATAGGTCTTTTTGCGGTAGCTTGTGCCGGGACCTGTGCGGACATTGAGAAGTGAAGCATCGGTAACACGGTAGTCGCCTTTCGGGTAAGCCTTCTCTCCTGTGGTATTATTTGCTTCAGTGGGAATTTTTCCTTCAGGGAGATTATTGAATTTAAGTCCGAGGGAGCTTCTTACTATGGTGAAGCTTCTGTCGATAAAGAAAAGCTTTTCAGGTCTGAAGCGTCCGCCGGTTGTGTTGATATCCCATTGTCCTTGGGAATTCTGTATCCATGTGGGATTTTTGAATCTGCCCTTGCCTGCGGAAATGTGGAAATGGTTGCCTGTTGCAAAGCCGTCGGTGCCCTCACGGCAGATTTTTTCCTTGCGCTTGAAAAGCTGTCCTTGCTTAAGTCGCTTCAGGTCGCTGTCGTCGGAATGCATAACAAGGATACTGCAGTAATCCTCTGTGCCGTCAGCAAAGTGCACCTTTGAGGTGCTTTCAAGAAAGATTGTATTTGTTCCCGATGTGCCTACACCGTAAATTCTCACAAGCTTCATTTCATCGCAGGGGCAGAAAAACCAGTCTCTGCCGTCACAGCTGCAGGCATCGTCAATGGGGTAGGAAGCAGGAGCTCCCGAGGAGTAGGGCTTGTGGGAATAGGAGTCAGTATAGCTCTGTGTAAGATTCATTGTGGCGGTGGGATAGATGAGGTAGTTCTTGTTGATAAGTCATTACGTCCTTTCCGTTAAAATATATTTTTTTAAGGCTGTAAAAATGAATGCTGCAGCAAGGAAAAAATAATGCCGCTTTTTATCCGTGTGTAAGGCGGATTAAGCAGCATATTTTCTGTATTGAATTTTTGCTTGAAAAAGCGTTTGCGGTCGCTTCTTCTTATTTAATTCTAGATGAGAAATCGGTAAAAGTCAAATTTCTGTGTACGAAAATCGGGACAATGGCTTTTGTTTATCTAAAATGTATAAAAAAGTTTAAAAATTTTGTTAGGTGGCAACAGTTGACAAGCGTTGTTAAAATATTGTATAATTATAGGGAACAATCGGTGAGTTATCGCTCACCCGAAATAATTTTTCAGGAGATGTAAACATGGACACAAGATTCGCAATTTCACAGTATCCCGATGCTGCGGCTGTTACCAAAAAGCTCGACTATCTTATCAAGCAGCCCATGCACTCAATCAACCCTGATGTACTCAAGAAGTATGAGGAAGAATACTTTGAAGCAAAGTGCCAGAAGTCAAAGGCTATGATCGACGAAGCAAAGCAGATCATCCCCGGCGGCGTTCAGCATAACCTTGCTTTCAACTATCCGTTCCCCCTTGTTTTCACAAAGGCTGATGGCGCAAAGCTCTACGATATCGACGGCAACGAGTACTATGACTTCCTTCAGGCAGGCGGTCCCACAGTTCTCGGCTCAAATCCCAAGGTTGTTCGTGATCAGGTTATTGATCTTCTTAACACCTGCGGTCCTTCAACAGGTCTCTTGCACGAGTTTGAATACAAGCTTGCAAAGAAGATCTCCGATTCAGTTCCCACTGTAGATATGTTCCGTATGCTCGGTTCAGGTACTGAAGCTTGTATGGTAGCTTGCCGTGTTGCAAGACTTGCTACAAAGAAAAAGCACATCCTCAAGATGGGCGGCGCATACCACGGTTGGTCAGATCAGCTCGGTTACGGTATCCGTGTTCCCGGCTCAAAGTTCACTCAGGCTAACGGTGTTCCCATCCGTCTTATGAGAGATACACAGGAATTCTTCCCCAACGATCTTAACGATCTTGAAAAGAAGCTCAGAAGAAATCAGCTCAACGGCGGTACAGCTGCTGTATTCATCGAGCCCATCGGCCCCGAAAGTGGTACACGTCCTCTTGATATGGAATTCAACAAGGGTGTTGAAAGACTTTGCCGTAAGTATGGCGCACTTCTTATCTTCGATGAGGTTGTTACAGGCTTCCGTATCGGTATGGCAGGTGCTCAGGGTTACTACGGCGTTGAACCCGACCTTACAATCTTCGGTAAGGTAATCGCAGGCGGATATCCCGGAGCAGGCGGTATCGGCGGTAAGAGAGAATACATGAAGTACATGGGCGCAGGTCTTGATGCAAGCGGCATGAAGATCAAGAAGGCATTCTGCGGCGGTACAATGGCTGCTACTCCCATTTCATGTGTTGCAGGTTACTACACTCTTGAAGAAATCGATAAGCAGAACGCTTGCCAGAAGGCAGGTCTTATGGGTGACAGACTTACAGCAGGTCTCAACAAGATCATCGATAAGTACAACCTTCCCTTCGTAGCATTCAACCAGGGCTCAGTATGTCATATGGAAACAGTTGCAACAATGCACTTCTCACTTGACTGGAGCAAACCC
>JAZKYQ010000002.1:0-18596 GCA_045612205.1 Acutalibacteraceae bacterium | reverse complement strand
GGATTTGTGTTAATGGCACATCAGTAAGCATTTCATTCTCTGCCATACATTAGCCTCCGATGAAGTTCGCAATCGCCGCAATGATATGGAGAAATGCCGCTGTGTAAAGACCGGGCAAGACAAGTAAACCGTGAATCATTTGTTTTTCCTCCTTGTATTATTTTTTTGAGGGTGACTTCACTTTACCTAAAGCCCTGTGATTTTTTTGAACATTGTTTTTACCTCCTTGTTCACAAATTTTTGTTAAATAAAAAATGCCGCTACTTTTTACAGTAACGGCTATGTAATAAAAAAATAACCGAATTATTATTAATAACTCGGTTATAATATATCTAGAAACAAAGTGTAACATTATAATTTACTTGATATCTATGCTCCTGTACTCTACGCAATTCTCTATAAAATTTATATTGTCGTACGGGACAAATCTTTTTAACCATCTGGCCACCGATTGAACCGGCCTCACGTGATGTGAGGTGACCGTTATAACCCTGCTTAAGGTTTACGCCTACCTCTGATGCAGCTTCCATCTTGAATCTGTCGAGTGCTTCACGTGCTTCGGGTACCATACCCTTTGAATTGCTTGCCATGTTTTTTCTCTCCTTAAATTATTTTGCGTTTGCAATAATTATTCTTTGCTGATATTCTTCATATATTTATGTAAGTATATTCCATTTAAAATACATCAAAAATGAATAAGCAATAAAAAATATACAAATTTCAATAAACATATTGCATATTTTTTCATTTCGATGTATAATCGTACAAATTATTGAAAATGGTATGATTTTTTCAGAAAAGGAGGAGTTTTTGTGTATAAGCAGCGTATTATGGACATGCACGTTCATTCCGATAATTCACCCGACGGCCAGCATTCACCGATGTATATCTGCGAGCAAGCCGTAGATAAAGGCTTACGTGCAATCGCTTTTACCGACCACTGCGAAATTGATAAATTCTTTTCACACAAGTATAACAGTATGGTGTTTCATTCCTATTTTGAATGCCTGAAAGCCAAAACCTCCTTTGAAGGTGAGCTTCTTGTTCTTCTAGGAATTGAAATTGCTCAACCCTTATCAGACAAGGCTTTAAGTGAAAAAATAATCAGCAATCATAAATACGACATCGTCCTCGGTTCAATTCATACGCCCAAAGGCTTTTATTGCGACGTAAAAGAAATTCCTTATGACGAGATCGATGTTTATGCTTTTATGAAAGATTATTTCCGAGAGCTTACCGAGCTTGCCTGTTGGGATGGTTGTGATGTAATGGCACACATCACCTGCCCGATGAGACGTATACAAGGAAAATACAACATCAATTTTGATTATTCAAAAATATCCAAAGAAACCGACGAGCTTCTCAAGACAATTATCGAAAACAAGAAATCCCTCGAAATCAATTCATCAGGCTTAAGACAAATGATGGCAAGACCCATGCCTGACGAAAGCATTCTTAAAAGATACAAGGAACTCGGCGGCAAATATATTACAATCGGATCAGATGCTCATTCAGCACAGGATGTCGGTGAAGGTGTTCACAAATGCATGGAGATAGCCCGGAATTGCGGCTTTGAAAAAATCAATTTTTATACCGGCAGAGAAATTCTTGAGATTAACAACAATATTTAAGGAGCACACAAATGGAAAAACAACAGGAAAGTAAATCATTTATAAATATCGATAAAAAAACTCTGATAGGCATAACGCTTCTGCTTGCAGGAATTATGATATTTGCCGGTATTCTTACTCAGATTGTCCCTCCCGGACTTTACGATACAGCGGCAGACGGTTCAATCATTAACGGTACTTATCACGAAATACCCCGAGAAGAAGTCGGCTACAGCTTCTGGCGTATATTTGTTTCCCCAATTGAAACCTTTATATTTGCAACCGGAGATGCAATGACAGGTGTTATTATAATCCTTGTAATAACACTTATCGGCGGTACATTTTTAATTCTTGATAAAAGCGGCGTTCTTAAATATATGATGTCGGTTATAGTTAAAAAATTTGCAGACAGAAAGTATGCACTTCTTGCAGTTATGATATTTGCTTGTATGCTGCTTTCTTCCTTTGCCGGAATCCTTGAGGAATCAGTAACATTAGTCCCCTTGGCTATTGCAATATCTATATCTCTCGGTTGGGACTCCTTTGTAGGCATCGGTATCAGCCTTATGTCTGTAACCTTCGGATATGCAGCTGCCACCTTCAACCCCTTTAATGTCGGAATTACACAGTCCATGGCAGGACTTCCGATGTTTTCAGGTGTGCTTTTCAGAATTTTTGTTTTTTTAGTTATATATCTTGTCATCGCCGCCTTCTTTATTTCTTACGCCAAAAGAATTGAGAAGAATCCTAAATTATCTTTATGTTATGACAGCGACCAGAAGCTTAAGGAAAGATTCTTTGACGAAGGCGAAATGAAAAAAATTCAGAATAACCCTAATCTTCCGAGAGCATCAAAAGCTTTCATCACGGCTCTATTCTCTGTTCTTTTGATAACAATTCTTTGCCTTCTAACTAATATAATCATTAAGAATCAGACAGTCAGCGGCATCGTTGGTTACCTCCCTCTTGCATCAATGGCAATACTTTTTACAGTAGGAGGATTCAAAGCCGGTAAAATAAGCGGCTTTGACAACAAGCAGCTCAGAGCGGTATTCGGAGAAGGAATCAAAACAATTCTCCCCTGCGCTCCTATAATTCTTTCGATTATCAGCATTACATACATTCTTAAAAGAGGAATGATTATTGATACGATTCTTTATCATGTATATAATCTCATCAGCAATGTTGATCCTTACGTTGCAATAATCATTATTTTCTTTGTTATCTGCATCTTCGAGTTCTTCATCGGTAGTGGTTCAGCAAAGGCTTTCCTCCTTATGCCGATACTCCTTCCCCTTGTAAATATGATAGGTGTCGGCGAACAGAATCTTATAGTTTCCTTCTGCCTGAGTGACGGTCTTTGTAATGTTCTCTTCCCGACAAACGGCCTTTTAATGATTGCTCTCGGTATGGCCAATATGTCGTATATCAAATATATAAAATGCTCCTGGAGGCTGTTTTTAGGCGTATTTATCGCAACAACAGCAATCCTTCTCATAGGAACAGCAATCGGTTATTAACCCCAATGTCATGAATTAACCCCCACAGCTCGTAAAAGAACTGTAGGGGTTATTATTATTTTATAAGATATACTCTGGTTTCATAAGGTCTTGTCATAAAGCCGTTATGAATTATCGGATTTGTATTGTAGTTTGAAAGCATGAGCTCTGCTTCATTGAGCTTAAAATCAGTGGGTGCTCTGAAGGTCATTTCGCCTTCACTGAAAGAGCATATTACAAGCATTTTTTGATTTTCAAGCTTTCTTACATATGCAAAGATGTTCTTTTCAGTTTTCAGAAGCTCAAATGTACCGTACTTTACAATATCATTTTCCTTGCGGAATCTGAGAAGCTTTTTATAATAATTGAGAATTGAATTCTCGTTTTTCTGTTCTGCTTCTGCATTGATAAAGATGTAATTCGGATTAACCTCAAACCAAGGCCCATCGGCAGTTGTAAATCCTGCATTCTTGCTGTCATTCCACTGCATCGGTGTTCTTGCGTTATCTCTTGA
Source organism: Acutalibacteraceae bacterium (assembly GCA_045612205.1). Classification (GTDB taxonomy): domain Bacteria; phylum Bacillota; class Clostridia; order Oscillospirales; family Acutalibacteraceae; genus UBA6857. The sequence goes on along the minus strand of JAZKYQ010000002.1, from coordinate 14,973 downwards.
AGCGTACATACAGAACTTCATTGTAAGCTTATCAGAAAAACCAAGCTTACGGAACAAGGCATATGTATTGAGTGAAGAAACATCCTTATATCTGTCAATTGAATCGATTTTGGGATTTGTCATACCGATTTCCTGACCCTGATAAATGAAAGGCGTACCTGACTGACAGATATACATAGTTGCAAGCATCTTGCCGCTTTGTTCACGGAATTTTTCACTACCGTAACGGGAAATTATACGAGGCTGATCATGATTTTCGATGTAGTTTGCATTCCAAGCTTTACCGTATAACTTTGTCTGCCAATTGTTATAAACCTTTTTAAGCTTTGCAGGACGGAAAGGAGTAACAATCCAGTTGGTGATGATATTATCGCAGTTCATATGCTCAAAATGGAACATCATATTAAGCATCTGATCCTCGCCCTCTTCAATAAATTCAAGAGCCTTCTTAGGAGTCATCATCGGCGCTTCACCAACGGTAAAGCAATCATACTGATCATAAATCTCTTTAAACTCACGAAGATATTTTTTCAGATTAGGCCCGTTACTGTAATGTTCAATACCTGTAGCTGTAGGAAGAGGGAAACCGTTAGGCAAACCCGGCTTTTTTGAAATAAATGTGATAACATCTTCTCTGAAGCCATCAACACCCATATCAAGCCAGAAACGGATAATGTCCTTAACTTCTTTTCTTACCTTAGGATTATCCATATTTAAATCAGGCTGACCTTTTGCGAAAACATGAAGATAATATTTATCGATTTCCTTACAGTACTCCCAAGCCTTTCCCTGGAAAGTTGAAAGCCAGTTATTCGGCTCCTTACCGGGTTTTCTGCCTTTTCGCCAGATGTAATAATCGTGATAAGGGTTATCCTCACCTTTTTTGCTTTCCTTGAACCATTCATGCTCATCAGAGGTGTGGTTTATAACAAGATCCATAATAATTTTCAGATCACGCTTGTGAGCTTCCTGAAGAAGAAGCTTGAACTGTTCAAGAGTCCCGTAATCTTCCGATATATCACGATAGTTTGCTATGTCGTAGCCGTAGTCAGCATTTGGGGACGGAAAAAGAGGCGAAAACCAGATTGCATCAACACCAAGCTCCTTTATGTAATCAAGCTTTGAAATTATACCTTCAAGATCACCTATACCGTCACCGTTACCGTCACAAAAGCTGCGTGGCCAAATCTGATAAACAGACATTTCTTTGTACCATTTTTTCTGCATAGTAATTTCTCCTTTTTGAAAATAATAAGGCTGTTTACAAGAAATAAACAGCCTTTAATTTATTTGATTTTATTTCGCCTTAGCTGCTTTTCTTGCTTCAATTTCTGCAACAAGTTCTCTCTGACGCTTTTCTGTAAGTGTATAGAAGAACATAGGAATTGCACAAGCAAACATACTGATTGCACCTGAAAGGATGAGAACATTCCAGAGTGCATCAGGTGACTTAACAAAACCTGTTTCTGCGTCAATACCTGCAATACTCATTGACATAACGCCGATGAACGCACCGACTGCCATACCAATCTTGTTGATAAGAGTCTGCATAGCAAAGCAGATACCTTCGCCTCTTTCGCCTGTTTTCCATTCAAGATAGTCAACAGTATCACCGATCATTGCGTAGCTCATAATGTTGTTAACGCCCTGAGGAATACCGAGAAGAACAAGACCGATTGCGCCTACAATAAGCTTCCAGGGAGCATCATAACCTACAAAGTACATAACAGCCATTACAACACCACCGAAGAGGTGAACAAGGATATATGTATACTTCTTTGTAAATTTCTTTGTAAGCCAGGGAACGAGCAATGAAGCTACGAGACCACCGGGAATTACAAGCAGGGTGATAATGCCGTAAAGACCTTCGTTTTTAAGAATATACTTTGCGAAATAGAGACCACCGGTGTATGTATAAACCATTCTTGCGCCACCGAGAACGCCTGAAAGAACGATAAGAAGAAGTTCCTTGTTTTTGAAAAGGAGCTTAAGGTTGTGCGTGAATGAAGGAACATTATCATAATCAGCAGTGATATGCTCTTTTGTATTTTTAAAGCCATAGAAGAACATAGGCATTGCAGCAACAACGAATACAACTGCGCAGATGAAGTAAACCCATTTGAGTGTATCTGCGTTTGCCTGAACATAATCATTCATAACTGTGCCTACAAATGTACTTGCAGCTTCCTCAACAGTTTTACCCTGATTTGCAACAACAGCAGCAATCTGATCAGCCTTTTCAGTCATAATAAGCTGAATGTCATCTGCAGAATACTTAAACTTTGCGGTAACAGCATTTGTAATAATGGGCACACCAACAGTAACAATACCTGCGCCTACAGTACAAACAAGACGAACAACTGTAAGAATATTACCTCTTACTGTAGTGTCGTTTGTAAGACAAGTTGCAAGACCCCAATAAGGAACGTCTGCAACAGTATAAGCTACCGACCAGATAACATAAAGAACAGAAATGACTGCAAAAGTCCATGTTGCCTTTGCCTGATAAACAGGAAGGAAGCAAAGGATAGTGCAAATTCCGATAGGAATAGCCATCCACTTGAGATAAGGGCGACATTTACCCCATTTTGTTCTTGTTTTGTCTACAATTGAACCCATAATAGGGTCATTACAAGCGTCAAAAACTCTTGTTGCAAGCATAAGGAATGCAACAGCAATTGCGCCTTCCATTGCTCCGACCTTAACACCTTCAGCACCGAAAAGAAGTGCATCAGTCATAAAAACTGTCAGGTAAGAGCCGATAATTGTACAGATAAAATTCTGTCCGAAGCCTGCCACACCGTAAGCAACGGCTTCTCTGGGCTGAACACCCTTGCCCGGTGTTGTACCGAACAGCTTGTGTAAAAATCCGTTAGATTTCATGTTTTCCCGTATCCTTTCAACTTTAAATCATAATTAAAATGGGACCGCATAAACATGTCCCATTCAACTTGGTAATTATAACACAATAAAAAGACAAAGGCAAGTATATTTTGTACAAAAACACTTGCCCTGTAGTTATATTTACAATTTTTTAAAAATTAAAATGCTTCTTAAGATAATAACCTGTATATGAATCAGGATGCGAAGCAACCTCCTCAGGTGTGCCGCTGCACACGATTCTACCGCCCCCGTCACCGCCCTCGGGACCAAGGTCAATAATGTGATCTGCACATTTTATGACATCAAGGTTGTGCTCGATGACAATTACGGAATTACCGCTTTCAACAAGTGAATGAAGCACATTAACAAGCCTGTGAACATCAGCTGTATGAAGTCCGGTAGTAGGCTCGTCCAGGATATAGATTGTCTTTCCCGTAGACGTTTTTGAAAGCTCTGTTGAAAGCTTGACTCTCTGAGCTTCACCACCGGAAAGCGTTGTTGCCGGCTGTCCTATTTTTATATATCCCAGACCTACATCATAAAGGGTTTTGAGCTTGCGGTATATCTTTTTGTGATTTTCAAAGAAATACATACCCTCTTCCACAGTCATTTCAAGTATATCATTTATGTTTTTACCTTTATACATAACCGAAAGAGTTTCACTGTTGTATCTCTTGCCCTTACACACTTCACAAGGCACAAAGATGTCTGCAAGGAAATGCATTTCAATCTTAACAATGCCGTCACCCTGACAAGCTTCGCAGCGTCCGCCTTTTACGTTAAATGAAAAGCGACTTGCCGTAAATCCCTTTGCCTTGGAATCAGTTGTAGAAGCAAAAAGCTCTCTGATGTCGTTGAATACACCGGTATAAGTTGCAGGGTTGGATCTTGGAGTTCTGCCGATGGGCGACTGATCAATATTGATAATTTTATCAAGATGCTCAACGCCCTCCATTTTGCGGAACGCTCCGGGTATTTTCTTTGCACCGTTAAGCTCATTACTAAGATATTTATAAAGAATCTCATTTACAAGAGAAGATTTGCCTGAGCCTGATACACCTGTTACACACACAAGCTTACCTAAAGGAATTTCAACATCTATATTCTTCAGATTGTTTTGCTGAGCCGAATAGATTTTAAGGCTTTTGCCGTTGCCTTCTCTGCGTTTTTCGGGAACAGGAATTATCTTTTCACCGCTGAGGTACTGTCCTGTAAGTGATTCTTTACACTTTTTGATATCATCAACGGTACCCTGACAAACAATGTTACCTCCGTGGATGCCTGCACCCGGACCGACATCGACAATATGATCTGCCGCATACATTGTATCATCATCGTGTTCAACAACAATAAGTGTATTACCCAGATCACGAAGGTGCTTAAGAGTTTTTATTAACTTTTCGTTATCTCTCTGATGAAGTCCTATGCTCGGTTCATCAAGAATATAAAGCACACCCATGAGAGACGAACCGATCTGTGTTGCAAGACGAATTCTCTGACTTTCGCCACCCGAAAGTGATCCTGATTGTCTTGTAAGAGTGAGATAGTTAAGGCCTACGCTTTCAAGGAAAGTAAGTCTTTCAATAATTTCCCTGATGATAAGATTTGCAATCATCTTTTCCCTGTCTGAAAGCTTGTTATCGAGTCCCTTTACAAAGTCAAGACAATCTGTTATTGACAAGGAGCAGACTTCGTGGATGTTTTTATTACAAACTGTAACGGAAAGCGCTTCTTTACTAAGTCTGGCTCCGTTGCATTCCTTACATTCAGTAGTTGTCATAAGCGTTTCAATTTCACGCCTTGAAGCTTCTGAACCGGATTCATTATATCTTCTTTGAAGATTGTTTACCAAACCCTCAAAATCAGTATAATAAGTTCCTCCACCGTAAGAGGTTGTTCGCTCCATTTTCATTTTTTCGCCGTTTGTGCCATAAAGGAGAGCATTAAATGCTTCCGAGGAAAACTCTTCAATAGGAGTATCAAGAGTGAAGCCGTATTTTTTCCCAAGCGCATCATAATACATACCTGCAATGGTTGTATTATCCTTTGCATTCCCCCAACCGAAGGCTTTTATAGCACCTTCTTTTATTGAAAGCTTTCTGTCGGGTATGATCATTGACGGTGAAATTTCCATAAAAACACCAAGTCCCGAGCATTTCTTACAGGAACCAAAAGGACTGTTAAAAGAAAACATTCTCGGAGTAATTTCTCCGTAGCTTACACCGTGAACAGGACAAGCGTAGTTGAGTGAAAATGTCAGCTCCTCCCCCCCGATTACATCGACGAGCAAAAGACCTTCCGTAAGCTTAATTGCGGTTTCAATCGAGTCAGAAAGACGTGACTTGATTGAATCCTTGACAACAAGTCGGTCAACAATTATTTCGATATTGTGCTTTTTATTTTTTTCAAGCTTGATTTTTTCCGAAAGGTCATATATATTACCGTCAATTCTTGCACGGACAAAGCCTGATTTTCTGGCATTTTCAAGATCTTTTACATATTCACCCTTACGACCTCGAACAATTGGCGCAAGAATCTGAATTTTTGTGCCTTCATCAAGCTTAAGAATTTTATCAACAATCTGGTCAACGGTCTGCTGCTTTATTTCTCTTCCGCAAACCGTACAATGCGGTACGCCTATTCTTGCATAAAGAAGACGAAAATAATCGTAAATTTCTGTTACTGTACCGACTGTTGAACGGGGATTTTTAGATGTGGTTTTCTGATCGATGGAAATAGCGGGAGAAAGGCCTTCAATGTAATCAACATCAGGCTTTTCCATCTGACCAAGGAACTGTCTTGCATAGGAGGAAAGGGATTCAACATATCTGCGCTGACCCTCGGCATAAATAGTATCAAAGGCAAGTGAAGATTTACCTGAACCGGAAAGCCCCGTAAAAACAACAAGCTTATCTCTCGGTATGGTAAGATCAATATTTTTAAGATTATGTTCTCTTGCCCCTTTTATAATCAAATCTTTTTGAGCCATGATTCACCTCATGTTATTTCATAGTAGCTTTAATTTTTTCAATCTTATCACGGATAATCGCCGCATGCTCAAACTCGAGAATCTTTGCAGCCTCTTTCATTTCATTGGTAAGCTGACGGATAAGCTTTTCTTTTTCAGCTCTTGGAAGCTTCTTGTAAGATTTGTCACTTTCTGAAGTAGTTGAAATTTCAAGAATATCTCTGACTTCCTTTACAATTGTCTTCGGAACAATGCCGTGAGCTATATTATATTCATTTTGTATTTTTCGTCTTCTTTCGGTTTCCGTGATAGCATAATTCATAGAAGGTGTAATTTTATCAGCATACATAATAACTTCACCTTCAGCATTTCTTGCGGCACGACCTATTGTCTGAACGAGTGACGTTTCTGATCTCAGAAAACCTTCCTTATCGGCATCAAGAATCGCAACAAGAGAAACCTCAGGAAGATCAAGACCTTCTCTTAAAAGGTTGATACCAACAAGAACATCGAATTCACCAAGACGAAGATCACGGATTATTTCCATTCGTTCCATAGTATCAATATCGTAATGCATATAGCGCACCCTGATACCGAGGTTATCAAGATAATCCGTCAAGGATTCTGCCATTTTTTTAGTAAGGGTTGTCACAAGCACTCTTTCATTTTTCTCTGTACGCTTGTTTATTTCACCCACAAGATCATCTATCTGACCCTCCGTAGGTCTTACTGAAATTATAGGATCAAGAAGCCCTGTAGGACGTATGAGCTGTTCTGCAATCTGTGAGCTTTTTTCTTTTTCAAAGGATCCGGGAGTGGCGCTTACGAATATTTTCTGACCAACTCTATCATAAAATTCATCAAATTTCAGCGGACGGTTATCATAAGCTGAAGGCAAACGAAAGCCGTATTCTATCAAGCTTTCCTTTCTTGCTCTGTCCCCTGCATACATTGCACGAAGCTGAGGCAACATAACGTGACTTTCATCAACGAAAAGTAGAAAATCATCAGGAAAATAATTAAGCAAGGTGAAAGGAGCTTCTCCAGCAGGACGGCCGGACATGATTCTTGAATAGTTTTCTATCCCCTTGCAAAAGCCGGTTTCCTTTAACATTTCCATATCATACATCGTTCTTTGTTGAATTCGCTGAGCTTCAAGAAGCTTTCCCTGAGCAGTAAACTCTTCAACTCTTGCAATCATTTCACTACCTATTTCTTCAAGTGCATCTTCAAGCTTATCTCTTGAAATAACATAATGAGAAGCAGGATAGATTGCAATGTGAGATATGACATTCTTAACTTCACCTGTAAGCGGGTTTATTTCACAGATACGATCAATCTCTTCACCGAAAAATTCAACTCTTATGGCTGTATCCGAAGTATATACCGGATAAATTTCAACGACATCTCCACGCACACGGAATTTGTTTCGTATGAAATTTATGTCGTTTCTTTCATATTGAATTTCTACAAGCTTTTCTATAAGCTCATCCCTGTTTTTCTCCATACCTGTACGAAGAGAAATAACCATATTACGGTAATCAATAGGGTTACCGAGAGTGTAAATACAGGACACGCTGGCAACAATAATTACATCTCTTCGTTCGGACAATGCCGATGTTGCCGAATGGCGCAATTTATCAATTTCATCATTTATTGCTGAATCTTTTTCAATATATGTGTCCGTAGTCGGAATGTAAGCCTCCGGCTGATAGTAATCATAGTAGGACACAAAATATTCCACCGCGTTTTCGGGGAAAAACTCCTTGAATTCACTGCACAGCTGAGCTGCAAGGGTTTTGTTGTGAGCAAGAACAAGAGCAGGTCTGTTGAGCTTTTCTATGATATTTGCCATAGTAAAGGTTTTACCCGAACCTGTTACACCAAGTAAAGTCTGTTCTTTATAGCCTTTTTTTACACCGTCTACAAGCTTTTCAATGGCTTCCGGCTGATCACCTGTAGGCTTGAACGGAGAATGTAAAACAAACCTGTCCATATATGTCCCTCCTTAAATTTGTTTCTTAATATTATAACACAAGTTTCATTAAAAATAAATAGGCTCATCTATAAAATGCATACACATTTAAAGATAAGCCTTTAATTATTTATTCCTCAACAAGCGGTTCATCTATATTATGAAAAATGTGGAAAAACCTGTGAGTTTTAGCCATTGCAAGATAATCCTTGTCCGATACGATTATATGATCCGAAACTCTGACCTTCAACGTCGAAAGAAGTGACACTACAGCTTTGGTAACATCTATATCATCACAAGACGGCAAAACAACTCCGTGAGGATGATTATGTGAAATTACTACTGACTGACAGTTAGTTTCAAGAACTAACGCCGCAAGCTTTCTGAGATCTAAGCTCGAGGAGTTAATATCTCCTTCATTGAGCATTCTGTAAGTAATCAGATAATTATTAGCATCAAAACAAAGCACGAAAACTCTTTCATTGTTGTTATTGTCAAGATAAAGAGTTCTTAAAAACTCAACAAGCTCTTCTGTATCCTTGAAATTCTTTTTTCTGTTGATGATATCCTCAGAATACTTTCTGTAAAGAGGAAGAATCATAGAAATGAGACACGCTGCATTTTCAGTCATACCTTTGACCTGCATAAGATCAGTACGTTTTGCTTCCAGCACAGCAGAAAGAGAACCGAAACGGTTAACAAGCTCGTGAGCCATCGGATTTGTATCCTTAAACGGAATCCCGAAGAACAGCAGCAACTCGATAATATTATGTGCCGCCATTCCCTGAAGTCCGCATTCGTAAAATTTTTCTCTTACTTTTTTCCTGTGATCTTTATGAATGTTTGTCTTTTCAGAACTCATAAATCATCAGATAGAAATGTCGAGAGACATCTTGTACATATCAAGATCAACTGAATTCTTCATGTTGAGTGCTTCAAAGATGTCAATATCAAGAATCTTTTCCTTCTGCATTGCAACAACACGGTTACCGATGCCTTCCTTAAGAAGCTGAACAGCATGATAACCCATCTGGCTTGCAACGATTCTGTCCTTAGCTGTCGGTGAACCGCCACGCTGAACGTGACCGAGAATTGTTGCTCTTGTTTCAACGCCTGTTTCAGCCTGAATTCTCTTTGCCATTTCTTCAACGCCGCCGATTGCTTCTGAAACAATGATAACAAAGTGAACCTTTCCGCTCTTCTGAGTTCTCTTCATTCTGTCAATAACGTCTCTTTCAAAATCAAAAGGAACTTCAGGAATAAGAGTTGAAGTTGCACCGCAAGCAATACCTGATGTAAGTGCAAGATAGCCTGCACCTCTACCCATAACCTCAACAACTGCGCAGCGGTCATGTGACTCAGTAGTATCTCTGATTCTGTCAACCATCTGCATAATTGTATTCATTGATGTATCATAACCGATTGTGTAGTCACAGCAACCAATATCGTTATCAATTGTACCGGGAATAGCTACGCAGGGAATACCTCTCAAGGAAAGGTCTCTTGCACCTCTGAATGAGCCGTCACCACCGATAACAACAAGGCCTTCAATACCACGTCTTTTACATGTATCAATAGCAGCCTGCATACCTTCTTCGGTCTTGAAGCGTGAGCTTCTAGCTGAATAAAGAACTGTACCGCCTCTGTTAATAATATCCGAAACTGAACGAAGGTTCATTTCATACATATCGTCTTCCATAAGGCCGTTGTAGCCTCTCTTAATAGCATAAACCTTCATACCGAGCTCACAGCCTGCTCTTACAACAGCTCTTATGGCTGCGTTCATGCCGGGTGCGTCACCGCCGCTTGTAAGTACACCGATAGTCTTAATCATTTGAAAATCCTCCTGTATTGAACCCGGACAATAACTTGTCCTTTTTTGCAGAAATTTCTATTACTGCTTTAAAATTATTGAATTTAAACATTCGATGTTATTATACACAATAATTAATAAATGTCAAGGATTTGTTATGATTTTGAAGTACATATAAATAAAAACAATATTGTTATAAATTATATGTTGTTGACAAAATCAGAAATAAAGGTATAATATAAGAGATTGTAAAATTTACAAGAGGTGAAAAATTATGACATACGCAGTAATTGCCGCAGGCGGCATCGGAAGCAGAATGGGCAACATGGAAAAACCCAAGCAGTACCTTAAAATCAAGGACAAGCCCATCATTGTTCACACAGTTGAAAAATTCTTTGTAAATAACAACTTCAAAAAGGTTATCATCCTCTGCCCGGATCAGTGGGTTAACTACACAAAGGAAGTTCTTGCAAAGTATCTTCCCGCAAACGACAAGGTTCTTGTTCTTAAAGGCGGAAGCACACGAAATGAGACAATTATGAATTCTATCAAATACATTGAGGAAACTGACGGTCTTGATGATGATACAATCATTGTCACACACGACGCAGTACGCCCCTTTGTTTCAGCAAGAATCATCGAGGAGAATATCGAGGCAGCTCTTAAATACGGCGCAACCGATACTGTTGTTCCTGCAACGGACACAATCGTTGAAAGCCAGAACGGCAGCACTATCAGCACTATTCCCGACAGAAGCAAGCTTTATCAGGGACAGACTCCTCAGGCTTTCAAGGCAAAGACACTCAAGGAGCTTTACTACAGCCTTACAGAAGAAGAAAAAGACATCCTCACCGATGCTTGCAAAATTTTCAGCATGAAGGGTTACGATGTCCATATGATTGAAGGTGAAGTTCACAACATCAAGATCACATACCCGTATGACCTTAGAGTTGCAAAAGCTTTGCTTGACGAAGAAATCAAATAAGAGGTAATTTAAATGCTTAATACAGTTTACAGACTGACTCAGCCACGAAAAATCGAAATCGAATTTTCCGAAATTGATATTTTCAGCTCTGATGTCATTGTTCGCCCCACTTATCTTTCAATCTGTAACGCAGACCAGAGATATTTTCAGGGCAACCGAGATGCAAAGGTTCTTGCGCAAAAGCTTCCTATGGCGCTCATTCACGAGGCAGTAGGCGAAGTTGTGAATGCTCCCGACGGTTCATTCAAGCCCGGCGACAAGGTTGTTATGATTCCCAATACTCCTACAGAGGATGACGATATCATTGCTGAAAACTATCTGCGTTCAAGTAAATTCCGTGCAAGCGGTTTTGACGGATTTATGCAAGAATACGTTCAGATGCCTTCAGACAGACTCGTTAAGCTTCCTGACAGTGTTGATCCTGCAGTCGCATCATTTACAGAGATTGTTTCTGTAAGTGTACATGCTATTATGCGTTTTGATAAAATTGCACACAGCAGAAGAAATGTCATCGGTGTATGGGGTGACGGAAATCTCAGCTATATGGCAAGCCTTTTCCTTAAGAAGTTCTTCCCCGAATGCAAGGTTTATGTTTTCGGTGTTGTTCCTAAGAAGCTTGCAGACTTCACATTTGTTGACGAAACATTCCTTACCTCACAGATTCCCGAGGATCTCAAAATTGACCACGCATTTGAATGTGTCGGCGGAAACGGATCTCAGGTAGCTATTAATCAGATTATTGATTACATCAATCCCGAAGGAACGATCTCCATTCTCGGTGTCAGTGAATATCCCGTACCTATCAACACAAGAATGATTCTTGAAAAAGGTCTTCGTGTATTCGGTTCATCACGAAGCGGTAGAGAAGACTTCCAGAAAACTGTTGATATGTATGAGCAGTATCCCGATATTGTTGAACATCTTTCACGTATGGTCGGACAGGTTAAGCCCGTCAGAAATATCAAGGATATGATGGAGGCTTTTGATCTCGATACACAGAAAGCATTCGGAAAGACAGTTATGAAGTGGGAAAAATAAAAAACAAGGGGCTGTTTACTATGAACTGCCCCTTTTATTTACGAAACAAGGACACGGAAAAATCCGTGTCCCTTTCATTATTATACGACGATTAACAATCTGAAAGAAAAGCATTCCAGTCATCATATCCGTCATCGTAAAGTACACCGGCCATAACATTTTCGAGCTTAACAGGATTTCCACGGAAATCCTTAAGCTTTATAACCTTGCCGAGTTTAGTGCAAAGCGGTATGAAGGCTCTGTATTGAGCCGTATCAGGAGAATAAATCTCTCTGCCGCTATACATGTTAAGTATCACTTCACAGATGAAATCAATGATCCTTACGTTTGCTATTTCTTTATCAACATATTTTCCGCAACCAAAAATTGAGCAAAGATTTTTGAAGGTAAGTCGGTTAATAATCTTGCCGAGAGTCTGAATAATCGGCTGAATTTTTCTCAGCTTATCCCCTTCTCCGCTGAAGCCCTGAGAAAGAACTATAAATTTATCGTAATCATTCTCAATGGATTCAAAAATGCTTTTTATCATATAATTAAAATGATCTTTCGCATAATCAAGAACATCTCTGCCACCTATATCAAAATCGATCTCTTTTACCTGCTCGGTCTTTACATCCATTCCTTTGTCAGAAAACTCAACCTTACGGTAAGCAAGAGGATAACCGATAAGAGAAGCAGTATTGATATGGTAAAGACGATTGCCCTTTTCGCTTACGATAAAACCTATGTCATGGATATGTGTATGACCCGTAAAAATATACTTTACTCCGAGATCTGCAAGATAAGGTGCCGTAAATTCATATCCTCCCAGCATTGCTTTATGAGAAAACAAGGGATATATCGGCGACGGCTCAACAACGGGATGATGTGTCATAGCAAATATCTCACAGCCCGCCTTTTTAGCATCCTCCACCTGTTCCTTTATCCACAAAAGCAAATCATTATAATATCCGCAGAATTCATCAAAGTCACCGTCATCGTTAAGTGCAAGCATTCTGACATCCTTTGAAAGCTGAACACAGTATGAATATGAATTTTCGTGCTCTGCTATTGCCTCGCTGTAGCCGAAATCATTGTAAAGCTGACGAAGCTCTGCTCTTGTATACTTAGGAAGCTCGGTCTCACCTTCTTCATCAGTGTATTTTCTTGCGTGCATATAAAAATCATGGGTTGCAAATGTGATAAAAACACGCTTTCCGTTTGCCTTGAGCTTATAGAGCTTTTCAACGAGAGCATCGTGGCTCTGCTGTTCACCGTCGAAGGTAAGGTCTCCTGAAAGAAGCACAATCTCTGTTTCTGAATCTTTACACAGATTTTTAAAAGCAGCATCTATTATCGCTCCGCTTTCAGCCATACATTTCTGATCAAGCTCGCATTTCAGCTTATATCTTTCTCCGCTTGAACCAATTCTTTCATTCGCATAATAATGAAGGTCTGTCAAATGATAAAACTTTAAATTCTCCATATTTCACCTCAAAATCAACACAGCATAAGGGCATAATTCCCCTATGCTGTGATTTTTTTATTAAAGACCTGTCTTTTCTCTGATGTAGTTTCTTGCAAGAACTGCATATTCATAAGGATTAGCAATTGCAGGATCCTGCTCAGCTTCAACAACTACCCAGCCTTCATAGGCTGCTTCATCAAGAATATCAAAAACAGGAGTAAAGTCGAAATCACCGTCACCGGGAACTGTGAATGAACCGGCACGCACACAGTCAAGGAAGCTGTAGCCTTTAACCTTAGCTTCATCGATAACACTCTGACGGATGCTCTTAAGATGAACGTGCTTTACTCTGTGAACATACTTTTTGAGTACGCCTACAACATCTTCACCGCTGAATGAAAGGTGACCTGTATCGAAAAGAAGATATACAAGATCAGGATCTGTAAGCTCCATAAGCTTGTCGATTTCTTCTTCAGTCTGAACACCTGTACCCATATGGTGATGAACAGTAAAGTACATACCCTTTTCCTTTGCAAGTCTGCCCATTTCATTGAAGCCCTTTGCAATAAGTGCCCACTGTTCATCAGTATAAACAGGCTTTGCAGCGAAGATGCTGAGATCCTTACCCTGAATGCTGTTACCCTGCTCTGAAGCACCGATAACCTTAGCACCGAGAGCGTGAAGGAAATCTCTGTGCTTGATAAAAGCTTCGATTGTAGCTTCATAGCCATCTGAAAGAAGAAGCGAGGAGAACCAAGCGTTACAGATTCTCATACCTCTTACATCAAGCTTATGCTTGAGAGTTTCAACATCCTTGGGATACTTATTACCGATTTCACTTCCTGTGAAGCCGGCAAGAGCCATCTCACTTACACACTGTTCAAAGGTGTTTTCTGCGCCGAGATCCGGCATATCATCGTTTGTCCATGCGATAGGAGCACAGGCAAGATTTACTTTTTCTTTGTTAAGCATTTTAAAATTCTCCTTTAACTTTATTCATTAATAAAGACGTGCCTTTTCAATGTTTGACTTCATATCTTCGTAGCAAGCCTGAACGGTTTTACTTTCTGAAACCTCAGCAACGCCAACTCTCCACCATGAGTCATAACCATCGGTCATTGACTTGTGGCCAACCTTGATATCAAAAAGAGTCGGTATTGTCTGCTTTTTGCTATCTTCAAGAGCTGCATAAAGCTCCTCTTCGGTGTAAATGCTGTAAGCCTTACAGCCGTATCCTTCACCGATTTTAGCATAATCAGTCATTATGATTTCACCGTCAAGAAGTCCGCTTTCATCGTTTCTTCTTGTAAAGCGTGTACCGAAGGTATCTGTACCCTGATTGTTCTGAAGGTTTTCAATACAGCCCCAACCACTGTTATCAAAAAGCATAATATTAATCTTTTTGTTTTCCTGAACAGCAGTATAAAGCTCGCTGTGAAGCATAAGGAAACTTCCGTCACCGACCATTGAATAAACTTCACACTCGGGACGGGCAAGCTTAGCACCGAGAGCGCCACAGATTTCATAACCCATACACGAGAAACCGTATTCAACATGGTAAGTATAGGGAGCCTTTGTTTTCCAAATTCTCTGAAGACAACCGGGAAGTGAGCCTGACGAACCAATGACGATAGAATCATCTGCAATAACTTCATTGATAATACCGAGAGCTCTCTTCTGTGAAAGTACACCGTCAAGCTTTTCGTTATAACAACGGTCAAGTTCTGCATTATATTCAGCCTTAGCCTTAACAGGCTCATCTGTCCAAGCTGATTTATATGAATCAAGCTTAGCAGCAATTGCATCGCAGGCAGCCTTTGCATCAGCGATAACTGCAGTTGCATCCATTTTAAAAGCATCAAAT
>JAZKYQ010000001.1:0-8768 GCA_045612205.1 Acutalibacteraceae bacterium | reverse complement strand
AGAGCGATATTGCCGACTCTGATCATTTCATCGCAGAATTTTTCATCGATGAGAGTGCCGTTTGTGTAAGAAAGGAAGGCACAGTCGGGATAGGTTTCACAAAGCTTTATGATGTCATCCTTACGGATAGGAGGCTCACCGCCTGTAAACATATAGTAGTGTGTGCCAAGCTCTCTGCCCTGTGAAACAATGCTTGACATTTCTTCATAGGTAAGGCTGTTCTTGTGACCGTATTCAGCTGCCCAGCAGCCCTTACACTTCATATTGCAGGCACTTGTGGGGTCAATAAGAATCTGGAAGGGAATGTTGCACTTATACTTTTCACGGTTTTCTCTTACTGCCTTTGTACCCTTGACGCCTGCACCAAGACCCATTGCAAGAATGAGCTTTTTAAGCATACCTCTGTCGATATCCTTAAGAATATCAAGAGCCATATTATAGTAAACATTGTCGCCTTCCACAATGATTTCCCTGACCTTGTCAAGGTATTTCTGAGGGAAGGTGCCGCCGAGAAGCTTTACACCGAGGTTATAAAGCTTGATGATGTTCTCCTGAGGGTTCTTGTCAACATATTTAAGAATCTCAGTAAGAGCAACGTCAACGGCTTTTCTTTCAATTTTATCTTTTACTGTCATAAGCCACCTCATTAAATTCAATGTTGCGCATTTGATGTTAGTATAACATCATAAAAGTAAAAAGTCTATATTTATTTTTTTAAAATTATATTATTTATTTGATTTTTTATTTCTTTTTCCCTTGTAAAATATATTTATAAGTTGTATAATACCCGTTACATTCTTCTTGGAGGGAAAACATGAGCGAAAAAACAAAATCAACCGTAAAGGCTCTTGTCAGAGTTGCCGTTGCAATGATTATATTTGTCATTGCCGTAATAAATTATGACAGGCTCAAAAACATTGATGTGCGTGCCCTTGTTGATGCAAGCAGCAGTACGCTCGTTGCCGTGCTTACCATCTGGGGCGTTTATCTTACAAAATCCATTCTTTTTATTATACCCGCTTCCCTTATATATATTTCAACGGGTATGGCCTTTGAGCCGCTGACAGCTTCACTTATCAGCCTTGTCGGTATTATAATTGAGGTTACCGTGACTTATTTCCTCGGGCTTTTCCTTGGCGGAGAGTATGTAAACAAGCAGCTTGAAAAAACCAAGGCAGGAAAGAAAATCCTTGACATGAAGCTTAACGACAACTTCCTTGCACTTCTGCCAATACGTGCCCTTCCCGTTTTCCCAATTGACTTTGTAAGCCTTTTCTGGGGCGCATCAAGGTGCAGCTTCCACCGCTATTTCTTTGCTTCCGTTATCGGCATTATGCCCAGAGTTGTGCTTTTCACCATCCTCGGTGACGGAATTTACGATTACATTCCTATACATCTTATAATAAAAATAATCATCTGCGCAATCCCGGTAGGTGCAATCGTTTACCTTATAAGGCATTTCATAAAAATAAACAAAAAGGATGCTTAATAAAACACTCAAATCCGCCTTCAGCTTTAAGGCGGATTTTTCTTTATATATTTGTATAAAATAAAATCGGCGCCGTGCTGAAACACAACGCCGTTAACAGATTCATTTTTTCAGACAGTCTTCTCTTCTTCAGTGTTGTCACTCTGCTTGAAGAAGGAAACAAGCTTCATCAAAAAGTCAATCAAAGCCTTGATATAATCCACATAACTCATCGGATTTATCCCCCTTTATTGTTCTACACGCAAAGTATACATCATTAAGTGAAGTTTGTCAATAATTTGTTTAAACTTTTTTCATTTTTCCGAAATTTTTTATTATCATAATGCCACAAAATAATAAAATCTGTTTATCTTAACCCTGTTTTTCTTAATAAAGTTTAAATAACAATATACAAATTTGTAAAAATAAGAAAGGGACATTATTAATCAGTCTGCAATCAGTTCTGCTCCACGCTCTGACCTTCCTTGTCAAGATCAACCACGTCAAGAACCTCACCCTCGGATTTAGTGTCTGCTTCGGGGAAATCCTCTGACTTGTCGGCCTTCTTACTCTTTTCAGCCTTGCTTCTTTTGAAGCGGCTTCTCCAGTCTTCCTTTTCACCGGCTTCCTCTTCAACAGGCTCGATAACAACGGGTCTCGGGAGGAAGTGATCGGTTTCGGGAGCGTAAAGCTCAACAGCTCTTTCAAGAACATTGATTCTTACCTCACGGTGACTGCCTGCAAACTCACCGTCAATTGTCCAGGGCACATCCTCATCAAGAGCAGTAATCTTGAGCTTATTTGTGCTGAACATAATGATTTCCTTGCCGTCATACTTCTGTGCCATAACCTTATACATAAGTGAAAGAAGCTTGTGAGGCTTGAAGTCCTTAACGAGAATTACCTCGAACTTGCCGTCGTTGAACTTAACTGTTCCGTCGGGAAGAGTAATGAACCCACCGACAGAAAGAGAGTTTGAAACCGTACCGAAAACGAACTTGCCTTCAATGATGCCGCCGTCGTATTCGACTCTCATTCTGATGTTATGAATATCTTTTACATCGGCAACACCTGAAGCAATGTATGCAGCTCTGCCGAACATATTCTTCATCTTCTGACTTGTCACATAGGAAGCCTTGGAGAATGCTCCGAAGGAGGCAACATAAGAATAGTATCTGTTATTGAAAAGACCGATGTCATAATCGTTGGGCTGACCCTTTGCAATAAGCTCGGTTCCCTCTTCAATATCAGTGGGAATATGAAGTGAATTTGCAATATCGTTTGTTGTGCCTGAAGGGATGTAGCCGATAGGCACACGCTTGGGCATATCCATTACACCGTTGATGGTTTCGTTAAGTGTACCGTCACCGCCGCAGCAGACAACAAGACTCTTATCCTTAAGCTCTCTTTTTACAATTTCCGTTGCATCACCCTGACAGGTGGTTTTATGTACCTCAAGCTCGAAGCCCTTGTCCGAGAACTTTTCAACAATTTCATCAATGCTTGCTCTTGATTTGTTTCTGCCTGAGCAAGGATTTACTATAAGTAAAGCTTTTTTCTTATCCATAATGTAATACCGACAGCCCTCGGCCGTCATTCCTTTCGGGGATTTCATAAAAATCAGGCAAATAAATTCACCGTCTTTTTCTTTGTACAATAATATTAACACCAAGATAAACTAAAGTCAAATAAATAATTCTTAATATTGAAGGCTGTTAAAAACGTGTAAAATTACAAAGAATTTTCCCTCCTTCTTTTTTTCCACAATATATTGTGCTTTTTCAATCCTTAAAGAAGCTCTGTTTTTTCTTTCACAGTATCAAAGCTCCATATCTTTGTACATATTGAACAAAATCTTGCAAAAAAATACTTACACTTTAACCAAAAGGTAGAAGTGCATTTTTTTCGCAAAAAACTATTGATTTTTCTGAAAATGTGTTGTATTATATCTATGCAATCGAGAGAGATTGCAAAACACAAGCGAACCGCAAGGGTTCGGACTTAATTAAGATTTCTCCACTATAATGTTTTCTTCATATTTTCTCCTTTTAAAAGCACTCGGAAGTTTTCCGGGTGTTTTTAACTTTTATGTCAAGCTTTTTATTGACAGATATTTTCTGCCGTAGTATAATTCCACAAGTAAAAAAAGGAAGTGACAGAATGAAAGACCGCAAAAATGAAATGCTTACGGGAAGCCCACTTAAAACGATCATACTTTTCTCCTTGCCGATTATGGCTTCCTCAATGCTTCAGTACAATTACTCCCTTGTGGATAACATCATAGTCGGCCGTTATGTCAGCAACGAGGCTCTTGCCGCAGTGGGAAGCGTGGGTGCAATCAACTCCTTCATCATCGGTGCGGCATTGGGACTTACAAGCGGCTTTTCCATTCCCGTTTCCCACGCTTACGGTGCAGGTGACATAAAAAAAGCCTCCCGCTTTGCAGGAAACAGTATCGCTCTTGCTTTTATTATCGGCTCGGTGATTGCAGTTATTGCTCACCTTCTTTCCTCTCCTCTTCTCAGGCTTATCGGCACTCCCGAGGAAATTATCGGACTTTCGTCATCCTATCTCAACATCATCTATTACGGCATTCCCTTTCAGATGCTTTCAAACAACTTCACCGCAATTTCACGAAGCGTGGGCGAAAGCAAAAAGCCTCTTTACTTTTTTATAACAACGGTAATTCTCAACTTCATCCTGGATATGCTCTTTGTAAAGGTTTTCGGCTGGGGTGTTGAGGGAGCTGCAGCGGCAACTCTTATCTGCCACATCACAACGGCAGCTCTCGGCGGAACCTATGTGCTGTTCTTTTTAAAGAGAATTCCCTTTGCAAAAAAAGATCTTGTACCCGACAGAAGAATTTCCCTCAAGCAGATTTCTCTGGGCATTCCCGTATCCCTTCAGTTTACGATGACCTCTGTGGGCTCAATGTGTCTTCAGAGCGTTGTTAACTCCTTCGGCACAAGCGTCATTGCCGGCTTCACCGCTGCAGGCAGAGTTGAGGGGCTTACAAACATACCAATGTCAGGTCTCGGCGTTGCCACGCAGACCTTTGTCGGGCAGAATTACGGAGCGGGAAACTACCAAAGAATAAAGCAGAGTGTAAAAAAGATTTTTCTTCTTGACCTTGCCGTTTCCGTGTTTATGAGCATCACTCTTTATCTTCTTTGTGAGCCTGTTGTGTCTCTTTTTATGGAGGAATTCAATCCCGACATTATGGCAGCGGCAAAGCGCTACATCCTTGCAATTGCTCAGTGCTACAGCCTTGTTGCCGTGCTTTTCGTAATGCGCAACACGCTTCAGGGACTCGGCTTCACCTTTGCAAACTCCGTTGCAGGTGTGGGTGAATTCTTCGGCAGACTCCTTGTTGCCTTTGTGCTTACACCGATGATAGGCTTTGATGCAATCTGCTATGCAGGGCCTGCCGCCTGGCTTCTTGCGGACATTCCCCTTATTATAATCTATCTTCACAAGCAACGTAAGTTCACCAAAAAATCAGAAACAAAATTAAAGTCAGCGTAAAAACTATTGACAACGAAATAACTTTATATTAAAATAGTGTAAAGGTAAAATCTCATTTGAATTTAAGGAGGATTATGAAAATGGATAACAACAACGTATTCTTCAGCTTTGTTGAAACTTATTGGGACGACATCGCAGCATTCATCAAGGCTCTTGCTGAATGGGTTCAGTCAATCATCGGTCAGATGAGCGGCGACGCTGAATAATTTAACTAGACGTGATAAAAAGACACCTTCGGGGTACCCTTCATAAGGAAGTTGGTACCCCGAGGTGGCTTTTGTAGTAAAAATATTGATTTTTCACGGTGTAGCTTATGCTATGCCGTTTTTTCTTTTGGTCGTTTGCTGTTAATGTGCTTCTGATAAAGAGCTTCCATTTCTTCCGCAAAAAAGAATTTGATGATGCCGACACCTTTGTAATAGATATCAATGCTTTGGTGTCTTACCCCATCAATGTATGTTGGCTTTGATACAACAATCTTTTCAATAAACTCATGCACAATTTCAGGTGTCAATTCTTTAAGTCTTGTTACACGCTTAGCTTTATCAATGAATTGTTGTAAGTTTTCTTTCTTAACGGATGCGTTACTGATATACTCTTCCATTGTGGGAATGGTTTCCTTTAAGGTTTTCTGCTCACTTTCTAAAGACAATGACAAGGTTGCAAATCTTTCATCAGATACTTTGCCGATAATGTTGTCTTCATAAAGCTTCTGAATTATGTTGTCAATTTCACTAACACGCCTGATTGCTTTTTCAAGTTCTCTGTGTTTGGTAAGTAATTCTTTCTGTTGCCTTATGTCAAGAATGTTCATCTGCTCTTTTGCAAATTGAGTTTCATAACATTGAACATACCACAAAACTCTTTTCATACTTTCAAGCACAAGTTCATTGATAACTTTTTCTCTAATGTAGTGTACTGAACACACATCAGAATTTTTTCTATAAGCCGAACAACAGAAGAATGCTTGATGGCGTTTGTAATTGTTTGTTGAACAATAGTAAAGTTTTTCTCCACAATCACCGCAATACATAAGTCCTGAAAACATACTTATAAATCCTGTTCGGGTTGGCCTTCGTCTGTGTTCTCTTAACTCTTGCACCAAAGCATAATCCTCTCTACTGATTATTGCAGAGTGCGTATCTGTAAAAATTATCCACTCATCTTCGGGCCTTTCAATACGCTTCTTGTTCTTAAAAGATTTTCTCGTATAACGAAAGTTAACTGTGTCACCACAGTACTCTTGTTTAGAAAGAATACCGGCAATAGTATCAGGACTCCAATTAAATTGTCTTGCAGGCGGTTTAGAACAACAACGACCAATGCTGCTCCAATATTCCGTAGGTGTCATTATCTTTTCAGCCTTTAACCTCTTTGCAATCTGTGACGGACCTAATCCTTCAATGCAGAGATTGAAAATTTTTCTTACAACTTTGGCAGCAGGCTCATCAACAATCCATTCTTTTGTGTTCTCAGGATTTTTCATATAACCGAAGGGTGGATTAGTTGTGAGAGGTGCACCTGACATTCCTTTACTTTTAAAAACATTTCTTACCTTCTGACTTGTGTTCTTTGCGTGCCACTCGTTAAACAAATCTTGCATCGGTACAATATCACTTATACCCTTTGCTGTATCAATGTTATCCATTATGGCAATGTATCTGATACCCATTCGGTCAAACTCTTCTTCAAGCAACTGACCGACAACAAGCCTGTTTCTTCCGAGACGGGAATGGTCTTTGACTATGAGCGTAGAAATTTTTCCTTGCTCGCCGAGCTCCATAATTTCCGTGAAGGCAGGTCTTGTGAAGGTTACACCTGACCATCCGTCATCAATGAACACTCTTGTGTTTTTTAAACCGTTTTCTTTGGCATACTTTTCAAGTATTGCCTGTTGATTTTTTATACTGCCCGACAAGCCTTCCTGTTCATCATCTCTTGACAGTCGGCAATAAAGGGCGGTAATTTTTTCTGACTGTTTACGCATTATGCTCCTTTCCACAGCCGTTATGATTTGAATTGTAGGACATCTATAGTATAGCATAACTTTTATCTAACTTCAACAGTTTAAAGTGTGATGTTTTAGTTTTTTTACTGTTCTTCTTTTAAAATTATTCTTTCAATTTTTCTGACTAAAGGTTCATTTGATTTCTGATTGAAGTGACTGTTAACCGAATAAACTGTTCCGTCAATTTTCTTTTCAAAGTTTATCGGGCGAGGATACTGAAACTTTTCGTACCAAGCTAACCGTTCCTCTTGTGTCATCACAGAAATTTTTGAAATCAAATTTTTAATTTCTTTCATAAACGCTGTGATGAAATTGAATTCATCTTCACTTAAATCTTTAATCTTGTACACAGCTTCACTCATTTTTTTGTCTCCTTTCTTTTTTATTTTTTCTGTTGGGGTTTTAGGGCAGCTCCCTAACAAGCGGAATTTGGATATTCAAATTCATTGCTTGTTGATACTAATGCCACGGCATTTAAGTAGAAACAAGCGAATTTGACCGTACAAATCCATTGCTTGTTAATACTGATGCCACGCATTAAGTAGTAACAAAGCAAGGATGCCGAGTACTCATATCCATTGCTTGCTGATACTAATGCCATTGCATTTAAGTTGAAGCAAAGCACGAATTGTGAGTACCCGAATTCAGTGCTTGCTGATACTGATGCCGCCTAAAACCGCATTCTTTGTATTCTGATAATTGTTGTTAGGCTTGTTTTGTTGTTCTGAACTTTTTCTGACTCCTTTCCAAATGTTTTGAGCTTTTTGTTTTGGCATGGAAATAATTCCTCACTTATTAGGACTGGGAGAGTCCAAATGGACACCCTAAATCGAAATTGTTTTCAATTTGTTTACAGACTAACCATCAAAACAACTCTCACCTATATGCACTGAGAGAGGCTGAGTGGTAACCCGAAAGCTGAAATATTTTTAAAACATTTACAACTTGCCGCAAGAAAATTGCAAAACAAAAAAGCCGCTACATACTTCGGGCAACAGAAACAAGCGTGGAAGAAAAATTCTTTCCGCGCCGGTATTCTGTTTTTAACCCAAAATATGTAACGGCTTTGAATTAAATCAAAGCAAAAGAAAAAAGAGAAAAGGGGGTTCACTTCTGTCCGTTCCGCTCGCTGAAAGGGGCAGAGACCTGTTGCATCAGCGGGCTATCATTTTTATGTCTTATGTTGACGGAGCTATTGTACATTAACAAGAAAAATTTGTCAATGCTGATTTTGTCGAAGGGTTTAAAAATATTTTTCTCTCCATATATATAACGACATTAAAACGCAAAAATGTTCCTGAGTTTTGGAAAAAATTGAAAAATATTTTTTTGCTTTTCACCTGCCGCCAAGAAGAAAAAATTTTTTCGTCTGAGTGTTATTGAATTGTTACATCCTTCCTTGAAGATTTTTTTGATAACCTTAACGGTTATATGGTGAGGGTGTCACCCTCGTAATTCCCGCAGAGCACAGAATGTTTTTGTTGTCAAGAGAAGAAGCAGAGCGGCTCTTGATGACGGAAACAAGCTGTGCTATTACATAAATTTTTATAAAAAAATTAAATTAACTCTTGATAAGTTGTTGAAAAAAGTATATACTATTTTCAACGAGGTGAGTTTGTATGGAACGACCTGTAATTTTATCGGAAATAAAAAAAGATATTTCAAACGCAGAAGTTGGTACAGTTTTTGTGCCGATTGATTTTGCTTTGCTTACAGATAAGAAAACAGCAAGTGTTTGTTTAACCAGACTTGAAGCAGAAAAAATTA